>CAZJDM010000005.1:0-58821 GCA_964544765.1 uncultured bacterium
AACATTAAGGGTCTTTGGAGTCATATTGGAACATTTGAAGGTGATGTTTTTGCTCAGATCTCTGAAATTATAGCCTCAGATCTACAAGAATCAGGAGACAATCAAGATGGTTCTGATGCAGATAATAACAATATGGATAATGACAATAATAACTAGAATCTTAATAGTTAGAACTTTAAAAGTTAGAGCTTGTAAATTAAATATTGCACTCATAAGCAGTATTGCATTTGTAAACATTGTTAGTTGTAAAACAATAAAGATTGTCGATAGAGAATATCTGGCTTCACCTATCATGAATATTGATGATACTGGTTATGATATTTGCCGACTACAAATCAAACGAGTTGAATTAAATCCCGGTGGTATGGGTGGTATTAGTTATGGAGGCTGCATTACATGCGGATTATAATCCATTCACCTATACTTATAACCTTATATCTTTTAGGTAGTTGGGTAAATAATTTTACTCCTTGGATAGATAGTTTTTATTTATCAGCTCGTGAAATGTCCTTTAAGCATGTTTTGGAACGACCTACTAAAGGTCATAAGATAGAACAATCTACTTTTGTAATTAAAGATACGGAGGGCTATGGATTTGTTAATAATCTTACTTCAACTTTTTCGTTGGGTTTGCAGAAAGGTAATTTAACCCCAGAATTTTATCTGCAAAAAGGCTATTTGGAACGAGTTAAGGGGTATGATGAGTATTTTTTTCCCGTTTCGTTGAGTTTAGAATTACCAGTTAATCAACAAAATAATGTATTTGTTTCGGCTTTTACTGAATTAGGAGGTATTGATTATCACAACAAAGGGCTTAGTCTAGGGTATTCCCGTTTTTTATTTCAAAGAATGACAGAGATATCTTTTTCCCTAGGATATGATCGGGCCATTTCTCCTGCGGATTATTATTTAAACCTACTATTGAAATCTATACAACACTCAGGTGTAACCACTGTACGTAAGGCTAGTGTTGGAGTGAAACAAATCTTATCAAGTACCATGATGGGTAAGGTAAGTTGGTCTTTGATCGATCAGGATCAAAGGCCTTATGGTTATTTAATCCAAGCTCGTTTAATCAATGCTATTACTGCCTGGGATTCCAGTTTTATGTTGGGGGTGGGCTATTATGTGGAAGAAGAAGATTTAAAAATTGATTATCGATATGGTGTTTTAAGCGCTATGTGGGGTCTAGTGAAATTTAGCTATTTGTCAACTTTATCGGTGTTTGAGGATTGGGTAGTTAGTATCTGGTTTCGTTATGGTCATGAAATTGAAAAGGCTCAAATGATTACCGCTCAGGATAGTATTAGATCCAAGTTAATTAATAGGTATACATCTTTGCTAGGGTTTCGTGCTTTGGTTCCAGTGAGAGAAAATCATAAAATTAGTATTGGTGCGTCACAGATTGATTCCAATCAAGATTTAAGTAGCTGGTCCATATATAGTAAGTGGCAAGTGGAGTTATAGAGAATGATGTTTGCTCAATTTGTTATATGGTCATCACTTATTCTTACATGGTCCTGTGGATTAAAAAAAGAAGGCCTCTCGGTTGAGGAAGCTCTTTTACATAAAAAGCAGCTAAAATCAAATAAGAAAAAAAAACCGTTATTAAAGCAAAACGATGATGATCACGAAGAATCAAAGTTGGATGGAGAAGCAAGTGATTTAGAATCTGCGGATAATCAAGCATCTATTTCTAATGGTAGTAGTAAAGTTTCTAATGGCAGTGATAAGGGAGCTATTTCTGATGATAATAAAGAGAGGCAACACGGTTTATCAGAAAATAATTCTTTAGATAATGATGATGGTAAATTATCTGAAGAGATTGAAACGAAGTCAGATCAAAATATAACCATAATTGAGACTACTGATGATGAAGAAAATGATGGTGTTGATAATACTGACGATGAAATGATGGAAATAGGTGGTCAAAACTCTGCGGATAGTTCTGAGGCTATAGAGGAGATAGATGGCAATTTGGATGAAAATGAAAATAATAACAATGAAGAGAATTCATCGAATATCGATACAATGGATACTGGTATTGTCTTTGAGTTACCTGATTTAGAAGGAGAAACAATAAGTATATCATCTGTTCTTTTTAATGATAGAGCTATCTTGATTCATTTTTTTAGTATTTTTTGTATTAGTTGTTTTGAGGAAACTATAGAAATACAAAAATCATATGTACCAAATGAAAAAGTAAAAGCTAATTTCACTATAATCGGCATTAGTATTGGAGAATTTATAGCTGATGTTAAAGTATGGAAAGATGAATTTCCTCTACCGATTACTTATAAAATTCTGGTTGATCAGGAGAGTCAATTATTTGAAGAAATGGGAGGGTTACAATATCCTCTTTTTGTTCTGCTTAACTCAAAACACCAAGACATAGCCAGATTTAACCAATTACCCTCTTTAGATGAGATATTGGAGAAATTGGGAGTTCCCGAATGAAATATCATATCGTTCAAATAGTTAAAATATTCTTAAAAAGATTTATTCCCTTTTTGGTTATGCCTTATGTGATGGTGACTGCTGTATGGGGTCCATTTCTTTGGGCCGGAGAATTAAGGTTAAGTAAAGCTCAAATAACGCAACTTACTTTAAATGATATGCTTACAGGAAAGAAATTGATAATTACTGATAAGCCCATGTATGTTGTGTTTTGGGCCTCGTGGTGCGTTGCTTGTAAAGTTGAGTTAAAGCATTTAAAAAAAGGATATCAGAAATATAAAAATCAAATATTAACGGTTAGTTTAGATAAAAGGCGAAAAAATGCTCAAAAGTTATTGAGAAAACTTTCTTGGTCTTTTAAATCTATCTATGATCAAGAAAGTCAATGGAAGAAATTATTTAAAATAGAGAGTTTGCCATATAGCCTGATATTAATTCCTGACGGGTCAAATGAATGGATAGTCAAAAAGTCCTCCTCAAGATTATTGGCAATACATGTTTTGGAAAAATTGTTATTTTAACGCCGTGGGCAGAAATATTCAATTAATCCAACATTCAATCAATCCAGCAATTAGTTAGACCATAAGCTTTTACTAAATCTACTGCTTGGTCATATTCGTAATCACTTACCCTACGATTAAGTTTATCTTCATGATAAGCTTTATAAGCAGGATGGTATTGTTTCATTAGATTAAAATGTACTTGTGGTGAAAGTTCCTCTGCAACGAATTTTATAATATTTTCACTACCAGCTAAATTGAAAGGTAACACTAGGTGACGAATGATCAAACCCTTTTGGGCAACACCATTTTTATCACATTTTAATATACCAACTTGGCGGTACATTTCTTTGAGGGCCTTTTTATTATAATGTTCATAGTTGGGAATGTTTGAATATTTTTGAGCGATTTTATTATCGGCATATTTCATGTCGGGAAGATAAATATCAATAATTCCATCTAGAACTTCTATGGTTTCTAGTAGGTCGTATCCACCTGTATTGTAGACTAAGGGTAGATTAAATCCTTTGGGAATAGCTAATAAAAGGGCCTTTATAACTGCTGGTATAACATGTGTTGGGGTTACTAAATTAAGATTGTGGCAACCACACTTCTGCATAAATAAGAAAATTTTAGCTAACTGGGCGATAGGTGTTATCATGCCTCGACCTAATTGACTAATGTCATAATTTTGGCAAAATTGACAGGATAGATTACAATTGGTGAAAAATACAGTTCCACTGCCACCAGTACCAACTAAGGGCGGTTCTTCTCCCCAGTGCGGAGCATAACTGGAAACCATGGGCAAGGCTTCTGTATTACATTGTCCCATTTCGTCCTTTGTCCTATTAATAAGACATTTATGGGGACATAGAGTACAATTTTGCAGGATATCATTGAGGTAATTGGCTTTTTGTTCTAGTTCTCCTGACTTAAATGGTGATAAATAGCTGGCTTCCATAGAAAGGCTCTTCCTTGCCAATATACTTAATACTTAAATTACTTATACATCACTGTTTAAATGTTAATTTAGTTTCAATTATACATTAGAGCGTAATGGAATAATAGAAAACAATTGTGGTTAAGCGATGCATCTAAAGCATGATTACTTGTTATTTGCCTAATATTGGGGCATAATTTAAAACATGGTTTTTGTTAGAATTAGCGTTGTAATATTCTTATTTCTATTGGTTGTTTTTGGATCTCATCAATCTCAAGCAAGCAATTTACAGTTATTTATAGGTGGTAATACAGGTAGAACCACCTTAATTCAAATGGCTGGTAACTTTAATATGTTTTCAACAACCCTCGAATTGATGAAAGGTATTTCAAAGCCTGTTACTAATGAATATAAGCTTGAGTCAGTTGATAGAGCCATAGAATCATCTACTGGTGTGTCAGTGGGTATTGAGATTTATCCTGTTAAAAATATAAGTATGGATTATGCTCAAAAAAAGCAATCCCCATTTCGTTTTGTTTTCCTTTCTTTGTCCGGTATTTATTATGATCGGAAGGTGAAATTATATGAGTCTATCGAAAATACTGGTTCTGATGAGAGTGCTTCTATTAAATCTATGGGAATAAAAACAGGTTGTGGAGGTAATTGGGTGTGGGGCAATGGATTTTCTCTCAAAATGGGTTATGAAATTTATTTTCCTATTAGCGACCAGATTTCGGAGATTTCCTTAGTAGAAATGCCTTCAAAAATAAATGATAGAAGTAATATATACTTTCTTATAGGATTTACTTTTTTTTAATGTAACTAGGTTGATGAAATTGATGAATGGGTTTTTCGACTTTAGTATAGTTGTCTTCCGCAATACATACCAGATATTTTTTTTCTAGTTTTTGCGCATTCAGGACATGTTCTATCACCGTGAGAAGGGAACTTTTTTGAACATACGTTACAAGATCTGTTTTTTATCATTATTAGAGGTAGACCTGCTAATTTGCGAGTTTTATTAATTTCTTCTAAATCTTTTAGCTGCATAAAATCTCCGAATTAGTCAATTTTAGTCTTTTATAATCTTATATAATTATAATAATAATTTAACAGATAAACCAAGCGGGGTAAGCCCCTCGACCTATCTATTTGATCGAGACAATTAATTTCCCTTATTTTTAAGTATTTGTCAATACTAGAAATAGTAACAGTCTATATTTACACTACTTTTTACTCTATACTTTTTTTGTTTACAATTACCAATAATTATGGGAAAAGACCTATAATACTAGAGGTATAGAAATATTGAATTTTATTAATAAATATACGAGGTGGAAATTATGAAGAATAAGGGATTTTTTGACATTGACATTCCGAAGTTTTTTCAAAAAAAATCAAGAGAATTACAAATAAAATTAGATCGTCTTGAGAGAGATGCTTTGAAGATCTTAAAACAAAAAAAATTGAGTGTTAAAATAAATGGCAAGAATACTACTTTGGATAGTTTATTTCTTATGTTTGAAAAAGACCTTAAGAAAATGGCTGATAAAGTTTTGAAGGATGAAATTGTTACTAAATTCAAAGATGGAAGAGTTGAGTTAGAGAAATTTATTGAAAATAAGGTATCTAGGCTCATGAAGGATACTATTCAACCCAAATTAAAAACTTTGGATGAAGTAAAAAAGACTATTGATTCTTTAACCAGAGAATTTATCAAAATCTCTAGTTCTTTTAAAGGATTCAAGACATCTATTAAAATTGTCCCGGGAACTAAAAAGGCTAAAAACACCGTATCAGAAAAAATCCGTAGCACCAAAACTGTAAGTCCAAAAGCTTCTCCGGTTAAAAAAACCAAGAAGATTTCTGTTGATAAAACAAGCAAAAAAAAGACTGCAACAAAGACAGTTAAGAAATCACCTGCCAAGGCAGCAAAGAAATCACCAACAAAAGCAGCAAAGAAATCACCAACAAAAGCTACAAAGAAATCACTAACAAAAGCTACAAAGAAATCACCAACAAAAGCTACAAAGAAATCATCGGCTAAAGCTGTAAAAAAATCATCAACCCCACCTTCATCTACAACTACCGTAGATAAGTGATCATCATCGGAAGTTTCATTGGGTAAAAAAAAGGATAGTTAAGAAATAAATCAAAAAATAAAGCCTGTATAATCGTTCTTGTATATGTTTGTAGAATATTGCTATACTAATGTATAGATAATTTTAACATAGATTTGTTATAAGCATGACGAACATATCAAGTTCAGATTATAAGATAGTTCTTCCTAGTACAGGAATTTACTATAATCTTCGGGGAACGCGTAGTCCTTTAGGTCCTATTTCATTTAAAGAACTGCAAAAAAAATTTTTTACTAGAGAGGTTAATAGTACTACTTATGTTTGGCACAAAAACCTCTCTAATTGGATTACCTTGGGTGAATGTCGTGATTTTGATATCCTTCCGAGTAAAAATCCAATCGAAGTTTCTTCTTTAGAACAAGATCATGCTGTAGATAAAACCATTACAGCTAGTTTGAATAATCAGGAAAAAATATTTAAACTCGATCAAGTTGCTCAAGCTGTGCATGGCGGACATTTAACCCCTTCAACTCCCGTGTTTTCCTATGAACATAATAAGTGGATCAGAGCTGGTCATCATAAGTCTTTAGTATCTATCTTTAAGAGAGTGGCGGCTCAAAAGAACGGTCTATATTTGCATAACGAATCTTTGGATGCCTCTAAAATCATATTCGACGGGGAAATTGATTCGACCGAGTCTACCAGGAGTTTAAAACCTGAGATTAATGATGATAGTGTATTATCTTTGAATATTCCTAAATTAAATGTGAAAAAAACTACTGCAAATTTATCGATACCACCATTAGTGAATCAAAAAGTTAGTACTAAGGTTCAGAGAAAAGAAGATGCAAACTTTTCTGATAGAAATACTTCGAGTAACACTTCGATTAATATTTTGAATGATACTTTGAGTAATTCTTCTCCTAAAGTCGAAAAATCAGAAAATGAGAATGTTTTAAAACAAAGAAGAATTAAAAACATTTTTCCAGCCAAGAACAACAAGTCTAAATCTAAAATATCCGAAAGTTCAAAATCATCTATTATGCTTTGGTGCTGGGCCATTATTTTAATGGTTTTTGCCCTTATTGTATCTTCCTTGGCTTATTTTCCCGATAAAGTAATGGGTATTATTGATCGTTTTTCTTTTTTCCGAGCTTTTTTTTAATTTTTTTATCTGATTCGAGATCAATATAGTAAGCTAGAGTATAAAACTATTTACCATTTTTGAACAAGGCTCAAACGTTTACGATATTATAGGTGAGGTAAAAAACTCCCCTGATATTCTCAGGGAAGCTTTATATAAATTAGTAAATTCTGAATTAATGTTTGTACTTATGTTTTTTAGATTTTTTCTTATGTCCAGCCGAATGGCCTCTTTCACGTTTTTTATGACGCCCGGTTGAATGACGTTTATCATGTTTTTTGCTATATCCGCCTGAATGACGCTTATCATGTTTCATATCATGCCCGGTTGAGTGACTTTTTTTATGGCCTTGGTGATCACCACCAGAATGAGATTGTTCACTTGCTTGATCAGCTAGATTGTCAAATGCTTTTTGAAGTTCCGATATTTTTTTGTGTATGGATTCGACATCATCATGAGTGACCTTGCCACTTTTTTTTAAATTATTAATTTTTTTTGTTACATCCTTTAGCTGACCAGTAATGCTGTCAATTTCACTTGCTCCAAAAGCAACACTACACAAACCTAGGATCATAAAAATAAATAAGCACCATCTCTTCATAAAGAACTCCTTTGAAAAAGTTAAATAAAACCCTTTTGGTTAATAAAGGTAGGCATAAAATATTATATAATTATTTGTTTAATTACTTGGAATCGTCGATAATCGAATTTTCCTTAATATAATTTTAATATAATTATATAATCTATTGTAATTAAAGAATAGTAAATTCTTCTTTGTTAATTTTTAGACATGAATTATTTTATTTGTTTAACAATAATCGGTAAATATCAGTTAATTCAAATTCGATGGTTCTTGGATAAGGAAGCTTTCCTGTCAAGATTCCTTGCATGACTGCATGGTAATTAAGTTTAAAAAAATCCTTTAAAGCTAGGTGGTCATTAATTATTTCCCTTTGTTCTTTATCGGTTAACATACCTGGTTGTTTTTGACGGTTCTCAATCATCCACAATAGAAATTTATTTTGAGCAATGGCTTTTTGCGCTGCTTTTTTTGAGTGTGATAAGAATAATTCACTAGAAGATTCTTTCTTTCCTAGATTATAAAGATGACTTAATAAGAAAAAACGAGAAGCATTATTTGCAGGAAGATATCCCCAAAAATATGGATTTACTTTGTTCTCGGTAATAAGCTCTCTATTTATAGAGATAGATCTTTTCCAATTGTTTGGTTTCAATAAACTTCTAGTTATTAAATGGTCCGGGTTAAATCCTCGGTAAGAAGTGGTTATGCCCATTTTAAAATAACTAAACCCTAGTGAAAAACAAATAACCAATAAAATAACTATTAACCAAAATTCATTTTTTTCATTCTTTTTATTTTTTAAATTTAGTCGTTTTCCTTCCAGATAGAAAAAAGAAGCAGCTATACACAGTTCAGAGAACTCATAGAAAGGACGTATCTGAGTAAAATGGATAAGAATAGTTAATCCTAACCCTAAACTCATTGTTATAATGTAATCCTGGTCCAGGAAAGTTGGATAATAATTTGCGCTAAATTTGGGAATTAGTTTTTTCTCTAATAAAGGTAAGATCAAGCCAAAGATAAGAAAAAAAACAAAATACACAATACGAGGATCTTGATAAGTAACAATATTGTGCAGATTAACGGCCCGATAACTGTTGATATCTTGTAAAGTGGGAAAACGATATTGAATGATTCTTGATCCCCAATCGATTTCTTCCATGGCCAGGAAAAATAATAAAAAGACCCATAGGTAGCGAATCCAAATGGCTCTTGAGGTTTTCTCTTTGTTTATTTGTGTGTTGTAAATATCTGTTATTGCAAATATAAAGGCAAATAAATATAGAAAAAATTGAGTATATTCAATCAAGTTATCCTCGGATAACCAGATGCTGTTTTGATAAGGAAAAATATAATAAGTGAGTAAAAACATTGAATATAAAAATATAGATACTATGGTAAGAGGATAATTAATTAAGTAATTTATCATTTTTTCCTATTCCTTTTTTCTTGCTTCTTAATATTACTCCTTATTTTTTCAACACTTGTGCCTGCATAATTATAATATCTATGTCCGTACAACTACACTTATGGTTGTATGGTTATTTTCCAAAAAGTAAATTTATTTTGAAGATATATTTTTTCATTAGCTTCTATATTAAAATGGCGATTTAAATCATGTAATTCATAATTCAAATTGAATAACGGTTTAAACATGTTAGCAAAGATGTAATCATTATAATCAGGCGCATAGGGCCATAGTAAGTAGATTTTTTCTTTTAGAAAGGTAGATGAATCTGGAATAAATTTTATGGTTTGTTTTATATCCAGATAATGACGTACTGGCAATAAATTAGATATTTTATGGCTGTAATACTTACATAAAGTATAATTGTGTGGGCAAAATACAAATTTAGTTTTATTTTGCCAGGATTTGTCTGATTGAAGAGCTTCAAACATTAAGACAGGGTATTTATTAAATCGCAGTGCTATTACTGGACTGTGTTCAGCGTTAGCCAATAGATTGAATGTTTGTATGGGTATTAAAATTAAAATCCCGACTAATAAAAATACACAAGATCTTTTTAACCACTGAATGTTTATTATATCAATTTTTTGATAAATAACCTGCAGACCATATCCAGCTAAAATGGAAGTTCCCAAGCACCAAGGTAATAGGCGACCATAGCTGGGTCCTGCAATTCCTATAATAAGGAGTAAAAAGAGAAACAATAAAATAATATAAATTGTAGGTAGCAAAGATAATTTTAAATATTTTTTTGGACGTAGAACCATGAAAAAATTTTTAATGGTCGATAATAGTCCTATTAAGTAAAAAAAACTGTAGACAGTACCGAGGATAAAGTAGTTTGTAACCGTATAAAAAGAATAAGATGTAGAATCCCCCATAAATGCTTTTGAGAAATAAGAATAGGAGATGGGCGGCTTAATAAGTGGAACCAGCAAACTATAAAATAAATTAGCCAATATGTTTCTTTCTGTTAGTGATTTGATGTTCCAATTACCTCGCAAAAATATTAATTCTAAGGGGGTATCTGTGATTAGAAAAATAGCAACAGTTACCATAACCCCTAGTAAGCCGGTGAAGAGGATTATACGGATGGTGGTTCTGTATTTTTTATAATATAGCAGTGAGATAATAAATTGAGTCAATATAACAATGCGGAAGGAAGTGTAATAAAAAAACCCAATTATATTTATTATGAATAAAAATAACGGCCATAACCAAAAGAACTGGAATATTTTAAAAAACGAAGTTGAGGGATTTATGATATCTCTTCGAATAATTTTTAGAAATATTATCGAAGAAAGAAGAAATAGCGGTATAATTCCGGTCATTGAGCATAAAATACGAGAATAAAAAACAAACCAAAAATTTAACCAAAGCATTATGGTAGAGTAAAAAGCCCAAGTTTGACCTACTATCTGATTTGTAAATATAAAAAACAGAATAATGGTAAAAATACAAAGTACCCTAGCATATATCCGGTGATTATTAATTTCAGGAACAGTGAAAGAAGGTAGTATAGATTGCATAATTCCATGCAGTGTTTCAACTCGATGAGGGCTTTCGCGATAAGGGGTGAATCGATCTTTTTTAAACGATTCTGTGGTGTAATTTATAACTGTTGCTTCATCATTCAGTATTCCACCGGGAATATCCAGAATTTTATAAAAGTGAATAAAGGTGCCTACTACAATTAGTAACCATAAGCTAACTTTGAAGAATAGATTGATAGTAATATGTTTTAAAAATTGAAATACAATTTTATTGATAATGGCTTTACTGGCCATTTTATTACAAATTTCGTAAATCAATCATATTATTTTTTTCTTCATCAGTCATTGATCTGATCGCGTTACGCTCCTGTGGTGATAGTGGATCGTAGGTGAAATAGACATCGAAGATAATTCCATCTTGAATTTCTCCATTATCATCTTTGTATTTGATAATTGAGCGTAATTTGGTTTGATTTCCATATTTATCTCTTTCGTTCATTACCACCACTTTATCTAAATTAAAACTAACGACTCCGACATCGCTTAAACTCAATAACTCGACTTCATCAACCACTCCATCAGGTATTCCGGCTTTGCCATCTTGCCATAATTTCAATTTGGGCCAGATCTGATCATCTTTTTCATCGATAATTAAATCATCATTTTGGTCATACTGATGTAAAGCAACAAAACCATTTTTAGCAAAAGTGCCGACATCGTGATCTCCCCATTCATTTTCATATTTCATTTCTTTTTCTACTACAGTCGCTTCTCCAAACAATTCAAAACCGCTGTCAATTTTACCATTGTCGTTCAAATCATATACTAATAAAGCATCTCCTTGTGCCCCATCGATCCAGCCCGTATTTACATATGATTTAACAATAACTCCAGTTCTTTGTACTCCCTTAAACATATCTTCTTCATCTCGTAGGATCATTGTATATGTGTTATCATACTCCTCTTTTCGTTTATCTCGTTTTCTAATAGATCTTCTTCCCATAAATCTTACACCTGCATCTAAACCGACTAAATGTACACCTTGTTTAGTATTTATATTGATAACTAAGGGACTATAACTTGTGTCAACATATTGGGTCGCTTTAAAAGTACCACTTGTAGTACCGTTTGAATAAAAACAGGGGTAATCTTTGCCGACAGGTGTAACTTTGTATTCTTCCGCTACTTCTGCAACTCCTGGAGAACTGGCGTCTGGTTCTTTCCAGCCTGCATGCCACATGTGCTTTGATTTATAATTGGTATCCATATATATATATATTTCATCGATTTCTTCAGAATAGCCATTATAAGTATAGTATTTGAATTTGATATTGTTGTTTTTAAAATATCTAAAGCCACGGCTTCCTCTATCAAGATTACACATTCCTTCGGTTCCAGTAATATTTTGGTAATTGTTTCCAATATCCCAGTAAGAGGTTTCGGAGGTATTTTTAACAAATTTGAACGTTGTTTTCTCTAACAATTGGAAGGCCCACTGCCAACGCTTTTTTCCTCCAATAGAATTCATGGAATCCCAGCCTTCTGGATCAGGGATTCGAGTGTCGGCTACTCGTAAATTACTAACTACCCATTTTCTTACTTCCTCTTTATAGGTATTAGGAAATGATGAATCTTCAGTTAAACAATGCGGAATTGAACTACCTCCAAATAATGCGTGTCTTGATTTAGGAACGTTACAAACCGCATATTCATATTCTGTATTCGAATTTGGACAGAAGGGAAGTGGAAAGGTAAAGGTGTGGGGAGGAGGTCGGAAACCGGAATCTCGTTTAGTGCTACTTCCAAAAATAAAATCTTTATGGAGATTATGCTGAACCCGGACGTTATAAATATTGTCTCCATTTTTAATCGACATATATAAAAAGCCGCGTTCTCTGATGACATGAGGTTCGGTGAGAGGCTGAGCTTCGTCACCTGGAGAAGTAGGAGTGCTATAAGGAACATATATCTCATCTGAGTCCTTATCTTTCATTATTGCCCTGCGGCGGTTATTTAATGAATTTTCCAACGATGTAGCAGTAGCAGAAAGAGGATTTTCTATATTGGCATCTCTGGTTTCTTTTAATGCTCCGGTATAACAAGTCTGGTTAGGAATGTACCTTTCTTTACAAAAGGCCCAGCAAGGATGCCCCGCACTATCTACAATCTGTTTATCACCAATATTACAAGCTGCTTTGGCTTGCATTTCTACAATATCTCGACAATTTTCACCATATTCATCACATGTTTGTCCTACAACAACCGGAACCATTACTGTGGTTTCAGAGGCGCTAACTCGCATGTTAGGGGTTTTTCCAATGGGATCAGTAACATAAATCATAGCTAGGTCATCATCGTCATATTCTATTTCCTCAGGGCCCATCTCAGGACTTTCGTAACAAGCCTGAATATTATTCATATATTTCGTTGCTTCCTCATCTAGCGCATCCCAACCAACATACTCTTCTCCGGTTGGGATAAATTCTACAATAGGTTCGTTATTATTATCGTATCCGGCTATTTCTTCTTTGGTTTCTTGAACGGTATTAAAGTCAGCTTGAGAAGCTATACCTAATACAACGTTTTTAAATAGTTTTTCTTTACAGGTTCCACGTTGTAAGTCGGTATATTCAACTCCAAATACATTTCTGGACAAGTCAGATTCCCCCATGTTTCTGCTTAAGGCATTACCAAACAACCATACATAATTCAAAGATGAAGTCAGATTGTATCGAAGGCTAAAATCTCCCCAATCTTCACAAGGATCAAAACGATCAGGGTCGGTGGCACTGGGAGCATCGGTATCATATTTGGCCAGAGGGTTATATAATGGGCTATCATCATTAAATTCACCACTGCTGTTATATATTTGATCATAAATTTGATCAGAGCTGAATAAATTAAACAAAGAAACCAATAATGGTTTTAGAAAATTGTTAGTTGAGGCAGTGGTTAAATTGGATTTTTTGGTAAGATCTATTGTATGATGATAGGCTGGATTGCCTACTGAATTTGCCAAGACGGAGGTATTTTTGAGAAATTTGATAGTAGGATTTTGGACGGCAATTTCACTTTCTTCTTCACTTTCCTCTTGCATTTTATCGTCATCACTGCTGTCACCACTGGAGTCGTCATAGGAACAATAGATAAATTGCATAATGAATATTGACAAAATTAATATACGAAGAATAAATGATATGTATTTCATAATTATACCTTCCTTGGAAAATTTGAAAAAATAATAAAATTAATTAAAAAGCAACTTGCTGTTTTATATCAGATTTAATATTAGATTATTACCTTAAGAAATATTATAAACCAAGTATATGATGTAAGGCTAGAAATAATTTTTCTAATACAAAATGGGTGGTGCTAAACATGTAATGCTGAGGCCTTTTCCATATTGTAATGGCAAATGAAATATTTAAATACAATCTTAAATTATTTAAGTGCGTTACCGTGTAAAACTCTTGTCTACAATATATTAGTATGATACTTACATATTTGAATAGATAAAAATTACATTGGTAATAATTCAAATCCTAGGGAGGGGGACTAGAATCATGAAAGATATTATTCGTATAAAATTGTTATTCAGTAGTTGTCTTTTATTTAGTTTGTTTTTTATATCTTCTTTATGGGCAATCCAGCCAGATAAAAAGAATCTACCGATTGGTCTAGCTTCTTTTGAAGCGTTTAATCTTCGTTATGAGGAAGTGCCTCAAACTCCACCACCTGGTGGAAAGGTAAGATCCTTAGGGGAATGGGAAGATTCACAAGCGGTAATGGTTTTATGGAATAATAAATCATTAATATCTGCTCTAGCTTCCAGAAATAAAGTAAAAATATTGGCTGACGATTTATATTACCAAAATTGGTGGCAAGAATGGTTGGCCGATAATAATGTTAATTCAGATAATATCTCTTTTTATGTTGTCCCGACAAATAGTATTTGGGTTCGTGATTATGGTCCTTTATTTATATTGGATGATGAAGGACAGATGGGAATAGTGGATACGGTTTATAATCGTCCTCGACCCTTAGATGATTTGGTTCCCGAGTTTATTGCTCAAGAATTGGAACTACCTATATATCAGCCTGGATTGGTGCATACAGGTGGAAATTTTTATGCTGATGGTTTGGGCAATGGTTTTAGTTCAACGCTGGTTTTTCGTGAAAATCCGATGCTAACTAAGGTAGATGTGTATGATCGAATGGAAGCTTATCTAGGTATTGAAAGGTATACCACGGGGAAACTAGCACCCGGAATTACTATAGAGCATTTTGATACTTTTGGAAAACTTGTTGCTCCGGATACTTTTGTTTTTAGTGAATTTCCAGAAGGATCAAGGTATAGAGCTGATTCAGAGAATATGGTAAGTAGACTTAAAACTCTAAAGAGTCCTTACGGAACTCCCTATAAAATTATACGAATGAAAATGATTCCTAAAGTTGGTTGGTATTCTGATAATTACCGAGCCTATATTAATTCCTTTATAAGTAATAGAGTTTTGTACTTTCCTACGTATGGAGATGAAAAGGATGATTATGTAAAAGAGGTTTATCAGAAGACTTTGCCTGGTTATGAAATTGTTGGAGTAGATGCTAGAAGCACTTCCTGGGGTGATTCGATTCATTGTAGAACTAGAAATATACATAAACAGGATACATTGTTTATTTTTCCAACCATCCCTTATGTTCCAAGTAATGAAAAAAGAGATTTAGAGATATTAGCGGAGGTTTTTCCTAGTCCAGGTGGCAAGATTGATAAAAATCCTTTGCTGCATTGGAGAGTAAATAACTCCAGGGTAAAAACCTCACCTATGCCACATTATCAGGATGATTATTATAAGATTGTTATACCGGGACAAATTAGAGGAAGTAAAATTTCTTTATATATAGAAGCAGAAGATACCAATGGAGTTAGAAAAACTGCCCCTATAGCGGCTCCAGATATGACGATTGAGTTTTTTATTCAGTAATGTACCGCGGGGATTAGTGGCTAAAAGCCTCTATTTCGGTGTGAGGTTGTTGCTGAAGGATTACTTGGTTTTATTAATAAATGCTGTGCGTGTTGATCAAATCCTCGTTTTAAAGTAGCGCAATGTTCCATAAATTGTTGGGGATTTATTTTGAGCGTACTGGCCCAGGCTCTAACATGGTTTGCATGTGTTTCATCATATTTTAAATTATTGCTAGCTTTAAGTTCATCAAAGGCAGCCATACGAATATTAGTGTCTTGAGCTGTATCTTCGGCTAAGGAAAATAATCCTGGATAAATCATTAATATTTCTATTGGTAAACTTTGTTGGTATCTAATAATACTTTCTCCTCGCTCGATCCGTGTTTCAATTTCTTGGTCATATGATCTTCCAATTGCTCCTAGAACTGTTATTGCAGCAGTACGCAATTCAATGGATCGATCGGAGTCGTGCATGATGTCAATTAGTTGCGGTATGTGCCCTCCTCTATGATTACTTAGTCTACTTTTTGCTTCCCAACCAATTGAATCCATAGATTCCGTATATAAATGATCAGCAAGAATGTTTAGCAAAAGTGATACTATTTGGGGATTAGTTAGGTCTGGATTATTTATGGCCTTTATTGCCATTTCTTTAAGAGATGGCTCGTCATTGGGAGTATTGATAATATGCAATAATCCAAGATGAGTATCCGGGTTCTGAATATTGTATCTTCTAAAGGCCATTAAAGCGCAACGTTGTATATAACTATCTTCTTGTGGGTTTGCTGCAAGGCTAAGTAGAAGTTCTGGAAACCTTTGGTGCGAAGGAGCTATGGTTAAACTCAAACTAGCTGTGAAGTAATTGTCTAACATAATGTCAATTGCCGAGTCTCTTATTCTGGTAGCAATTTGTCGGTTTTGAATAATTTCAGCTAGATGGGTCGGAGTTGCGGGATCAGATGATTTATCAGCTTTAGCTTTTAAAAGCTCCATTGCTGTTGTTGAATCCTCTTGTTGAGACAAAGGATTTTTAACTATGGCCCAGAGAGCGGGTTTTATGGGTGTGCCGCTTAATCCTTTTTGGGCATATGATAAAACGGCCTCAACGTGCCGGGGTGAATTAGGATCTTGGATATGTCGATGAAGTTCTTCAAGCTCTGGTCGTCCAATTAAAGTAACAACGTTGCTACCTGGTTTCGTATTATTAGCAGTTCCTGTATTGCTGCTAGAAACTGCATTGTCGACAAAACCAGCATTACTTGTAGGGTTGGTATTGCCCGGAGGTTGATTTTTCATACCTGGTAGTTGTGGAAATCGAAGCACGTTTGAACCATCAAAGGTACCAGTAGTCGTATCGTTAGGTTGAGATGTTCTTCCAAAAGGTTCTTCTTGAGCAATGAGATGCCTACTAATATTAAAAGGAGATTTTGGATAAAAACTTGTTGCCAAGACAAATAAAAAAATAATTAGCTTTAGTAATACAACTATAAGGCGCATAACACTCTAAATATAAAGCGAAAAAAGTATTAAATTTTAAGCGACATCAGTGTTTATACAATATTAGGAAAATAACTGTCAATACTTTCGGTATTTCTAGCTGTATCTATCCAGGATAGTAGATTAAATTCTTAATAATTGATCTTCTTATTAATTGATCAAATTTTGGTTTTAAAAGCTTTTTTGGCACAGGCTTGTTGATCTTGAGTGCCTTGGCTGCTGGTACCCATATAATCGAAAGCTTCCTCGGGGTTTTTAAAATATTTATTAGATAATGTAATTTTAGTCAAAATACATGGGCAATAAACAGCTACAATGTCGTCTTTATCAGTTGGTTTTATAAGCTTTTTCTTTAGGTCGTCTTTTAAAACTTCGCCGAAAACTTGTCCCATAAAGACTTCGCAATAATCAAGCCAGGTTAGATCGACTTTGGTGGATCTGGCCGATAATTGTTTTAACGAATGAGTTTGAAAATAAAATACACTAAAACAAAGAGCTATACTAAAAATAAACCACTTCCAGTTGGTAAAATACCAAACTATTATTGGTGCTATTATTAGTATCCAAGTCAAAATGCTTCCTTCGAAAACTATTTAGGGCGGACTAATACGGGGTGAAAGTTGCATTTACACCCCGTCAACGATTTAACACGCGATGGGCGAAACCCACACATCGCATGTTAAATTTGCTGCTTAATACATTATAGTAGGTAAAGAATAAATGGAGTTGGCTCTTGTTTCATTTCCTTCGTCACCTCCTGGAAATGGGAAAGGAAAAGGGAACGGATTTTCATTTCCTTCACCGCCTTCGTCTCCTTCATCACCGCCAGGAAATGGGAAAGGAAAGGGGAACGGATTTTCATTACCTTCACCACCTTCGTCTCCTTCATCACCGCCAGGAAATGGGAAAGGAAAGGGGAATGGATTTTCATTTCCACCACCTTCAACAGGAGGTAGTGGTTCTCCATCTTCTGATGGATATTTATCGTCATCAGGGTTTTGTTCTCCTGGTTTATACCAACAAAGAGGTCGTTTATCTCCGATAGTGCCAGCTAGATAAGTGTCTAGTCGGCATTGAATTGTTTCGGGATAAGAAGGCAATGTGCTACTTACTTCAGTAGGATCAGGAGTCTCGTAATCTGATTCTTCTTGACCTGTCATAAGTTTAGCAAATAAACGGTTAACACTAATACCGGAAGCTAAACTTCTAGTACATTTAACATAGTCTTCTTTATTTTCATTTTGTTCAGTACAAGTTTTTTCAGTAAACTCAGTTGTTTCAAAAGTATCTTCATCAATTTCTAACGCGGTGAAAATACTTTTTTGACATACTTTGGTTCCATAATAATCCGATTCTCCTTCAGCTGAGAGTTTTAAAAAAGAATTGGCGTAAGGGAAACCGGCAAAGGCGTGACCTAATTCATGACACAATACCAATGCAAATCCATCTTGAGTTACCTCAGGCCGTCTGGCTAATCCACCATACATATTAATAGTTATAGTGCCAAAAAATTTAGAACAACTGGCATTGACCGTAGCATCATCCCAATTAGCATTAATAGTCAGTTTCTCACCATAAGCCTTAGCAACAGGGTCATACATCTTTTTGGCAATTTGGATGATTTCTAAGAATCTCTCCTTAGTGATATTACTAGGACGGAAAAAAGAGTCTTCTTTCCATAAATTGTTGCGGGGCATGAACCATTCAGTGTTACCCCATAGATTGGCAGAAAAAATAAAAGACACCAACAAAATCATCAAACCTTTCATACATCCTCCTTGATAAGGTTACTTTAATCCTCCTAATCTGAACTAGGAACTAGATCAGAATAATATCTTGTTGATGAAAACATGGACTAAAAAAATACTATCAAGTTACTGGCCTTGTGGCCAATAAAATAATCTTATATAAGGATTATTTTTTCTTATAGAGTTACCGCCACCTATTAACAACTCACTTAAATTGAGTATCAAAAAAACCCTTGCGTTGGATAAAGGTAGTAGCTTTACTATAGCCTAGTTCGGAGGCTTGTTTTAGATGGTATAATGAGCGAGGTACATTTATGCAATCGCCATACACCAATCCAATTTGATAATGAGCTTCCGCATAAGAAGGATCTAAATTAAGCGCCCTATCCAGATTGATAATGGCATTACGATAATTTTTTTCCTCGTGAAATATCTGCCCTAGATAAAAATAAGCCTGGGTATGAAACTGAGACAATTCGAGGCATTTTTGCAGAGTATCTTTGGCTTCTTTTCTCTTATCAATATGTTTATAAGCAATTCCTAATCCCAGAAAAAAGTCACTGTTTTTAGGTGCCAGACCAATGGCTTTATGAAGCGGAGAAACCGCCGATTTATAGTCTTTTTGTTGAACATATGACCAACCAAGTAATCCAAGCCCTTCTTTGTTGTTAGGTTCAATTTTTAATAACTTTTTAAAATAATCAATAGCGGAATCAATTTTTCCGTTTTCAAATAGAGATCGAGCTAACCTATAAAGAGCTTCAGTGGAATTTGGTCTCTTTCTAACTACCATCGACAAATACTTTTCGGCCATTTCCCATTTACGTAATAATGAATAAATGATTCCCAATTTCAGATCAATTTCCCAAGAAAACCAACTGGTAGTATCTTTTTCAAATTCCTCTGCGGCTATTTGAAAATGTTTTTCTGCTAAAACATTATCTTTAAAATGACTTAGACATTTTCCTAATAAAAAATGAGCCTCGGGATTTCTATTTCCATTAGTAGCTTGTTTTAAAAACATGATACATTGTTTATATTCCTTCTTTTGGTAAGAAATTAAAGCTGACATCCATAATGCTCCAAAGTCATTTTTATCTTTTTTCAGCCGAGTATTGATGACCCTAACGACTTCTTTGGATTTTTTACCTTCAGCAAGATAAAAACGGTTGCGTAAGTCTTGGAACTCATGCTTGTCCGGATCAATCTGGAGATAATCTTTGATTAGAGTAATTCCTTTTTTAATTTCTTTTTGGCGGTAGTATACTTCAGCTAGGAAATATTTAATTCTATCTAGGCAAACAGAGGTCCTTAAAAGATCTTTTTCGGAATTTAGACACTCTTCTAAATACGTTTGTGATGTGCCTAAATTTCCTTGAGAAGCATATATTCTTGCCATTTCAAATAAAGCTGTTTTATTTCCTGGTTGTAAACGAACAACGTTTTTTAAATCTTCGATAGCTGCTTTTATTTCCAGGTTGGTGAATGATAGTCGTGCTCTTTCGATATAGTTTTCCAAATAAAGAGGCTGCTTTTTAATGGCTGTGGAAAAGATGTTTTTAGCTAAATGAATATCGTTATTAACCAGAGCTAATTGAGCATGAAGCATATACCCTCTAGCATCATGGAGACTTATGTTTTCAATGTTTTTAATGCATGATAAACAGTTGCCTTTATGTCCCTTTTGGAGCCATGATTTACCTAGGAAGAGCCAAGTATCTACATTTTGTTCATCTATTCTAATTATTGTTTGAAAGATATTTATACTGTCTTTTAATTTATTATTAAGTAAATAAGATCGTCCCAGATATAATAAATTATCAATATGTTCTAAGGTAAATCTAAAATAAGATTTCTTGGTGCGTTGAAACTGTTGATAAGCTTTGATAGCGTTAGAATACTTACCTAATGCAAAATTGATAATAATAAATTCTAAAAATGCGTCTCCAAAATCTGGATCCCTGCTTTTACATTCATCTAACCAGGTAATTGCCGTTGAAAATTGTTCGCGATATATACAAATTTTTCCCTTATAGAATAAATCTATAGGTTTTTTGGAGGTAAATCGTATGGCTTCATCAAGTAATTTGTAACCTAGGTTGACTCTTCCTTCTTCAATATATAAACGGGCCAAGTAATAATAAGCTCCTACAAATTGCTTTCTACGTTTAATACATTTTTTATAAATAGTGATCGCATGAGTAGTTTGATTGGTTAATTCGTTTAATCTTCCTATTCTTAGCCAGATAACCTCGTTGGCGTTTCTATTTTGAGGTGCGTCTAGTTGAATTCGACGGTAGATTTGTATGGACTTTTCCCATTTTCTTTTTAATTCTAATAGATTTATGTAATGATATAAGAAAGTAGGTTGCCTTTTTCCTAATTGATAGGCTTTTTCGAAGTATTTTATGGCATTGGTGACTTGATTATTTTTATCAGCGATTAATCCTAATTTATAATATCCATCAGTGTTTTCCGCATCCAATTCTATTACTTTTAGATAAATCTCTTCAGCGTTTGGTAGATTGTTGTTATTAAACTCTATATGACCTAATTCTGAACAAGCCGGAACAAATTTTTTATTCAGATTAATAGCGTTCCTGAGTGATTGAGATGCTGCTGGTAGCTGTCCCAAAGCTTTTTGGACCAATCCACGGTTGTAGTAAGCTATGTAGGTTAATTTGATGTCTGTGCGAGATGAGAAGTGATCCAAAGATTTTTCATATTCTTTTTGTTCGTAATAGATCTGCCCTAAAAGGAGGTGGCTCTTGCCATGGGTAGGATGAATTTTGAGTACTTTCATTATAAAAGAAATAGCATCATCGTATTTATTTAAATTATAATAACTAAGTCCAGCGATATAAAGTAATTCGAAGTCCTTTTTATCATGTTTTAGGGCATTTAGTACTGCGTATATAGCCTTGGTATATTCCTTAGTTTTGATATAGACTAAACCCAACCATCTCCATGCTTTATAATTGGTGTAGTCTATTTTTAAGGCTTTATTGAGCCATTCTAAGCTTCTATCAGTGTCATCCAACTCATAGAATATTTCACCAAGTTTTAAGGGTATTTCCGTATTTTTATTCTCTAGACGATGGGCTTCATACAAGGTGTCAATAGCTTTATCGAAATATTTATGCTTAAAATAGGTTTCACTTAGGCAGATCAAAAATCGTGGATTTTGGGGTTCTGCTTTGATGGCTTGTTTGAAAAAATAAATAGCTCTATTGAAGTTCTTTAATTTATCATGACATATGCCTAGATATAGTAAGCAAAGAGGTTGTTTGTTATTAAATGCTAACGATTTACTAAAGGAGACAATAGCTTCGGGATAATTTTTACTTTCCTCTAAAGACATCCCTTCTTCAAAAAAAAATTCAGCTCGTTTATAGTCGCTTTTAGTATGGATGGGTTTGTTTTCAACTTTCAGGTTTTTACTATTTTTATTATTATTATTGTTATCTTTACCAATTGGAGGGGGAGTTATAATAGGTATTTTGGGAAATTGATATTCGTTTTTCAAATTAAAACCCCAAAGCTATGTTTAATAAATAAAACCTGCTTGGACGGCTTCCTATGGTGGGACCTCTCTCAGCCGGAAAATAAGCAAAGTTGATATCCATTACCCATAACTGTAACCCGGCTCCATAGGTTAAATAACCTTGATTCAATCCCAGGCGCAGACTAAGAAGTTTATTGTGACGAATTGTATAAGATGCCTCCATTCCAGTGGTCAAACGTTGGTAAATTTCGGTTGATGTGTTGGAGATATCCCTGATATCAAATGACATATCTATACGTATTCTGTTATATTCAAATAAAACACCATATATACCTGTATGAATTGACATCGGTATAGAAGATGGAGTTTCCTTGTCCTTATTGGCGGTAAATGTGGTATCTCCAATATCTAATATAGATAGTCCTAATTTTATTTTTTCAATTGGTTGATAAAGAAATCCTAAATCAAAACCTTGACCACTCCCCATTTTGATGGGAGCATAATCTTCGAAGTCTTTTTTAGTATCCGCGTCCATCATTTCAGCAATTTCATTCATCGACAATGACATGTCTATTTGCTGACGCATAATATATTTGATAGTTAAAGCCGCTATAATCTTATCATCTAAGAAGGATTTGGAACCAAAACCTTGAAAGCCTGCATCGTTAAGGAATCCAGCGTCAAGCATAGGAAAAGCTTGTACCCTAAGATCAACATAACCTTGCCCTCTACCAAAGAATAAAAATCCTCCTTTGGTGGTGTTAAATCCGGCATGACCCATAAAACCAGCGTTTAACAGGTTGCCAAATTCAGAACGAATCTCTTTGAAAAAACCCAGAAATTCTCCGTCTGATTCGTTGAATTCTTCGGTTAGGTCGGAGATCTTTTTGGATAAATCAATTAAATTTTTATTAGCCATAAAAGTAATACTGGGAAAGGTCACTCTCCAGGTAGGATTATTGCGAATCAGTGCTGGATTATAAAAAGTAGCCTCAGGAGTATCACCACCGGCTATAAAGCTATTTCCTCTACCAGCGGCTACTGGTGATAAATGATAATTATGAGTGCTGCCTTCTATAATAGAGGAAGTAATTGTCAGTATGCTGATTAGTATTATTAAATAATTTGTTTTCATTAGAAACATTCTCCACCGTTAGTACACGCGTTAAGTTCACACATTTCAATTTCACCGTTTTTGGTGGCCTGAGTACCATCATCGTTCTGGCATCCACCTACATCAATGTTATTAGTGACCTCTTCTACTGCCTCAACAAAAACATCTTCTCCAGCGATGATAGTCGATAAAGCTTGGTTAATATCCTCTAGTGAGAGGTCCTTTACATCTTCAGGGGTCTCGGTAAAATCAAAATTAGATAAATCGAAGTTTTCTACCATTCGTTTCATATTCTGTACAATAATAAGGGTCGATATTAGTGTTTGCTGGAACTTGACTCCGGCAGTAATCGCGGATCCTTTTAGTTTGTTTAATACATCGTTGGCTTGATTTAGGTATTTTAAAGAGTCCTCAGTAGGATCAGGTAGTACTTCAGATAATGTGATAAATAATTCTGATGAACCATCTGCGGCTCCAGAGAGTGCTAGATCTGCTGCTTCTTCTGAAACTAGCATAACAAGTTTTTCGGATTTTCTGGATGGAGAGTTAATAAAAAATGGATTGTTTAGATTAGAATCAGAAGAGGTGTTATTATCATTTGAGGAAGAGTTGTCTGATACCAGGCTACTGTAGCTATTTTCTAAAATATCAAATATATCGTAATTGCCTTTGGCTAGTAATGTTGATGCTTTTAATTGGTAATAAAGAATCTCCTCTTCTGAGGTCATTAACTCATCTAAAAGTTCGAGAGCCTCATCGTAGTTGGGATCAGTCTTATCCAATATGCTTTTTACTTTTTCCAATTTGACCTCATTACTGTCATCATCAGCAAATGATTTAAATAAGGATTCTCCGCATCCAATAGATAAGGCGAGCAAACTGAAAAGCATAATAAGCCTTTTAAATGACGCAAGCTTTTGGCTCATCATCAAAAACTCCTTGGTAAAAGTTAATCGGTATGATAGCTATAATTTTCTTATGTGATTGATTTAAACAGCTTTATTATATCAAGAAAATGCACCAATATAAAATTCTATTTAATTTTTTACAGAAACATTTATTTATCTACTTCATCATTTTAACCGGTATGGTGATTTCTACTATTACGATTAGTTTGATAGCGATATTGATGGGACCTTTATTTACGTTGTTATTTAATGGTGAACAGAAGACACTATTCTCATTAACTGACCTGATTGATATTAAGTATCTATCGGTATTACCTTCAAATATTGTTGATCATAACTTAATCTTTGATCGGTTGACTCTTTTTCAATATTTACCGTTAACTGTAATAATAATATCTTTGATTAAAGCTGTAGCTACTTTTCTTTATAGTTTCCTTTTACAAAGAAATGGAGAGATGTTAGCGGCTTCGCTACGGAATAGATTGATAAGAGAGCTTTTAACCCGTTCTTTAGGATATTTTTCTGGGGCCAAGGTCGGTGAATTGATGACTCAACTAAGTCACAATATAAATATGGTTAAAATTTTATACACTAGGTTAATTGGTGGGGCGGTTCAAGAATCGGGTAATTTGATAATCGCCATTTCCTTTATGCTCTTTATCAATTATCGATTATTTATTTTCTTTCTAATTATTGCTCCAATTACCGCTTTATCCATCAAGGTGGTTGGTAAAAGAATCATTTCATTTGCCAGTAGATCCTTATACAACCTTTCCCAATTAAATAACCATATACACCAAATCCTCTCTGGTATTGAGACCATAAAGAGCTTTCAAACTGAGAACTTAGAAACTAAAAGGTTTAATTATTTAAATAATTTATTGTTCAGATCTTCTAAAAGCGGTTTAAGAATTAAGTCATTTTCAGCGCCTGTTTTAGAGTTTTTGGGGATGTGCGCCGGTGCTTTGGTGGTGTATTATGCTTCTAATCTTATTTATTCTGGTGCTATTAGTAAAAGTAATTTTATATCCTTTTTTGCTTTTGCTGTAGTTACGGCTCAGTCAGGACAGAAATTTGGCTGGATTATAAATTCCATGCAAGATGGTCGAGCCGCGTTAAAACAATTAAATATATTTTTTAATGCAAGACACGTGGATTTCGAAGAAGAGCAAAAAGGTAGAAAGGGTGATGAAGGTAATACAGGTGATTTAGGGAATAAAATGGATAATGATCTAGTGGATGAAGTACCTAAAGTGCCTGAAGTGTCTGAAGTGTTATTTGATAATTTAAGTTTTTCCTATAATAGTGGAAGTAATAATGAAACCCCGGTTTTTACTGATTTAAGTTTCAAGGTAAAAAAGGGTGAGTTATTGGCTATAGTGGGAGAATCAGGTGCTGGAAAGTCCACTATTATTAATTTAATTCTAGGCTTTATCAAGCAGCAAGCTGGAAGTATTAAAATAAATAACATTAATTTGCAGCATTTGACCTTAAAAGAGATTAGAAATCTTATATCGATTGTTACTCAAGATGTATTTTTGTTTTCCGACACTATTGCGGCCAATATATGTTATCCGCAAAAATATATCCCTGATCTTTTACCTGATATTATTTCAAGCGCCAAGCAAGGAGCTGTTCATGAATTTGTTGAAACTTTGTACGATGGATATTTACAATTAGTAGGAGAGTGTGGCCATGGATTATCTCAAGGTCAAAAGCAAAGAATTAGTTTAGCTAGGGCATTATATAGAAATTCCCCCATTCTATTGTTGGATGAGCCTTTTTCCAATGTTGATGGTTTGTTGGAAGAAGAGTTATTTAATAGAATTCAGGAGATTAAGAGTCAAAAAGTTGTTATATATATCGCTCATCGTTTACAAAATGCTATGCGAGCTGACAAAGTGATAGTGTTGAATAATAATCATGATGGTATAGTTGAGCAAGGTGTTCCCGATGATCTGATTCAAAGCAAAGGTGTCTTTTTTCAAATGACTCAACGTGCTGGTATTGTTTTATAATTCTAAAGATGGACTTCGACCATTTCACAGGGGAAACGCATTATATCCCCTGGTTTGTTTCACCTCTGAGATTTCAAATTCCTAGTTTTTTGTTATAATCAAAAATATAGGCATTACAATATTAAAAAGAGGAGATATGAATTGTATGAATATGGCAAAAGATATGCTGTTTAGAATCAGGTTCATAATGCTGTTAAGCCTGGTATTCCTAGTACTGACTTGTAAAAAACGCAGTAGTGAAATTAAGTCTGTAAATGGATATAGTCAATCATTTATATCGTTATCAGCGCAACTCAAAAATATTATGGGCACTCTAGATGATAACAGAAAAAGGAAATTGGGGGAGGAGCTACAGTCTTCAGATTTATCCCTTAAAGAGAGGAATAGACTTTTTTATCGGGCGACAAAGAATAATGGTATTAAAATTACCGATCTGAAGTATATTCTGACCACTTTAATGAATAGTGGTGCTGATACCAGCGAGGCGATGTATGATCGGGGAGATAACTCTGTGGCTTGTGAGACGGTTAGTAAAACTTTGTCTAATGTTATTTCTGAGAAACATCATATGGATCGTTTTCTACAAAAAAAAGCAACTCAGAGAAGCAATTATTTAACTGATGAACAAAAACTAGCAATTTTTAGTAACTGCCAAGGTTTAGTCATCAAAAGAGAATCTTTTTTTTGTCCCACTGAAGCTGTCTATGAAGACGTGATTATCTGTCCGGAAGGTTGGCAAGTTTTTTACAATGAAATGGTGACATATACCTCGAGTTATTTAAGTGGATGTAGATACGATAATCAAAAAAGTAAAACTTGGGCAATTGAACCTGCAAAATGGGTACAGTATTTCCCTAAGTGCAGGAGCTCCCATCACGAACATAAGGGAGTGAAAGAAACACATGCGTGTATATTACCAAAAAACGCATCTATAAGTGATTACCAATGTCCTGATGAGTGGAAAGAAGAAAAAAATATGAATTTTCCAATAGCCGCAGAATGTGCAGATAATCTAGGTAAGTGTGAGCCTTCTTATGATGATGCAGATGGAAAACTCTTATCCAAAATTGAAGAAGTCTCTTTAATTGAATGTAAATTTGAAAGAAAAGAGATGAAACAAAAGATATTAAAAGATCCAGAAACTAATAGATTATATCGAGAATATGAAAGTAACTATTCATGGACTCGTGATAGGGCAATTGAAGTAATTGGCATTTTGGACCGTGTTGGATTAGATTTTGATTTACCTTGTTTTACAGCACCAACAATAAAAGATTATTTAAACATGAATTCAGATGCTTTTGGAGAAAGAGCGGAAGATTTAAAAAATCTGATATTCGCGGGATCCGATCAAGGAATTCCTATTGCAGACTATTTGAATAAACATCCCAAACCAAGAAAATCAGATATGAAAATGATAAGCGTTGATGATATAGCTAATGGAAAAGAAGCAGGATTCCTCGTAAAGGGTTTAGAGCTGTTTTTCTTATCTCATACAGCTCTATCAGGTAAAAAGAAAAGCTGGTTAGGCGGGATATTTATTGAAAAACAATGTCAATTACCTAGTAGTTATGAACCTTTTATTCCTGAAGCGTATGATACTATAGCTAAAGAGGGCCAGTTAGATCATTCATTATATTTTTCTGGTTTAAAAAGTATGATTTGGGATGTTACCTGGCAAGAATTTCAATCAGAAATTACTCCAAATGAAAGTCTTGAGTGTAAAGAATCCAATTGTTTTTTTCGCTATCTTTTGTCTAATTGGCATGATTCAAATTGTCCCATTTACCTATTAATGATGAAGATACCCAATAACTTAGCTCAAAATCATCAAAACAGACTACCAACTCATGCTTATACTAGGCAAGAATATTGGGATACATTAACCAGTCATCAAAAATTCTATTTTCCTTTTATTCGTACTTCTAATCAATTAAGAGGAAGCTCTTTACAATGTAGTGGTCAACAAGACAGATTGATCAATATTGCCTGCATACCTGAAATAAACTTAGATGAACTGTTTAAATACAGATAAAATTCCCAAATATTTTTCATTGCTTTTGATTTATAATTATCGTACAATTTTAAATTATGTTTGGTAGATTGAGTAACTTATCGAAAAATAGAAGTTTTTTCTTATTTGGAGCTCGTGCTACAGGTAAATTTGCTTCCTTTTCATCAATCTATTCGTAAACGATTTTTTAAAAACCCCAAATTTTATTTTTTCGATACTGGAGTTAAGCGAGCATTAGAAAGAAAACTGCATATACCAGTTCACCCAGCAACATCAGAATATGGTAAATTATTTGAAGAATTTATCATTACTGAAGTTTTTAGACTCAATCATTATTATAAAGCTGACTACTCACTTTCTTATATTTGCACAAAAGATCAAGTAGAAGTTGACTTAATTATAGAGAGACCCGGTAGTCCTCTTTTTTTAATAGAGATAAAATCTAAAGAAAAAATCAGCATAGATGATACCAGACAATTAAAAAACATCTCCAAAGATTTAACAAATGCTAAACCTTTTATTTGGTCTAATGACCCAATATCTAAAATTATTAATGGTGTTGAATGTGTTCCCTGGAGAGAAGGTCTCAAGCATGTCTTTTCATAGTTTTTAATAATTGTGCGGCCATGTTTTTCCACAGTCATGGTCGCACAATTTAAAAAAAATGTTGATACCGGTAAATTCTTAATGTATCCTTAAGAAATGGACGCTGTTGTACGAAATGAAATGAGAAAAATTAACGCCCTTTTAGAAATATTTCCAACAGTTCTGATACTTGGCGTTCGTCAATGTGGTAAAACATCGCTTGCTAAAATGGCAAGACCTAATTGGAAATATTTTGACTTAGAAAATAGTAAAGACCGCACTTTTATTTCTAAAGACTTTGATTTTTTCTTTGAAGAATACAATAGTCATATCATTATCGATGAAGCTCAAGAACTCCCAGAATTATTTAAAAACATACGAGGTGTTATTGATCAAAAACGATCTATAAAAAATCGTTTTATCCTGACAGGATCAAGTTCTCCAGATCTTATATCATTAGCCAGTGATTCTTTAGCTGGTAGAGTTGGTCTTATTGAACTAGGAACCTTAAAAGTAAATGAACAGGAAAATCGCCCTTTACCCCAATTCTATTCTATTTTTGAAGAAAAGGTTTCCACAGAAACAATCAAGTTTTTAAAAAGTCTTAATCAGGAACCATCTAAGGACATTATTAAATATTTTTTAAAGGGAGGATATCCAGAGCCAGTTTTACAAAAAAGTGAAAAGTATTATCATCATTGGATGCAAAATTATTTTGATTCTTATATTAATCGAGATGTTAGAAAACTTTTCCCCAAACTCAACCTTGAGAGATATCAGCGTTTTATTCAAATGCTTTCTGAATTATCAGGAACAGTGTTAAATAGAGCTCAAATAGGAATATCATTAGATATTAACGAGGTTAGTATAAGAGATTATCTTGAGATTGCTGATAAAACATTTGTTTGGAGAAATATACCTTCTTATGAAGGTTCAAAATCTAAATCAATCATTAAAATGAAAAAGGGAATTTTAAGAGATTCAGGACTTACCCACTATCTTTCAGATATTATTACTAGAGAACAATTAATTCGCTCTCCTAAGGTGGGGCAGAATTTTGAGGCCTTCATTATAGAAGAAATTATCAAAGGTTTACATAATAGTAATTGCCATAAATGGGATTATTTTTATTATAGGACTAAACATGGAGCGGAAATTGATTTGGTTCTGACAGGTCATTTTGAAATATTGCCTATCGAAATTAAATTTTCTAAAAGTGCTAATCCCAAATCATTACACTCTTTAAAGCGATTTCTGGAACAAGAAAAACTTCCCTTAGGAGTCCTGATAAATAATGATGACGAAATAAAAATGTTGTCTAAAAATATTATTCAAATTCCTAGTTTCTTGTTATAATCTAAATTACAAGCATTACAATTTAAAAAGAAGAGAAATAATGGTGGATATATGAATATGAAACAAAATAGATTGTTTAGAATAATGCTAATAATGTTATTAAGTCTAGTATTCCCAGTCCTGTCTTGTAAAATACGTAGTAGTAATATCAAATCTGGAAATCCAAATAAGCTATTATTTGATTCATTATCAACTCAATTAACTAATACTAATATTGGTATTTTAGACGATGAGAAAAAAATGAAATTGGTGGCAGATCTACAGTCACCAGATTTATCTATTGTTGATAAGAATAAACTTTTCTATAATGTCACAGAGAATGAGGGTCTTCAAGTTACCGATATGGAATTTATTTTGACCACTCTAATAGATAGTGGCGCTGATACCAAAATGGCGTGGTCAGATTTGGGTGATAAGTCAGTAGCTTGTGAGGTGGTGAGTAATACTTTGGCTGGTGTTTCTTCTGAGAAACATGATATGGATAGTCTTCTACGAACAAAAGCTACTCAAGGAAGTAATTATTTAACTGATGAACAAAAACGAGCAATTGTAAATAATTGTCGATTTTTAGGCCACTCAAATGATTCTTTTTATTGTAACACTGAGACTATCTATGAAGATGTTATTAACTGTCCGGAAGGTTGGCAAGATTTTTACAATGAAGTGGAGGAAGATAGTTCTTTTATAAGTGGATGTAGGTTCGTTAAGCAAAAAAGTAAAACTTGGGTGATTGAACCCGCAAATTGGGGACAATATTTCCCCAATTGCAGGGGCTTCCATCACGACAATAAAGGAATAACAGAAACACATGGGTGTATATTACCAAAAAACGTTTCCATGAGTGATTACGGATGTCCTGATGGGTGGAAAGAAGAAAGGCATGATAATATATCAATGCCCGTGGAATGTATAAATAATCTTGGTGAGTGTGAACCTCTTTATGATGATGATGGAAGTATTTTATCCTCAGTTGAAGAAGTATCTGGAATTGAATGTAAATATGAAAGAAAAGAGATCAAACAAAAAATATTGGGAGATCCGGAAACTAAGAGATTATATCAAGAATATGAAAGTAATTATTTAAGTGCCCGTGATAGAGCAATTGAAGTAATTGGTGTTTTGGGCCGTGTTGGTTTAGATTTTGAATTACCTTGTTATGCATCATCAATTGCTGATTTTATAAATGATAGTTTGAGTGAGTTTGGAGAGAAAGCAGATGAATTAAGAAGTCTAATTTCCACAGGAGTCAGTCAGGTAAGTACTCTTCAGAAACATCCTAAACCAAAAAAATCCGATATGAAAATGATAAGCGTTGACGATATAGCTAATGGAAAAGAAGCAGGATTCCTCGTAAGGGGTCTAGAGTTGTTTTTCTTATTTCATACAGATCTGTCAGGTAAAAAGAAAAGCTGGTTAGGCGGGATATTTATTCAAAAACAATGTCAATTACCTAGAAGTTATAAACCTTTTATTCCTGAGGCGTATGATACTATAGCTAAAAAGGGCCGGTTAGATCATTCTTTATATTTTCCTGGTTTAAAAAGTATGATTTGGGATGTTACCTGGCAAGAATTCCAATTAGAAATTACACCAAATGAAAATCTTAAGTGTAAAGAATCCAATTGTTTTTTTCGCTCTCTTTTGGCTAATTGGCATGAATCCAATTGTCCCATTTACCTATTAATGATGAAGATACCCAATAATTTAGCTCAAAATCATCAAAACGGACTACCAACTCATGCTTATACCAGGCAAGAGTATTGGGATACATTAACCGATCATCAAAAGTTCTATTTTCCTTTTATTCGAACTTCTAACCAATTAAAAGGGAACTCTTTACAATGTAGTGGTCAACAAGACAGATTGATCAATATTGCCTGCATACCTGAAATAAACTTAGATGAACTGTTTAAATACAGATAAAACATGTTTTTATAGTATTTCGTAAATTTATATACTTTCTTTCCATAACATACTATAATTATGATAATATCCAAATATAACTAGGAGCTATTATGGAAAAAATAAAACGAAGGCAATTTTGGGTTAATTTTAAATTTCAATTTCAATTTATCATGTTTATGCTAGCGATAGCTTTAATTGAAATAATTGTTTTTTACGGAATTGAGATTTATTTTGTTAAGGCCATATTTGCTGATAAGGCTAATATTTGTAATTCCTCTAATCAATTATTCGAATATCTAAATTCTGATATTAAGCAGAAACTGGATTTAATTTTCCTTATCAAATCGGCATTGATCATCATCTTCTTGGTTACAGGGGGGGTGCTTTATTCTCATCGAATAGCCGGTCCTCTTTATAAAATGCGTAGACATATGCAAGATATAACTAAAGGTAAAAAATTAGATACTTTAAAAATTCAATTTAGAAGAAGAGATTTCTTTCATGAGATGGTGAATGTTTATAATCATATGATCAGATGCCTTATCAACAGAAGTGGTGGTGGAAGCAGTGGTGGAAGCAGTGGTGGAGATAGTAGTGGGAGTGGCAATGGAAACGGCAGCGGAAGCAGTAATGTAAACGGCAGTGAGAGTGGTAGTGGAGATGACAGTGGTAATGTAAACGGTAGTGAGAGTGGTAGTGGAGATGGCAGTAGTAATGGAAATAGTAGTGAAAGCGGTAATGGAAGTGACAATGAATAATTAGTCTTCAGAGGTTCCTCGGAAATTAATTCCGGGATAATTTTTTTTGATATAATCAAACCACCAATCGCCTTTAGCTAGGAAGACCTTTTTATTGTTGGTGTCATAGGCAATATCTTGTCCATATTCGCTTTCTAATTTAATTAGAGCATTTTCATCGTTGGATTGAATCCATTTGGCTTGAGTGTAAGGTAGCGATACAAACTTTCCTTCCACAGAATACTCATTTTGCAGGCGAAACTTGACCACATCAAATTGCAGGGTTCCAACGGCTCCTAAAATAAGATCTCCTCCAGTGAATGGCTTGAAAACCTGGGTTGCCCCTTCCTCTGAAAGTTGAACCAAACCTTTGATTAATTGTTTTCCCTTTAGAGGACTTTTTAAAACAACTCTCATGAAGTGTTCAGGAGTAAAGTTAGGAAGTCCGGTGAAATGGAGAGATTTTTCACCTTCAGTCAGAGAATCACCAATTTTAAAAAGTCCTGGATCATGGATTCCGATTATGTCTCCCGCATAAGCTTCTTCAATGGATGCTGATTTTTTGGCTAAAAACTTGGTTCCCCGTTGAATTTTAATTTCTCGATCCAGGCGGGTATGGTGTACTTTCATTCCAGGTAGAAAGGAACCAGAACATACCCTTAAAAAGGCGATACGATCTCGATGTTTTAAATCCATATTGGCTTGGATTTTAAATATGAAACCAGTAAATTTGTCTTCTATGGGTTCTACTTGTCGTTTGGTTCCATCTCTTTCTAAAGGAGGTGGCGCAACTGAACAAAAAGTATTTAATAAATGGTCGATACCAAAATTATGTAATGCGCTGCCAAAAAAAACGGGTGTTTGTTTTCCTTGCAGAAAAAGCTCTTTGTCAAAATCTCCGCATAAACCCATAATCATCTCAACTTGTTCTAATAATGGGTCCATAAACTCACCAATATGCCCCTTAACTTCATCAAGCTCAGGAGGAAGCTCCAGTAGGTCGGTGCCAAGTGGAACGTTTTTTACTTCTTCTGATTGGTTGTAGAAGCTAAATGATTTGGAGAAAATATTATAGGTTCCCTTAAAAGATTTACCCATAGAGATGGGCCAAGTCATGGGGACGCATTGAATATGGAGTATTTTTTCGATTTCTTCCAGCAGTTCAAACGGGTCTCGACCTTCTCGATCAAGTTTGTTGATAAATGTAATAATAGGAGTGTTGCGAATTCGACATACTTCCATTAATTTTTTAGTTTGCGTTTCTACTCCCTTTGCGGAATCAATAACCATCACGGCTGAATCAACAGCAGTCAGTACCCTGTAAGTGTCTTCACTAAAGTCTTGATGTCCAGGGGTATCTAGCAAATTTACTAGATAATCATTATAATCAAAAGTCATAACTGAAGAGTTAACCGATATACCTCTTTGTTTTTCAATTTCCAGCCAGTCAGAGGAAGCGTATCGAGTGGATTTACGAGCGCGGACTGTACCGGCAATTTGGATAGCACCGCTTAAAAATAATAGTTTTTCAGTAAGTGTCGTTTTGCCGGCATCAGGGTGGGAAATAATGGCAAAGGTACGTCTTTTCTGGTTTTCAAGATTTAATTTATTTTGTGATAAATCGTTCATTATTAATTTGGTACGATTGTTAAATTCCTAATAAGAGTTAAAATTATAAACTGAGGCAAACTTACTTGTAAACTCGACTATAATTCTTAGGCTGTAAAATATACATGATTATACTAATGAGAACCATGGCTATACAGAAAAGTTGCCCCATTGATAGATTGAATATGACAAATCCTAGTTGTTCATCGGGTTTTCGGAAAAACTCGGTACAAAAGCGAAAAAATCCATATCCTCCTAAAAAGATACAACCCAGCGTACCATCTTTGAGTTTTCTATCTTTGAGAAAAAGTAAAATAAAAAATAATAAAAATCCTTCAGTGAGTGATTGGTATAGTTGAGATGGGTGACGTGGTAAGGAGCCTGCTTCATGTCCAGGGAAAATAACTCCCCATGTGCCATCAGTAAGTCTGCCATAAAGTTCGCCATTTATAAAATTACCTATACGGCCAAAGCCTAGGCCAAGAGGTACGGGGATTACCATAATGTCTGTGAGTTGAAGAAATTTAATGCCTTTTTTTCGGGCGAATAGCCAAGCACCTGTGATTACTCCAACTAACCCTCCATGAAAGGATAATCCTCCTTTCCAATATTGAAAAATTTCGACTGGATTAGCTAAATATATCGAAGGATTATAGAAAAGGACATAAAACAATCTGGCTCCAAGTAATACTCCTAACATGGAGATTATGATTAAATTATCGACATCTTTATCTTGTAAGGCAATATGTCCTTTTTTTGCCAGACTACGGATAATAAAGAAAGCAGAGATAAAACCAACAATATACATTAAACTGTACCATCGGATAGCTAAAGGACCTATGCTAAATATAATAGGGTCTAAATTATGTTGATATATCATTCCCTTACCTCATTTAATAAATTTTATTCGTACTATCGGTTAATGAGAAAAATTACTGTCTAATAAAACAACAAAAGTTACATATAATAAACACTTTCTTATTAATAGTACCATAAAATTTCAAAGTCATTTCCTAGTCAGAACTTGTTGTTTATCTATTATTTCAAGCACTTTGATAATAATAGAGTTAAAGACCTATAGTTGGCATCCATTTCGCATATAACTATGAATACCTTGCCGATGGCAATGGTCAACAAGAAAGAGGGGATATTAGCATGAAATCAAATTTATTCAAATCATTATTGATAATATTGGCAATATTTATTTATGGTCATAATCTTACTGCTCAATCTTGCCCTAATATTGAGGAGGTCATTACCAGGTCCATTGCTAGTAGTCAGGAACAAATTGTCCGGTATCAAGTAACCGATATTCAGATCATTGATAGGGTAGGTAGTGACATATATATTTCTGAAATTCTTAGAAAACTTTATAGATCGACAATTACGAGTACTAGAAATCTAATGAACTTTCCATGGCTCATTGGTTTTAGTGGGGACGTTTTTCGTCAAAAGGGTTGTCAAACAGTTAGTTATGCTGGTACTAGGTTTAAAATCAATAGATTTGATGAGGATAGCTTGGATTTAAATTTCCTTAAATCTGAGTCTAATAAATCAAATAAATCTAAAAAGAACGATAAAAAAGCTATGGAGAAGAAATCAGATGGGCCTTTAATTCAATTAAAAATTGTTCGTCATGAAGGCGTAACCAGCGTATTTATTAAACAATATCTTCATTTTAGAAGTCAGCCATTTGTTATTAAAGGAAAGAAGTTGATAGAAACTCACAAGCTATATGTTACGTCTTTGGTTCAAATTGGATCCAAACTTTCTGACAAACCTTTTGTATCGCCAACCTTGGTAAACTTATTTAACAAGGCCTTTAATTTTCAACGTAAACAAGTTAATTATCTGAAAAAAAGACTTAGAAGTAAAAGCATCAAAAACAGTAAAAATAGCCGAAATAGTAAAAAAATACCTTCGGTTAATCCTGTTGTACCTAAGCAATCATTATATTTATAATTTTAAAATTTCAATGAGTTAATCATAATAAAAATAAAAAAACTTAAATAATTCGATATCTTTCCGACATTTATATTCAGAAGTACAAATATAAATAAATGAGGTTGGATCGATTATGAGAAGAATCATCTATTATGTTTATATATTCTTACTTTTCATGTTGATCGGCGAATTTTTATGGGCTCAACGAGGTTCGGGAGTTGGGGGAGGACCTTCTTTTAAATATGCTAATGGTTTGTCAACTAAACCAAATATATTTACTGGGACGAGCGATCCTCAATTTGCTGATCAAATGATGCTTTTTACAGGTGGTGAGGGATATATCGCTAACAAGGGCGTAATATTTGGTGGTGCTGGATGGTCTGGTAATTTTCAACAAGTTACTAGTGGTAATAAATTAACCTATCGTCTCACTTATGGTGGGTTTATTTTTGGTCATGAATTTCTGAGTTCTACCTTGTTTGGTTTAAGTGTTGGAAATATGATTGGGACAGGATCATACGAATTGGTTAAATATAACAATATCACCAGTACCACTACTTCCGGTACTTTTTTTCATGTAAAAGGAGAGTTATTTCTATTTGAGCCATTTATAAGTATGCGGCTTAATTTAACAGCCTTTTTTGGGTTGGGATTGAATGTATCCTATCTTTATGCTACTCATACTGATGTAATACAAGAAGGAGAGGGACCGAATAATACTTTGTTAACAAGTAGTGAGTTGGCAGAGCTTGCCCCCACACACTTGGCTTTTAGGCTGATCATTTTGGTGGGTGATTATTAATAAGATTTATTAAGGTATTGGGGTTATTATGAATGGTGGCACCTTTGATAATGAAGATGATATTATTGATGGAATCAATGTTACACCTTTGGTTGACGTTACTTTGGTGCTCTTGATCGTCTTTATGGTAACCGCTAATTACATCAATCAAAAATCAATAGATATAAAATTGCCAAAGGCTGCTGTTGGTACGACTACTACTCCTTCAGAGCTTTCTATTGTTTTGACCCCAAAGGGACAAATTTATTTAAATGGTAAGATTAGCACTAAACCTGATATTAAAGAGTTTATTCAAAAAAATAAAAATAATATCAGTGATTTACAGGCCATTATTAGCGCGGATGAAAATGTTAGACATGGAAAAGTTATTTCGTTAATTGATTTTATTAGGTTACAGGGAGTTGAAAACTTTGCTGTCAGTGTTGAAACGGATATAGCCGAACTAGAGAAAGATTTAATAAAAAGAGATACAAAATCAGATATATATAATCCTTAGCCAATCAATAACCACTGATGACCGTGATTGTATACAATTTTGACAATATATTTCAGAGTAATATTAAATTAAATCTGATTTAATAAAGTTATTTTTTATAGTTACCAATTATTGTATAAAATATACGCAAATTAAACTCTAAATTGTACATATATTGCATATTTAAATAGCGATTCCTTTATCTGATATAATTTAATGACCCTAATTTATCTCAAATTCGTATGTATTTTCAGTTACTAACAATTAAAATAATATTTTTACTTTCCATGGCACCATCCTTGCTTGTATATTTGATAACGGCCCTTTTAGGGAGTCGTATCCACTAAAGCAAGGTTTAGACTTATGTGTAAAGAATCCAATGTTGTGAACATATTTAAAAGAAAGGAAGATAGGGAATCGAAAAACATGGAAATTAAGGAAGATTCTCGAAATGATTCTAATATCTCGACAACTATCAAAGATGACAACTTTGATGTTTTGGATGAAAATTGTTTAGAAAAAGTTAAAAAGAAATTCGAGAAGGTCTGGAAAAGAAATATTGAAAATTTGGCTCGTCTTGAAAAAACTAGAATAAATGGAAATAACGGTGTTTTAAAAAGATACAAGATTAAATAGAATCTAAAACAGAGAATTTTAGGCATTGTTTGTAAACTTAGGGGGGATATAGGAAGTAGTTATGGATCAGGAAAAGAAAAAATTATCCTCCAATATAATATCTTTAAAGGCTTTTAAGTTTAAAAAGGAAATTGAAGAAAAATCTAAGCTATATCCTAATAGACAGGAACATCTGAAAAATAGTGACTTACCTAAATTAGATAATAATAGTAAATCATTTACAGCTAGAGATAAAGAATTGATAATGGAACGTATGGAACGGATCAGAGCCACAGTTCAAAAAATTAATCGTATAATGAAAGAATTGAAAAGCATGTCTAATACTCAAAAAACAAAAGATGTGAACTAGTCCAAAAATAGATTAATAAGTTATCCTTTTATTAACATTTAAAATCAATCCAATTCCAATAAGGAAAGTGAGCATTGAAGATCCTCCGTAAGAAAAGAAGGGCAAAGTTACTCCTACAACTGGAAATAAACCAAGTACCATAGCAAGATTGATGGTAATGTGCCAAAAAAACATGGCCGATATACCGAGTGTTAAATAAAAAGGGTAGAGTCCTTTGCATTGAAATGCCACACTAACACAGGTCACAAGAAAAAATAGCAGTAAAATACATGCTATAAAACCACCCACAAAGCCGTGTTCCTCTGCTAATACTGAGAAAATAAAGTCAGTATGTCGTTCTGGTAGAAACTGAAGGTGGGTTTGGGTGCCCTTTCCTAATCCTTTGCCCCAAGTTTGTCCCGATCCTATAGCAATAATTGATTGAATTGAGTGATAACCAGAACCTTTGGGATCTTTCAATGGAGAAGCAAAGCTAATAATTCTACTTTTTTGATAACCCTTTAAGCCAAAAAACCAGCCAAAGGGCAATAAAATACCTACTAAGAGAAAGAATGTTAAAATTGACTTAAATGAGATTTTGGTGAAAGCCAGTTGAGAAATAGAGATTAGGGCAATAATTCCTGCTGTTCCAAGATCTGGCTGCATTACAATTAGAGAAAATAGTAATATTGATAAAAAAGCTGGACGCACTAAAGAACGTAATGTGTAAGGAAAAATGTTTTTATCCCTCGAAATAAATTTGGCAATAGCCATTGCGATCGCTAGTTTACCCAATTCAGAAGGTTGGATTCGCCACATGTTAATTTGTAACCATCTTCTTGAACCACCGGCAGCATGGCCGGTAATAAGAACCAAAACTAGAGCTATGATAATTATTGCGAAAAAATGATATGAATATCTTTCCAGCAGCTTGGTATTTCCTAAAAAAGCAATAATCAAACATAGTACTATACCAACACTGATAATAATTAACTGTTTATAAAAATAGGAATTGCCTGAGGTAGCACTATAAAGGTTGATTAATCCCAAGGCTAAAATAAGTAATGTTAAAAAAAATAGAGTGAAATTGAAACCTCGGAACCATTCTTTTATTTGTGCGGAATACATGTGTTAATAACCTTTATATATTATCGTCTATTATTGTCAGCCTATCGTTTAGCTAACTCATTTGTTTTAATACCTGATAAATCTCGATTAAAATAATGATATAAAATCTTTCTTGTTACAGGGGCGGCTATAGAACCACCGTGTCCACCAATAAATTCAGCGAGAACTAAAACAACAATCTCAGGTTTTTCTTTAGGGGCAAATGCCACAAACCACGCATGATCCTTGTAATGAAAACTTAAATCTTCTTGATTTTTAGTTTTTTTCAAAGAAGCATTTTGAGCGGTCCCTGTTTTACCGCAGACAGTTATGTTGTTCAATTTAGCATATACACCGGTTCCATGTTGTTCATTTACTACAGCGCATAATGATTCAATAACCATGTTCAAATGTTTGGGATTGATGGGTATTTTACGTTTTAATCTGGGAGTATTTTCTTTGATAATATCACCTTGATGATTTGTTATCTTTTTAAGAATCATTGGATGATGAAGGTTTCCATTATTGGCCAGTGCTGCATAAGCCATAATTAATTGGAGAGGTGTAACTGTTGTATAACCCTGTCCAATGACTATTGATATTGTATCTCCAGGTACCCATGGTTCTAAAAATGTTTTTTGCTTCCATTCAGATGTTGGTAAGTTGCCTGATAATTCGTTGTTTAGATTTAATCCAGTTTTTTCTCCAAAACCAAATATCTTGGCGTATTTGCTTAGTATATCGATATGTACTCTAGAGCCAATATTATAATAATAAACATCACAAGATTCTTTGAGGCTTTTTCGATAATTAGCATGTTGATGTCCGCTACGTTTCCAGCAATTGTAATATCTTCTACCTAATCGAAATCCTCCAGGACAATTGAAGGTTGTTTGTTCATTTATAATACCCTCTTCTAAAGCGGCAAGTAAGACAAAAGGTTTCCAGGTCGATCCAGGAGGATAGATGCCCCCTGTGGTTCTATCTAATAGTGGGTTGTGTAAATTTTGATTAATAACCTTCCATTTTTGGGGAGTTAAACCATCTACATATATTTTGGGGTCGAATGTTGGATTGGACAGGTGGACCAGAATTTCACCATTTCGAGGATCCACAGCTAGAACCACTCCATTATATTGAGTAAAAGCCTTTTTAGCAACTTTTTGTAAATCAAAATCTATAGTAAGAGTTAAATTATTTCCCGGAATTTGTTTCTTTCCTTCCAAGTTTCTATAGATAATAGGATCGGCCGAGGTTTTTCGACCATAGGCATCAACTTTAAAGTATTTTCTCCCTTCTATTCCTTTCAAATAGGTTTCATAAACTTTTTCAATACCAATTTTTCCAATATAATCTCCCATTTTATAATTTTTTTTAACAATCTTATTGTACCTAATAATTTCCTCTTTATTAATTTCTCTAAGGTACCCTATTAAGTGATGTGGGAGGTTTTTATGGTAATCTCTTTTGGGTTCAACCTGAACATCAATTCCATATAATCGCATTTTAATTGATTCAATAATTTCCACTTGCGTTGGGTTTAGATTAGGGACTATTTTTACCGGGTGGAATTTAGGTAATCCCTTTGCTTTATCTATTCTACCCCATAGTGTTTGTTCTGGTATTTCAAGAAGCTGTGATACTTTCTTAAGAGACCCAGCCAGCATTTCTTTGGTTGGCGCATATTGGGGAATATATACTAAACTGAAATATAATCGGTTATTAAGTATTGCATCACCCCTACGATCGTATATTATTCCTCTTGGCGCTGGAGTTTGAACTTCTCTAACGTGATTTCGTTTAGAGATATTTTCAAAATCGTTACCCCGGATGATTTGTAAGTACCATAGCCGGATTATAATGATTACAAATATTGCCAGAATACTAATTAAAAGCAGTTTATATCGCTGTTTGTCAATTGAGGGTTCAGAAAATGTAGGGTAATAACTTGTCATATATTACTATTGCCTGTTGTTGCCTGTTGACACTTATTATCGACTATTATGGCCTATTATCGCCACCACGAAATTTTAAAATCAAATTCATCTTTACTATATTTGTCTTGTATTTTCTTGTGAAAAAATTCATCAACCATACTCAAAGGTAAAAATAAGATGGGTTGAAGAAGGCAATATATTAAAATGGTCCAAGGAACCATTTTAATGTAATCTAAAAAAGCACTTTGATCTTTGTTTCTTAAATGAAGCATAGTAAAAAGATATATACTGAACAGCAAGACATGGATACCGGTTAAAACAGTAATTGAAGGTTGAGTTATTGAGATTGAACGGCTGATAAGTTGTTTGATGGAAATCAGAGTAAGTAGGTAAGGGATAATAAATATAAAAGGAGGTAGCGGTGCTGTTGATTGGACCAACATTCCTGCGAAAAGTAATAGGAAAACAGCCTTAATAGTTGAAAAGAAAAAGGAAAGATAGACAATATAAAGGTAGATGAAACTGACATTTATACTACCTAAAAAAGAACTCGCAAATACTGAGGAGTCAAGAATAAATAAAAATAGGATAATGAAAATATGTGTACAAAATTGAATTATAGCCATAATACGGACTTCTATTTATCTGATATTAAAGAGTAAATTTTGCTTTTTAACTTGATTACAAAAACCTCTTCGAGTTTGGAAAAATCTACACTAGGTTTAATAAATATTATTTGAGTTATACCATCTTCAGAACCCTGTAATTTAATAACTTTACCAATAGAAAGTCCTTGAGGAAAAATACCACCTCCTCCAAAGTTAGAAGTCACTACCAAATCACCAAGTTTTACATCTTCCGACTGATGAACATATTTTAGTCTGAGTAAATTGTCAGGACTTCCTTCAATTACTCCTCTCACTCTGTTTCTTTGTATTATCCCCGATACATCACTACTGGCATTAGAAATTAATAATGCGTCTGAATAGTTTTCAGTTACTAGATATATTTGTCCTACAACCCCATCGGGTGAGACAACCGGCATACCAGTTGATAAACCATGTAAAGAACCACGGTCAATTCTAATAGCTTGTCGGGCTTGTGAGATAGCGTTGCCGATTACTCTTGCAGGTTGCATAGGATAGGATATGCGTTTGATAAAACCAATTAACTTTCTTAAACGATTATTTTCTATTTTTATGTCTTCTAGAAAAGCTAACTTTAAATTGGCTTCCTGCAGATTTTTCTTAATAATTTTATTTTCTTCATAAATGTCTAACATGAGCAGATATTTATCACTGATTTCTTGTACATTGTGGACAAGACTAGTCAATCTTTTTTGTATAGGAGCGGTTACACTAACGATTAGTTTTTCAGTGAGGCTGGAATTTTCCACAGAATACTTTTCTTTGGAATAATAATAGAGGATAAAGAATAAAGTTAGAATAACAACAAGTAATAATCCATATCGTTTGAGAAAGGTCATAAGCTTAAAATAAAGTTATTGTAGGGTAACTCCTTTAAACAAGGTCAGGTTATCAAGGGCTCTACCAGAACCAATAACGACCGATGTTAAAGGATCATCCGCAATCATGATGGGTAAACCTGTTTCTTCACGAAGTAAAACGTCCAAATTATGCAGTAAAGCTCCTCCACCTGCTAATACAATTCCTTTATCAACAATATCGGCAGCAAGTTCTGGAGGTGTTCGTTCAAGAGTAACCCTGACCGCTTCTATAATAGAATTCACTGTCTCAGAAATGGCTTCTCTAACTTCTTCTGAGCTGATTTCTACAGTTTTGGGTATACCTGCAACCAAATCACGACCCTTAACATGCATTGATTTGATATTATCATCAGGATAGCATGTACCAATATTCATTTTAAGCTTTTCAGCGGTTCTTTCGCCTATTAATAAGTTATACTTTCGTTTCATGTAATGGATAATTGCTTCATCCATTTTATCTCCGCCAACTCTTATAGATCGACTAAATACTATTCCGGCTAAAGAAATAACCGCAACTTCAGTGGTCCCTCCTCCGATATCAACAATCATATTACCGGAAGCTTCAGTGATAGGTAAACCAGCTCCTATTGCAGCGGCCATTGGTTCTTCAATGAGGTAAACTTCCCTGGCCCCAGCAGATTCAGCGGATTCTTTTACAGCTCTTTTTTCAACTTCTGTAATTCCGTATGGGACGCAAACTATAACTCTGGGACGAACAAGTGTTTTTCTATTGTGAGCCTTGTGAATAAAATATCTAATCATGGCTTCAGTAATATTAAAATCAGCAATAACTCCATCTTTAATGGGTCGTATTGCGATAATACTTCCAGGCGTTCTACCTAGCATGTCTTTTGCTTCAGAACCAACCGCTAATATCTTTTTAATACCTCTCCCCTCACGTTGACTAGCAACAACAGAAGGTTCATTGGCAACAATTCCTCGTCCCTTGACATACACTAACGTATTAGCGGTACCAAGATCTATTGCTAGATCGTTAGAGAACATCCCAAACACTGCGTCAAATATCATATACCTACCCTTTTTTAAGTAATTAGCACTTACACAGAAGGTTTCGTTGAAATGTTACCGCATATTTATTTAAAAATCTAGCAATTATTTAGTCGTAAAAACATATACTCCATCCCAATCCTTTCCAGGAGGAGATTTTTTAAGTTCATTGCAACGATCTATATATAATTTTGCAGCATCATCATCTGGATAGACTTTTAAACACTCTTTGAATTTACTAATAGCGGGATCCCATGATTGTTTTTTATAAAGTTGGAAACCTTGGGTAAAGTTGCCGATTATATCGTCATTAACCGCCTTATATTTAACCGGTTCCAATACTTGATAAATAGCGACTGGTTCGGTTTTCCCTTTTACTTTTACTAGATCCAAGGGTCGGATAATTTTGTTAAGTGGAGTATTCTTAACGTGATTATAACTCGAATGAGAAACTATGATTCTGCTACCATATGTTTTATTAATACCTTCAAGTCGTGAACCTAAATTAACACTATCACCCATCACCGTATAGTCAAACCTTTGATCGGAACCCATGTTTCCAACCGTCATTAAACCAGTATTGATTCCTATACCAATATCAATAGGAGGAATATTTTCTTTTATCCATTTAGTCTGTAATTCAGTAAGTATTTCAAGCATTTCTACGCCTGATATAACTGCTTTATAAGCATGTCCAGGCATATCGATGGGAGCCCCCCAAACAGCCATAATTGCGTCTCCCATATATTTGTCTAACAAACCGTCATGCTTTAATATTATATCGGTCATGGGAGTGAAGTATTCGTTTAAAATTTTAGTAAGTTTTTCGGGAGAAAGAGATTCCGATATTGTAGTAAAGCCTCTAACGTCAGAGAAAAAAACAGTTAATTCTTTCTTTTCTCCTCCTAATTGCAGAGAAGAAGGATTTTCAAGGATTTGCTCAATAACAGAGGCATTCAAATAATATTGAAAGGCTCCTCTTACTTTTTTTCTTTCCTTCTCTTCAGTAAAGTATTTGAAAATAGTTACCCCAAAGTAAATTGACATAATTTCCAAATAAGGAACGGCCATATAGGTCCAGGTGCCGTTTCTAAAAAATAGATAGTCATCAATAAAGAAATAGGAAATAGAAAAAATGATTACCGACAATGCGCTGGTAAGAGCTTTCATTGAATCAATTATTAGTCCAAAAATTATGCCGATACATAATACCAATATTAATTCATAGAGAAATATATCTTTATCTCTTTTTAAGAATTCTTGAGTTATGATGTTGTCAAGAATATTGGCATGTATTTCCACCCCTGGATTAGTTTCTGAAAAAGGGGTGGGCCTAATGTCAAAAATACCTGCCGCTGTGGCTCCTAGTAGTAATAATTTGTCTTTTAATTCTTTCTTTCCTAATTTTCCACTATAGATGTCATAGAAGGAATAGTGAGGAAAGGTTTTCTCAGGACCTCTATAATTAATCAATAGCTTCCCTCTTTTTACATCAGTGGGGATAATAATAGGTTCTTTTTCATCATTTCTATCCCATAATTCCAGAGAGCTAAGTCCGGTATCGTCTATCCGTACTAGAATATCACTGTTTAATATATCAGCAGCCATTGTAAGTGATAGCGCCGGATATAATTTCCCATTGAAAGAACCTACCAGATGTGCCCAACGGTAAATTCCATCTTCATCAGGTTGATTGGAGAAGAATCCATTTAATTTGGAAGCATTTGATAAAAATTTGGTATTAGCTCTTAAACCAAAAAATGAATTGGGCATTATTCCTTTATCTATTTCTTCAGAACTATAATTTTTGTTTATAAAGACGGGTTCAATAGCAACCGAGCTTACTTTCTTCTCCTCTTTCTTAAAGTCTGTGTCTAATGTGTCAACTTCTTCTTCATCAATAAAATAAAACCATCCTAGAACTACCCTATTGTTGAAGTCCTTAAGTGCCTTTTTAAGATCCCTATCTCCTTTTGAATGCGGGGATGGATTTTTTAGATGTTTATAGAATGATTGCTTACCCCTAGGATCTCTATTATTGAGGACCATTTTTTTGTATTTTTGCACTAAACCACCTCTTTCTTCACTGACAAAGGGTCTTTCTGGTTCAGAGAAGGTTACATCAAATCCAACTAAGCGAGCTTGCGTTTTCCTCAGTTTTTGTAGAAAAATAGCCATGTCTCTTCTTTTAAAAGGCCATCGTCCAAGCTGTTCAACCGATCTTTCATCAATGGCTAAAATTCCAATTTTTCCACTTGTTTCCTGTACACCGCGATTTTTAAGGCGAAAATCTAATAGACGGTTTTCAAGGGCCAGGATAAAATTAACCGATTCATGCTCAATGTAAATCATGATAAGAATAGTTGCTGAAAGGATAGTAATAAATATAAATATTCTTTTGGCTGTAATGCGAAAAATGAACTTTAGTATTGATTTAATAACTTGCATAAAATTCTCTCTTCAAAATTCGTGAACAAAATGTTAGACAAAATATCAAACAAGGGTTACTTTTTTAGTGTATCCTAACATTTTAATTTATTAGGAAAATTTGGTAAAGGATTTATAACAAATGTTGGTAAAAGAAATATTTACAGTGAATTGGATTTTATTAAAAAACTTAATCGAGCGAGTGTTTGTGCAGCATTTAATTCTAGGGGTTCTTTTTATTGGATTGTCTGCTAGTAGTTGCTCGGTTCGTCAAATTGTGGTGGGTGAAGTCGCAGATATGGTTGAAGATGGTGGAGCTGCTTTTGAAAACGATGATGATTTGATTATGATTGAAAATGCATTACCGGCTAATATTAAATTATTAGAAGTATTGTCACAGAACGATAAAAGTAACACCAAGATTTTATGGTTAATCGCCAGAATGTATGGTAGTTATGCTTTTTCAGTTTTTGAACCTCAATTGGTTCAAGCTCGGTATAATAAACATACCAAGGCAACAAAATTAATAACCCAACGCTTAAAACGATATTATTCAAAGGGATTATCCTATGCTTCACAAGCGTTGTTTCAAAAATATCCAGCATGTAAAAATGAGTTGGCCAAAGTGACCAAGATTAATTCTTGTTTGGCAAGATTGAATAAAGATGATGTTCCTATTTTATTTTGGTATGGTTTTAATCTGGCCTCTTACGTTAATTTGAGTTTGGACTCAGTAAAAGCAATATCTAAGGCTTTTAGTATTCAAAAGATTATGAATAGAGTAATTGAATTAGATGAAAACTACTACCATGGTGGTGCTCATTTGATACTGATGATATACTATACGTCCAGACCAGCATTATTAGGTGGAAAACCCCAAAAGGCCCTCAGTCATTATCGAAGATTGAAAAATCTAACTGGTACATCTTATTTGTTAGGGGACTTGTATTTTGCTCGTCATTATTTGGTTCAAAAACAGGAAAAAGGGCAATTCATTAAGAAGATGAAATACATAATTGGAGCTAAAAATTCTCAGTATATTTTGTTTAATCAGATTGCTAAAAATTATGCTTCATTGTATCTAAGAATGGTAAATAGATTTTTTGTTGAGTAATCTCGAATGAATTTTATGTATTCAATATATATCCAAATAGCATTGAAGGGATGAAATGTTTAATTTACCGATAATTTTGTTGTTTAGTTTTTCTTTAGTTTTATCGCAATCTATAGTAGCTAAAACGGCCAAAGTGGTTAAAACAACCAAGGCAAATGAAAAAGCGGTAGTTGAAGCGACCAATATTAAGATGGCGGTAGTTACTCCGGAAGGTAGTAGTTGGACCAAGATACTATATGAGATGAAAAGAGATCTCAAGAAGCAAACCAAAGGGGAAATTGACTTCAGTATTTATGCTGGTGGTGTAAGTGGAGATGAAATTGATGTTATTCGTAAAATGCGAGTAAGAAGCAGGAATCAAATTCATGCGGCGGGATTTTCGGGGGTAGGTTTAGGAGTTATCTTACCCGAGATTAGAATTTTAGAGTCTCCATTATTGTTTAAAAATAATTCGGAAGTAGATTATGTAAGAAAGGAATTGTTTAGTTATTTTGCCAATCAATTTGAAAAGAAAGGATATATTTTTTTGGGATATGCTGAAGCTGGGGATGTATATTTATTCTCTAAAAGAAATATTAATCTCGAACCTGAGCGCAAGAAAATCCAAATGTGGATTTGGAAGGGCGATAAAGTAGCCGAAACTTTTTTTAATCGTTTAAATATCCATACTTACCCACTAAACTTAGCCAATGTAAATACGGGGTTAGAGACGGGAATGATTGATTCTTTTTATTCTCCTCCCCTAGCGGCCATAGCTTTTCAATGGTATCCCAAGGTAAGTTACATTTTGGATTATCCAGTAGTAAATTCAATAGGTGCTTTTCTTATGAAAAAAAGCATGTTTAATTCTTTATCATTGAAAAATAAAAAAATATTGCTCAAATTAAGTAAGAGATATTGTGATAAGATCATAACCTCAACTAGGAGAGACAATCAAGAGGCTCTATCTGTATTAAAGGAAGCCGGTTTGACTTTTTTAAGGCCATCAGTATCTGATACTAATAAATATGAAGAACTGGCTCATAAAACATACAAAAAATATAGTGGCAAAATTTACCCGATGGAGCTTTTTAACCGGGTTAATGAGCTATTGAAAAAATATCGACAAAAGACGTCTAAAACTGTTAAAAAGGTTTTGGTAAAAAAAGATCCTCAAAAGAAAGAGTCTACAAAAACAACCGCGGCTAAGAAAAAGCAAGAGAAGGGCAATGCACCAATTAAGAAAAATTGATAATATTATTCAAAAGATTGAGAAAATATTAATTACTCTAATTTTTCTTTTATTAATCTTGCTTTTGTTTTTTAATATTATTAGTCGTAATTTTTTTCATAAATCATATAATTTCATCTTGGAATTATCGCCTTTATTGGTAGTTTGGTTGTCCTTTTTAGGAGCGTCACTTGCTCTCAAACAGAATCGTCATATCAAGTTAGATATTCTCTTTCGTTATATTTCACCCAAAACTCAACATGCTCTAAGATCTTTATGTGCTTTAGTTGGGTTAATGATAATGGGTTTGTTAGCTTTAGGTTCATTTACTTTTGTTTCCAGTGAAGTTGAAATGTTTGGCAATAAAGGATGGGGGGCAGTTATTTTTATCTTCTTTTTTATGATTTCCTCCTTTAGGTTTTTATTAATTGGTTTGGAATCCATCAATAATTATCGATCGATGTGATTATACCTAGGATGTAGTATTACCTAGAATGTGATTATACTTATATGGAAACTATTTTAATTCTATCATGTATTCTGTTGGCTCTATTTGAACTACCTTTGTTTGTAGTATTAACTTCGGTTTCTATTATCTGCTTTTTCTTTTTAAATTTTGAAATTGAATCTTTACAGATGATTCTGATTGAGATGAATAGGTTGTCTTCTATGCCGATCTTGGCATCCTTACCTATTTTTACCTTAATTGGTTGTATTCTGACTAATAGTAATGCTCCTCAAAGAATAATGAATTTAATGAAAGCTTTGTTTGGGTGGCTACCTGGTGGTGTGGCAATTGCTTCTCTTGGATCTTGTGCGTTTTTTACGGCCTTAACCGGTGCAAGTGGTGTAACTATAGTTGCTTTAGGAAGTTTAATCTATCCTATCTTGCGTGAGCAAAATTATGAGGAGAAATTTTCATTAGGATTGATCACTACTTCCGGAAGTTTGGGTCTTTTGTTTCCTCCTAGTATACCAATAATCCTTTATGGAGTAATTGCGGAAGTAAGTATAAGTAGATTATATCAAGCAGCTTTGGTTCCAGGTGTAATTATTGTCTTGGTATTATGCTTGTATGCTTATGTTTATGAGCGTAGAAGGGCTGGAATTGGAGGACATGTCGCTAGAGAACCGTTTTCCTTGTCTCGTTTAAAAACAACTTTCTGGGAAGGAATATGGGAATTACCAATAGTTGTTTTGATTTTAGGTGGGGTCTATGGAGGATTTGTCACTATTGGTGAAGTTTCGGTCATCGTTGTAATGTATGTCATAATAGTTGAGTGTTTTGTTTTAAGGGAGGTAAATTGGCGGCATCAATTACCGGGTATATTTGTAGAGGCAGCTATTTTAGCAGGGGCTATAATCATTGTTTTAAGTACTGCTTTGGGTTTAACTTCCTACTTAGTTGATGAACAGATTCCTAATAAGATTCTTTCTTACCTAACTATGGTTACAGATAATAAATATGTTTTTCTGATGGGATTGAACATCTTTTTGTTGGTGGTTGGTTGTTTGATGGATATTTTTTCGGCCATTATTATAATTGTGCCCATTATAGTTCCAATTGCCATTCAATATGGTATCGATCCTCTACATTTAGGGGTTATTTTTATGGTTAATCTGGAGATTGGTTATTCAACTCCTCCTATTGGCATCAATCTATTTATTTCCAGCTTAAAATTTAACAAACCAATTACTTTACTTTACAGATCTTCAATTCCTTATCTCATCTTATTGTTTTTGACATTACTATTGATAACATATATACCAGCGTTAAGTTTATGGTTGTAACTAAGATTTAATATTAGGTTGGTGGTACGGATTTCTCCTTTGATGAAGGAGAAGAGAGCGTTTTGGATATTTCGATTTTTTAATTTAAGGAGAATTTTGATGAAAGTATTGCTGATTTGTTTATTATTTATCATGATTTCGTTCAAAATTTCGGCCCATGAAATTAAAAAAGAATTCACTCTTACTTCGAAGTCAATTAATATCGATTTTAAAACAATTGCTGCGAATATTACGATTGAGGGAGAATCATCAAAAGTTATAGAAGGTGATTCGCAAAATAGTTCTAGGAGTGATTCCAAAGGTGATTCCAAAGGAGATCCCAAAGGAGATCCCAAAGGAGATCCCAAAGGAGATCCCAAAAGTGGTCCTACCAAAGGTAGTAATGAAAGCAACCAACTTGTAATTACCGTTGATGTAGATAATCATGATTTTAAAAGTGACGAAGAATTTTTAAAGCATTATATAAATCTGAGTAGTGACTATGCTAATTTAGAGATTGGATCGATTGATTACGAGCGGGATATTGAAATTAGTAAGATTCATGTTTTTATTCCTAATATTTTAAACCTTAAGAATATAGATGTTTCCAATGTTTCAGGTGATGTTAGTATTGAGGATATAGTGATAACCAGTAATGTCAATCTAAAAACGGTGAGTGGTGATGTGCAGATAAAAAAAGTTAATCTGCATAATTTAGATATTGCAACTGTTTCTGGAGATATTTGTCTGAAAAAATCTAATGTCAGAACGGCTTATTTTAACACTGTTAATGGAGATGTTTCATTTAAAGAAATGAATTTTAAGCAAATACCTGTGATAAATACTATTGTAGGTGATGTTGATTCTGATTTACCAAAATGGAAGAGCGATGTTCATTCAATCCCTAAATCACATAAGAGATGGAAGCATAGATGGAAGAGGAAGCATTGGTGGCGAAAATCAAAAAGAGTAGGGATTGAGGGATTTAGTTTTGTGTTTAAACAAGTCCATAATGTTGAAGGTGATAATGGTATTTGGGGATTTGAATCTTATAATGATTTACATGATTCAAAATGGTTATATCAATCAACCGCTTTCTTTTTTGGAAGATCCGATTATTTTGATGCTATTGATATATCTAAGAGTGTTGGCGTTTATTTAGGGAATAGGCATTTTGGCTGGAACCTAGGTATTGCTAGCCATTTAGCTATTGGAAGACTATTGCATAACAAGAAATCTAGCTTGATAATTGGTTTTGAGGCCTTAACTGGTTTTAAGATGCTACTACCCATTTTTTCTGTTAAATTTGATTTTGGTTATATGCTGCCCTTTCAGGTAAGTCATTTAGAAGATATAAATCGAAATCATTTTCCTGTTTTGAAATTGGGTATTATTTTCTAAATCGGGATATTTACGCAACGTGCGAATCCCGCACATCGCGAATATTTTTATTATTAGAATTAGTGTCGTTGGTTAAAATACTTTTGTTACTATTATTGTGAGCTAGTTTTAGAATAACAAAAAGAATAATACCCAAAATGCCTGCCGCTACGTTGAATCTTACATCGCGCCAGTCAAAGTATCTCATAGGTAAATAATACTGTATTATTTCGTCCATCCAACCGAAAAAGCTGGTTAAAACAAAGGTGGCCAGCATTAGGCGCCAACCGGTCATTTTTAACTGCAGACTGTAGGCGATTAAAATGGACAAAAGTCCATATTGGATGAAGTGTATTCTTTCTTCGTAAATATTCAGGTTGTGCATGATATACCAGCCGCAGGGAAATAAAAAGATGGCCAGAATACAATACCATTTGATACTTTTGATTTTCAGGTGATATACCAGTAAATAGAGCATGGCAATAAAGGTGGTTAGGAAGATAAGTCCTACCGATAAACCTAAGATGTTATATTGTCTGGTAATATCAACTAAATAGCGTGTCCATGGCAGCATGAGGTAATTCAGGAGTATATAAATGCCGGTTATTTTTAATCTTGTGGATAAAGATAAATATTTGGGATGGTACATGACTTTCTTTTCCTATACGCAATGGACCGAGTATGCCAGATATGGCGGACACCTGGTTCTTATGAATTTCTGTCTGATTGTATCATGTAATTTTTTCCAGACAACCCATATTTTACCAACAGCTCCTGATAATTCAGTATCTGTTCCATCACCATTATCATCATTGTCATCATCAAAGCCAGTTATTTCATTTGGGGTTATAGCTGATATTCAGTATGCTGATAAAAAACCAGGTAGCAAAAGATATTATCGTCAATCTCTACACAATCTAGATTTGAGTGTTCGGTATTTTAATCAGCAGCACTTAGATTTTATTATTCAGCTAGGAGATTTGATAGATGGAAGAGACAAGGTAGAGGTGGTAGGTGTGGGACAGGAAGGTGATGCCCAAGATCTCTCTCGTGTCCTGAGTGTTCTCAATACCTCAAAAGCTCCAGTGTATCATGTTCTAGGTAATCATGATTTTTTTCAACCTCGTCAAAAACTGTTACCTATTTTGGGTTTAAATAGAGCCTACCAATCGTTTGTTATTAAGGGGTGGAAATTTATTATCCTGGATGGAATGGATGTCAGTGTCAGTAAAGGATGGTCCACTAATCATCCTAACTACATACTAGGGCGCAAGATGTCGGCAGATCTTGTGAGGAAGAAATCACCTAATAGTGGTACCTGGAATGGGGCGGTGGGGAATGAACAATTAGCTTGGCTAAAAAATGAGTTAAAAACAGCTAAAGAAAATGATCAAAAAGTGATAGTTTTTTGCCATTTTCCTGTAAAACCAACCAGGTTAAATGGGGTGTATTTACTTTGGAACTATCAAGAAGTAATGGATGTGTTGACTTCTAGCGCTCAAGTACAAGCATATATTGCAGGCCATAACCATCAAGGCAGTTTTAATAAGGAAGGATCAATTCGTTTTGTTACTATTCCAGGTATGGTGGAAGCTCCTAATCGTAATGCTTGGGCGGTAGTATTAATTTTCCCTGATCGTATTGTTATAAAGGGTTTTGGTAAGGTGGTAAGTCGATTTTGGATGTTATAGTATTTGACTAACAAATCGTTTTTTATCTTGTTTACAAATAATCTGAGTAACGTTCCTTCCAGACATTAAAACGGCTGGGAGTCCTCCTCCTGGTTCTACCCATTGTCCAGCCATGTAAAAGTTTTTCAGACCAGGTAAAGTCTTTTTCATTTGTTTTAGACCGATTTTGGGAGTTAATATCCAACCTTCAAAACTACCTTTCCAGTTATTGGTATATCTGATGACAGTTGCGGGTGTTGAGACATCAATCATGTCAACTTTATCTATTGGACAATCAAATTTCTGCCTAAATATCTCAATGACTTCCTGAGCTATTCGATCCTTTTCTAATTTATATTGAGAGAAGTTATTTTTTCTTAGATCTTCCCAGTAGGTATGGTTATATGTTGGTAAGATGGCTGTTATTAGAGTTTTGCCAGCCGGTGCCAATGTAGGGTCAAAGTTAAATATTCGAAAGCCCATATAATCTTCTTGAGTAGATTCGTCTAATATAAGCGGTGTTGATAGAGGAAAGTACAGCAGATGGGGAGAGTCATTAAAAGTCTGTCTCACTCCAAATGAAACTTGAAGATATGATGGGAAGGTTTCATAGTTAGAATAATAATCCTTTATTTTCTCATCAAGGAATTGTCCTTCTAACATGCGAAATATTGTGTCATATCCATCTGCTGCGGAAACAACGATATCCGAATAATAGTTTTTTCCATTTTCGAGCTTTATTCCTTTGGTGGAGCTGTTTTCATGTAATATTGTACTTACTTTTGAGTTATAATTAATCTTACCTCCCAAAGACAAATATTTTTGTTCGATTAACTTGGACCATTTTAATGAACCACCAATAGGATAACCGGCACTTTTTTTATCCATCCATATTAGGGTCATTAAAACAAATAAAACACTCATTTCGGGCATAAAGAGAGAATCGATAGTCTTTTGTAATAATTTATTTTGGCATTTTTTAGCGTATTCTTGGCAAGAAATTTTACTCCACTTGATTAAGTTTCTTAGATATGGCATCGACTGATAGAGCAATTTTATAATATCAAAAAGATTGTATGTTTCCGGTGCCTTGTTGATAGGTATTTTGAAATGAGATAATTTCCTGGCTGCGTTAATAAATTCATATATAAATTCCCTATCTTCAGGGGCTTTGGTTAAAAATTCCTTTTCTAACTTATCAAGATCGGTAAAAACTGAAATATATGCACCATCATCTCCTTCGATACGAAAATATTCATCGAAGTCTACAAATCTAATCTTAGACATATCAATTAGTTCGTTCCAAAGATTATAGAATTCATCATTTTTTCTTGATCCAACTAACCAATGAATACACCCATCAATGGTATAGTCCATTCTGTCCCATGAAGTACATAAGCCTCCCGGTAAATCATGTAATTCGAATATTTCAGTATCATAACCGTTCATTTGTAAGTAACATCCGGCTGATAATCCTGCTATACCTGCACCGATTATATTTATTTTTTTAGCCATATGTCTCCTCGGTAAAAGCATGTTGAATCAAATAAGGACCAATTGCTCCAAAATATACGATAGATATTAATAGATACTAAATTGATATTGATAGTTTAGCAGAAAAACTTGCAATCATCTGAACAAATATAGTATATAATTAGTGTGTTAGCGAAAACCACCTGATATCGTTAATACAACGCTGCAAATTTTGTAATCAATATTCAGTGGTTATAAAAAATATAAAAAACAAATTGACAAAATATAAAAAAATAGTATGATTGCAGCATTACAATAACAAATTGCTATGTTGTTGTAAGTTATGAATTGTAGGAGTAAAAAGTGAAATTACAATCAATATTATTAATAATTACATTAATTATGACATCTTTGGTGTCATGTGGAAAAAATGTTAGTAAAGGTAACCCCAATAATCTAATCAGTCCACATTTGAGACCAACCAAGAACAAGAAAATGGATCCACCTCTTAAGTCTTGGCAATGCAAAAGAACTTTTGGAAAAAGGGTAAAAGGTCTTAGTTGTAAACCTGTTAATAAGCCAAAGACTTCTGCTTAAGAATTAATAAATCTAAAATTTATTTTTAAAATCTTTTTAGAAAATCCTATATAAAATCCTATTTATAATCCCGTCTAAAAAACTTCTTAAAAAACTTGCAGACACTTCAATACTTCTTTAAAATTAAAAGTGCGATCATTATTGTTAAAAATCACTTATAATTGATCACTGGCCTGGAAGTTGTATGAGAGATGATAATTTCGATAAGGCACTGATTATTAGTAATCAACATTCTGAGGCTAAAATAGTAAAAGAATGTATGATTCGTTTTGGTATAGATCCGCATAATATCTGGGTGGATAATGACCCCGATTATTTTATGGATATTCTTTCTTATGAGAATTTAAAGTATATAGTTATTGATTGGCAAGAGGATGATGAGGTTAAAGAAAAGATCTTAAATTTAATTGCAGAGATGGACATAGTTAATCAATTTAGAATTGTTATCATGGATAGAGATAAAACCGAATTAGATAAAAAGTTCCTCGAAAAATTTGCTGTAGCGGAATTTTTAGATTCTCCTTGCAGTCCAAAGATTTTTAGAATTGTAATGAAGGAGCTAGCAGATATTCAACCTGAAATGAATAATGAAATCTTTAAACATATAGATTTTCATTTAGAAATGCAGGATTATGAGGATGCCAGTAAAGTATGCCAGAAGTTTATAGAAAAATACCCTAATAATGAAATTGGTTGTATCTATATGGGGAAAATATATTTAGCCTGGGGTAAGCCTGATAAGGCTATTTCTATGTTTAATAAAGCGCTAAGAATAAATCCTGATAATAATGAAGCCAAAGAATTAATGGGATCAGCTTATATGGAGAAAGAGGATTATAAAATGGCTTCAATCTATTTAAAAGATCTTAGCTTTTTCGGACAAAAAAATGCCGATCGTTTAATCAATATGAGCAAGATTAGTTTAGCTAAAGGTGATACCGAGGAAGCCGAAAAATATTTAAAGGATGCCTCAGCAATCAGTTCATCCAGTAATGTTGAAGAATTGGAGGGTTTGGTTAAGTTTCAGAAAGGAGATATTGAAGGAGCTAAAAAATGTTTGCAGAAAAGCGAAGAAGGAACCGCCTTGGCAAGATATTTTAATAAATTGGCAATTCAAAAAATAAGAATAAAACAGTATCAAAAAGGTATCAAAATATATTCCGATGCTTTACGGGTAATGCCTGACAAAGATAAACATCATGTTCTTTATTTTAATATTGGAATGGCCTATCTTAGGTGGCACAAAGAAGATCTCGCTAAAAAATATTTTGAAAAAGTTTTATCCATAAACCCCAAACATGCCAAGGCTCAGCATTATTTAAATGAAATAATAAAACGAAAAAAATCCAAAAGTAATGCTGCCTAAATCATATAAAGCAATTTTAAGATCATATTCTTTTTTTATAATATGCCTCCATATTATATTTCTATTAATATTTTGTTTTTTACCACTAGTCAAAGATCTGGATTATGATTTTGCTTTTGGACTTAGTATTATAAATGGACTATTTTTTCCTTTTTATTGGCAAAGATTTTTTAAACACTCACTTTGGCTCTTATTTATTATTCCCTTACCGCTTTATATCTTTTCGTGCGATCCTTTGGTGGGATTGGCCTGGTATTTTATCTTGGTGGTTCCCGCTATTTTTATTGCTTGGGCACTGATCGAATATATAATTACTTTTACTAGGTCCTTTTATTTTCAACTTATCATTTATTATACTGTTTGGTTGCTTAGTTTTATTGCTGTTTTGTTATACTTGTTAACCTCAAGTGGGATTTTCTTTTTTCATCCGTTATTAAGCTATTTCCAAGGTCCCATTTATGATTATATGGTGCCTTTTTCTGCCGAGCTTTTGATAGTACGTATTGTTCATTTGTTAATAGCTGCATTATTACTATTTTCAATTAGTCGAGTTAAGGTAGTTCCTATTAAGTTTCGCAAGTTAATGAATATTTTGCATGTTGGTATCTTGTTAGTAATGATTATGGGTAATTTTGTTATCTTCCCTAGGACTTATAACCAGCTTCAAAACAACATGCAGGGTCCATATACTTCTCAGTATTGTCAAATTTATTTTTCTAAAAAATATCTAATTTCATCAAAATATATAGATTCATCGTTCAAAAAAGATCTTATTTCACCGACTCAGTTGAAATATATTCAGCGTGAATGTGACTTCGTGGTATCTGAAATTAAGCAATTTATGAAGTTAGAATCTGTTGCTCCTATAAAGGTATTTTATTATAAGGATGAAGAGGATAAAAAATATTGGATTGGAGCAGGGCAAACTCAGTTTGCGGATGTTTTTAATCGAAGTATTCATTTAGTTTATACCTCTCCTTTTGAAAGTATTTTAAGTCACGAAATTACTCATATTCTATCTGTTGATTTTGCACCTTGGTATCGATTTTCCTTTAAAGTTGCTTTGGAAGAGGGGATCGCAGTAGCTAATGAATTCTCGAATGAAGAATTAACCGTTCATGAATGGGTAAAGGCCATGCGAATTCTTAAAATGGAGCCTAAGGTTGATGAATTGTTTAGCCCCTTTTTTTGGACTCGCTCATCGCGAAGAGCTTATACCGTATCTGGTTCATTGGTAAAGTATGTAATAAATAATTATGGATCATCAAAGTTTAAACAATGGTTTAAGCAGGAGAAATCTTTTGTCCAAATATATGGCTTTGCTCGATCAAAGTTAATTGGAGATTGGAACCGATTTATTGATCAAATTAAGTTATCTCCGGGGAGCTTAAAAATTGCCAAGACCCGATTTAATTTGAAAGGTGTTTTTGCTAGAAATTGTTTGCG
>CAZJDM010000006.1:0-55492 GCA_964544765.1 uncultured bacterium
TCATTGCAGGAAAAACATCTCCTTAAATTTTGTGCTTAGTTTTAGGACAATGGTGTTACTGTTATAAAATTCCTAGATGGGTTCCTCATAGTGGTTTTAGAGATTTATTGCCACCTAATTTGGGATATTTTACTCAAAATAAAAAATCGATTAGGGATGCTATCAGATCTGAAAGAAACCCAGTATTAGCCATTCTTCTGGTTTCTATTTTGTTTGGCGTTGTGGGGTGATTGCAAGTAGTACTTATGAGTCAATCGTAATTGTTGTGGCTAACGAACCTCAGACAATGGAAATTAATGGCTCCAACTAAATTAATTATTACGTGGCTACTTAATTAATACAGTACATCAGTTACAGATTTATACTTTTTGAAGATACATCACCTAATCACCTACGTCTTCTTCTAGTGCGATTACTTCTGTTTCTGGTACGCAATTTATACCCATGTAAATCTTCGTTAATAAAGCAGGAGCCCAACTCTTGATAAACCCCCCCTCTTCTGAGTTGTTACTTAAATTAAATGTTTCTAATATTCTCAGCGCAATTTCCACTTTTTCTATCCAGCCTCTGTCTTTTAGCTTTTGATAAGTCATTTCTTGGGTTCCCATACCTACTTGAATTAAAGCATTAGAGTCTGCCAGACTTAGACGACCATCCGGATTAGGAATTGGAGCGAAGTCGAGAGCATGACAATTTCTTATCTTAACTGTGTTAGTGATATCATCACAAACAATTCCTCCTGCATCTCTTGCCTCAATCTCATCATCGGCCAAACATGTCCCATCATTACTTTGCTGTTCATTTGTTGTAAACTTAAGCTCTAGTTTATAAGCTGAGTATGCATTGGACCAAGGATCTATTCCAATAGCGTATGCATTACCTACCTCCACCTTGAATTCATTATCATCATCAGTATTTGCATTATTCTCCACAACATTATCACGTGCGGTACTCTTTACGTTGTGAAGAGGATTACCTGGAAAAAATTTATCATTTGGTTGTCCGCAATAAGTATAGGAAGGGCTTTTGCATTGGTTTATTCGCTCCCCGTTCCTATAAATCCTCAGATAAGTGCCACCATTATGACGGCTATCATTATTTTGAGTGAGTCCTGTAAGAGAAATCTTTATTTTTCCATCGACTGTAGGTCTAAACAAATAGTAGTCATAGTAGTCCTCATTATATCCGATAGACCCCTCCACAACGACTGAACCACTTGCAAGTGTAGTCTGTGATATGTCTTCAGCGCTTCCAATAGTGCCGCCAGCATCACCACCATTGACCTCAGTACTACCAATTTTGTCAGTTGGACCAACATTCGGTGCGAGCCGGTTAGGGGTCGAGCTTAATAAATCTGCTTGTGTGTCTTGCATGTCGGGAGAACAGTTGGCAAGTAAAAATGGAAAAAGTAGACAAATCCCAAGCAGAGAGAGCTGTTTGTATTTAGACCCTAAAATGTTTAATCTATTCATTATAATCCCTCCTGTAATATTGGTTTAGATTAAAATTCAGATTGCCGCCGAGTATCACATATAGATTCCGTCGGAACATTTGTTTTAAAGTTTAGTCTTTGTGGTAAATTCACTGTTTACAGATGGTTATAGTATTGAACTGCGAGTCGAATTATTAAAACGGTGGATAGGAAAAAGCTTTTTTACATCCAATATTTCAGCAAGTTAAGATTCTACACCTGTAAAATTTTTTCCGGAAAAGTTTATACACCTGTAAAAAATAGATTTTTCTAGGATCGTTAAAACCTGAGTTCAGAGCAACTACTAAAGAAAAGTGAGAGCCTATTCACTAGCACTTACTACAACACTAGGGACAACCAGTTCCAAATGTTCAGAAGAAATTTTATCTACATTCACACTACCAAAAAATCTGCTCGGAGCAAACACTTCTGGTAGGTCTTGACATCGGACAAACATAAAATTACCATTCTGTCCTACAAGAGGACCACCACCCAAATAGTTGAACTCTCTTCCTTCTTCTAAATAACCATATTTCAAGATTCTAGCTACATCCTGGGGTGAAACTGGAAGATAATAGTAACCCGGTTCTTGATGCCTAGCTTTGATTGCAGCGTAAATTTTTTCTAATTTATCAAACTTCCATATTTTATCACCCTCACTGACAAGTTGTTTTCGTACTTGAGCAAATCTATTGGCCACTCCTCTTAAATGCGATAGCAATTCTTGTTTTTTAGCTAACAATTCTGCAAAGGAATAAACTCGGCTTTTGGTAGAAAGAAAAAATTTTCCCCCACCTTGCTTGGCTGCCGCCATCATTCCATTACAACCCGATGATGAATTACCCGGTGATGTACCAGGTAGCCCGTTCAGGGTAGTAGTATTCATTAGAAATAAAATAAAAAATGGATAAATTTTTCGCCACTGTAACATTAAGAATACTCCTTTAATTGAATTATCATTTAGCATGGGGATGCCTATTGGCCAATCTACCACATGATGATCTGTCAGCTAACCTACTTAACTCATTACCAATGAACCTCGAACTACCATTGGGCAATAAAAGCCTCCTAAAAATTCCATCACTTACATGAACCCTTATTAAATCTTCAATATATCTATCTGGATTTTCGAACACTTTGGCTGTCCCTGATTCAGGTTCTACCGGCAAAATTAACGAAAATGGAGCTGTATCAATATAAATTCGATCAGTATATTTATGGCTGGCAGATTCACCCATTAAGTTGTATGTAGAGATTCCTCCAATTTTAATTTCACTTAAATTATGTGGCTCACCATAAAAAATTCTGGCATTTCCTTCATACCCAATTATTTCCACCACTATTATCTTCTGTTCCGATCGACGATAAAAAACTTGGAAACTAGAAAAATTACCATTTACATTACTGCCAGATGATTCACGACTATCCAATAATCGGAATTGCCTTTTTAAATAAGGGAAAAACTGTTCTAACGGTGGATTTTCGAATAACTCTATTCCTAATCTTTCAGGGAATTCCTGTACAACGAACAATTCAATAGGTCGATAATTTATATCAGGAATCAACACAGGCAGATGCTTAGGTGGGATTTGAGGGTTTATGCTATACGCAAATCTTAGTATTTCAGTTCCAGGAAGTTGGACTTCAATCATTGATTTTCTTTCTGCATGTCCAGAAGAATTGTCTACCCAGGCACGAACACCTTGCACCCGCACCAATAATCTAGTATTCTGACCAACATATACAAATACTGATACTTCTTTTTTACCTCGAGCCGCAGATGATCCACTTAGATCTGAATCTGCCTTAACAACTTGGGTTTCCACTCCTTCAAACCATCTTCTAATGGTTGATGATCCAATATTTATAGGTTCGCCATCTATCGGATTTAGCCATTCACGTTTAGAAGCTCTATCGATTTGATCTTCGAGAGATGCATCCCATCTCCTCATTCCGGTATTCACTTGTTCAACAACTTCTGATCGAAATTCACTCCACTCCTGACTTAGGGGACCTAGAACTGTCCTGGTCACAGGTTGGCTTACTCTTTCTTCTAAAAACACTTCTATATGAAATAATCTAGAGCCTTGACTAGTTTTCTGAACAAATAAGAATCTCTTAGCAATTGCTTGCGAAGAAACTGCTATCACTAAAAAAATCATTACAATCCTAAAATGTGTCCGAAACATGTATCATCTCCCAACGTTTTCTAAGTTGTCTAAGTTCTCAATGGTTTCAATGTTTTCTAAGTTTTCTAAGTTCTCAATGGTTTTAATGTTTTCAGATTTTTCAAGTACATCAGGTTTTTCAAGAGCCTCATGGGTTTTAGTAGCTTTTGAAATTTCAAAGTTTTCAAGGGATTCTAGAGTGTCTATTTTTTGAAAATCACTACTAGCTACATCATCCTGATCAGGCGATCCTTCATATTTCTTGAGTTTTAAATAAAGAGTGCTTCTATTGATCCCTAAGATTTTAGCTGCTTTTGATTTGTTCCATTTGGTTTGTTCCAAAACTTTAATAATGGTCCGGTATTCGTCATCTTTAGAACCTAATAGTTTTCTAGGTTGTTTCTGCTCCTGATTGCTTTTATCTATATTACTTTTATCTATAACCTGATGATATTTTTGTTGTTCTTGTATATTTTTCTCTAAATTATTTACCCGTGTCTCATCACGGATTACCAAAATACCACCATACAATTTGTCGTTTTTATCTTTTAAAGGATAAGAAAAAAGCGAAACAACTTGACTTTGGCATTGCTGTTTATAACATTCAGAACGATTAATTTTTAGGGGGCGTTCCTCTTTAATAGTTTTAAGAAGTATTTGAAAGCAGCTACACTGACAATTACAAGAATAGAAGAGCTTATCTACTATATCATCCCGAACCAGTCCGCATATGGTCTCAACCTTCTTATTAGCCTCAGTCACTCTTAAATCGGTGTCTACAGAAATAATAGCATCATCAACGCTGTTGAAGATAGCAGCACCAATGGCTTCGTAGTAATGGTTCTTTTCGGTATTATAATCATCCTCTTGGTTTTTCTTTTTAACCAAATTGCGGATATAGTTGGTCATTCTTGCCATATCTTTTCCTAAAGCTTGACGAACAATAATTTCAACGAAACGAAAAATTCTTCAATCGAAAAATCTTCAAATCTATTTATGTTATTCTCTTAGAGCAATAAATGTGCCAATCAAACAAAGATTATGGAAGAAATTAATTTTTACCTCTATTATTAGATACTTTTCATTTGATACTATGTATTATTGTATATAATAATAATAATTAACAAATGGTAAAAATTATCAAGAAATTGACGAGAAAACAAGTTGAATCCTACACTTTGTGGAACCACAATACTACACTTTGTTGAATTGGTAATACAATTTGAGTACAATCAGATAGAGTGAAATCACAAAGAATACAATTTAAAACTAAAACTGGTATTTGTATGAAAGAGTATAATGTTAACGTAAAATTTAAATTGAATCTAGATTGGCGCCAAATCTTCTTCTTAGTATCCATTTGCTTTTGTTCGTGCTTAATTACTTATCATATTCTCGTAACCTTTAATCAACAACTAACCTCACAAAGAACCAACTTTCCTTCTGATTCGTGGGGAGAACCTCGAAATATCAATATTAATCAAATTCAAAGACAAATAAAAGAAGGAAAACTATCCAACAAAAATGCCGATTTTTATGAGGCTCTTGAGAAATTATGATCAACAAGTAAAAAATCCAGCTACTTTTTCATAATAACCTACCCGTGTTGTGTTGTTTTTTCCATTCAATTTAATTATAATATTTTAATGATCTAACAAAGGAAAATAAATGGGAATTTGGAAAAAGGTTACATCTTTATTTTCACAATCAGAAACTAAACAAACTAGAGGATATGCCCGACGCCAAAGCCGTTTAGCTATCCATGAACTGCATCAAATTTTTGCAACTATCGAAAAACCGGTCAAAATTGACTATATTCCGATTAGAAACATAACAACTCAAGGTGCCGGATTAATAAATATTAAAGAACATTTATCCTTGATCAATCCTGAAGATAATATTGAGGGCTTTTTTACTATTTCAGACCAACAATACTCTTTTAAAGGAAAAATCATCCACAAAACTGACGAACTGGTTGGAATTAAATTTGATGATAGTTGTTTGGACCTACCTTACATGATTACTCAATATTTTGATATCGAAAGAAATGCTGATAAAATGCTAGAAATAAGTCCAGACGCCCTACAACAAGAACAAGGTATTGAAAACCACTGGTTTGTTAGTCAAAATACTAAATACGATCTTTTTTATTCTATAAAAGATCGTAATGTAATTCGCTTTCGACTGACTTTTGCTGATAATTTTCTTCTGGGAGAAAAAGATAAACCTATACGACATGGAGTTGTAAAAGCAGATAATCCGGAAGAGGCAGACCATATCGGTATTAAACAAGTAGATATGGTTCAATCCACTACCAATATTCCTATAGAAGTTAAAGAAAAAGCTATCCGCGTATTAAAGGGAATCAACGATCTAAACAAGGATCATCAAAATAAATTAATTGAATTACTGATTGCTAATAATTAGATGATGCAAATATTCATTTTTAAGGTATTTTTCTTTCTTTTACTACTATTGCAATTTCTATCAGCCTGTGGTGATACTTTACTCTTGTCCTTAAAAGATGACCCTCGTCCAGAAATAAATATCAATGATGGAAATTACACTTACAAAAACACCGGTAAATTTTGCCACGAATGCACCGTTGCCCAATTTGATATAGACAGGGGACGTGTTCCCTTTCCCAGCGATGATATACTACAAATAGTTAATATTCAATTAGCAGCTACTGGAGTAAAACCCATAAATGGACTACCCAAAAACGTACCTATTCGCATACCATTTGACGGAACCATTAAACATACCTTCGATAACAAATGGCCGCAAAGTCTGTATATATTTAAGGAAGGTGATCCTAAGGCCAAAATAAATCCTTGGCCCTCATCAGTAACAATAGATGGTATTGCTGGCGATTTTAAAACCGTATATTTTGATAAACGATATGATTTAATCTTAGTGCCTAAGGCAGATACCTTTGAAGATGGAACTAGATATTTAGTGATCGTTACTAAACAAATGCTGGATCAGCAGGACAAGGCCATTGATGAATCTATTGCTTTTACCTTACTTAAATCAAAGAAACCATTAATGGAAAATTTTAAGATTAACAAACATCTGGCAATCTTAGAAGAAATGAGTTTACGAGAAGTTATTCCTATTGAGTTAGCTCGAACAAATTTATTGCCTTTAATTGAAAAAGCTAAAACTTTAGTTCCACGTAAAAATATGGCCCTAACCTTTGTATTTACTACACCTCAAGTAAATCAAGAAATAGCTGACCTTAGAGAAAGCTTAACTAACCAAATGTTTGGAAAAACCTCATCTATCTATGAAGCAGCCAACACACCAATAGTACTTTCCTATTTAAATTTAGGAAAAAATCCTTCTATTGGTTTAACCACTGTTTATCAAGCAAACTTATCAGAGTTAGGAAACTTATCAGATCAAGAGAATTTATCAGATTTAAAGGATTTTGGTTTATCCGACTTTTATAGTGAAATTTCTACAAATTCCAATACCAACTTTTTACCTCTTTTCACTACCCCCATTGATTTTAATGGTGATGATAAAGCTGATAATCTTACTTTAACGAGACCATTACAATCCGCAAAAGAAATCCATATTGATAAAATTTACCGTGGGCATTTTCCTTGTATGAATTTCTTGTCTACTGCCCCCTCAGAAATAAAAATAGAAATGGATAATAATAATGACAACTATGATACTAAAACCAGTATTAGTGAAAATACTTATAATGCTAGCTCCAATACTACTAATAACGACAATGCTAACTCTAACGCTAATATTTCCTATAATATTGAGAATTGGTCCCTCGATTTACCCAACAGATCGTTTTCTCCTGGTAATGATTGTCCCAAAGTTGATTCTGCTACAAACCCCACAGCACTTTCGGTAGAAAATAGCTTAGATTTTTGGTTGTCTGTTCCCAGGACCAGCAATAACAATGACACCAATAATATTAATGAACCACATATAGTTATTTATCAACATGGTTTAGGTGGTGATAGTAATGAATTTATTGCCATCGCCAATCGTATGGCCGAAAAAGGTATCGCAGTTATTGCGATTGATGCTTTTGCTCATGGAGCACGAAATACAGATACTTCTGGCAATGCGCTAATGTCATTTTTTAACTTTCAAAACCCAGAGCAAACAGCTGATTACATGATTCAAACGGCTATGGATTTAAGTCGATTAACAGTTCTATTAAAAACTAATCCGATTATTCTATCACTTCTTGGCTTACAACAGTCAGCTAAAACAACAATTAACAGCCTCTTTCCTGACTCTTTCATTCCTAACTCAGATTTAAAATCGGATACTAAGTTGGTTTTTAAGTCTGATTTAAAAAATGATAATTCAAATGATGACTATATGGATCTTCGCTCAACAACGGTAACAACTATTTTACGAGAAGTTATGCCTAAGGTACATTTTGTTGGTTTATCCTTAGGTGGTATTTTGGGTGTTTTATTAAAATCTTACCCCGTTCCGATTAATCGAATGATATTAAACGGAGCTGGTGGTGATATCGCTGATATTGTGTTAAATAGTCCACTTTTGGGTAAACAAATGATTATTCCCGCCTTATCTAGTTCACTCAACTTAGAAATCGGATCACCAGAATTGTACTCAGCCTTAGTCGCAATGGAAATACTAATCGAAAACGCCATGTTTTCCAAGGAAGCAGATCCTTTAGCAGTAGCTGATTTAGATCAATCTATCAACTTTTTACAACAACAGATTATAGACGATTCCACTGTTCCCAACGATAATGGTCAATTATTAACTCAATCGTTTGCAACTATGGTTATTATTGGAAATGATGGCGATCAAGATCTAGAGACTGTTTCTAATCAAGATTACAAGTGGAATTTTTATCCAGAAAGCTACTCCTCTGTTATGGGTGGAACTGGGGCAGGAATAAGAGCCGGACACACCTTTTTGATAGATAACAGTACAACAGCCACCTGTGCCAGTCAGTTACAACTAAGACAATTTTTGTTAGATGGTACAGTTTTAGATCCAACTGGTGAAATTATTCAAGCTGAATGTGATTAGGGGGAGCAAAATCAATTTAAAATCAGGTAATGTTTTAAAATTGGGCAATGTTTTAAAACATTACCCATAATTTGTCTGATCATTGATCATCATTCTGATTAATGGATATTCCTATAACAATACCACCATGATCAGAGGACCAAATCAGGGTCCCATCTTCTTTTTCTACCATTTCCTCTACTTTAGTATTGGTAACTTGCCCTATTATAGCTTTTAAATTGATATCAGACGAACTTCTATATAAAACATGATCAATTCGACCGCCTAACTGACTTTCTTGATCTTCCAATTTACCATCATGGCAGCAGGTACCGGTACTAATATCATCAGGATAGAGTAACGACCAAGCATCAACTAATTCTAAATCAGTCAAAATCTGGTTATAAGAATTTTCAGCTGAACTGCCAAAATCACTATATGCGCCACCTTCTGATGATCTAGGAGGCCCGGAATTTAAATCCCCTAAAATTATTAATGGATAATCATCATTTGAATCAGTATTTGTGCTAGTTTCCATTAAGTAATTAATAACTTCATTGCCTTGCTCAAAATTAGGTCCACCCACTTCGAAATGAGTATTGATAATATGATATTCCTTTTCATTTTTAGTGATAAACACTTCGGAAAAACTTCTTGCTATCGTAACCATACCAGCTCCAACAACAACTTCATCCAGATTAAATTGCATTACTTCTTTAAAAGGTACTTGCTTTGCATCACGATAGGTAATTCCTGCCCGCACCAAGATGACGTCGCGATCAATTAATCGGATATCTGATTTTAAATCAGTTAATTCAACATCAGCGTTTTTAGCAATTATAGCAACCTCATACTCCAAGTCTTGTTCTTCTAATGCGGTTTGCAAAATCTTCAAAAAATCGAGTTGAGTACAAGTCGCGTTAGGAACAAAAGTGTAGCGCAAATCAGCCGGCCCGGTTTGATATAAAGTGACCTCCTGTAAACCAATAACATCCGGATTAAATTGTTTGATTTCTCTAGCAATACCGCGAGCTCGAGCATGAAAATCACTAGCCATAACTTGTTCATACATTTCGGCGGTCATCTTAACTAAGTCCTCTATATTTACCGCCAGTGCCAGTCCTTGAATACCAGCTCCTAAATATAAATTACGACTCATTACTACCAATTCGCTGGAACTAAATTTATCTCCATTATTATCTTCAATATTACCCTCAATATTACCCTCAATATTACCCTCAATATTACCATTGTCATTATTGTTGTTATCATCACTATTAGAATTATCATTACCACCACCAGGAAGAGCTGGCAAAGCATGTAATCCAGATCGAACAGTAGGAACTTTACAAACGGTTCCATCTTCTCCTATTTCTTCTGTATCACCAGAATCAGAACAAGCCACTTGCAAAACAAATAAAATTACAATCATACTTTTGTAAAAAATTTCCATATTTTGCCTTCATTTTAATGTTGATTTATGTTAATTGAATTATAAACCTATAATAAAATTTTTATGCCTAAATATCAAGTTTACATATTATTTATACTGATGCTTACTTGGTCCGAGTTAAGGAGTAATGGCTTTCTTACGGATGAAACCGATACGGCTTTTATGGGGCAGGCTAAAGCTGGAATAACTCTTACTGAAAACGCTTCTACAATAATAAATATGCCAGCGGCCCTGATTCGTTTACCTGCAGGAACTCATGGTCTCATAGGCGTCACCAGTTATTCAAGTCAATTCACTCATGAAGATAATGACATCATTTCTAACACGACTCATAAAACTGAATATGCGGGACATGCCTATGTTTCCTGGAATGGAACCTTATGGGGAAAACAACTGGCTCTTGGTCTGGGACAACATTTTCCGTTCAACGCTAAGTTAAGCTGGGAAAATGATTGGCCGGGTCGTCACATCATAACTGATCAAACACTACATGTGGGATTTACATCACTAGTGTCAGCTCTAGCTGTCAACGATTTACTTTCTGTTGGAGCAGGAGTGTTTTGGGCCGAAGCTATCCTACATATCGATAGAAATTTAATTCTTAATGACTCTACCGATATTCCTGCTAAATTAGGCGTAATTGGCCAGAATAGAGGTTTTATTGTATCCGCTTACATACATCAGGAGCAGTTTTCTTATGGTTTTAATTTTAAATCAAAAATAAAAATTCCCCTGCAAGGAACAATTCAATTTGATACTCAAAAAACGCCTTCTGTTACTGGTAAGTTTCCTGATGGAGACGTTTCCATCGATTTTTATTTACCTTCCCTAATGACCTTTGGTTTTGCGTATAAAGAAAAAAAAGACAATCCCAATTGGTTAATTGAGTTATCTTTCATCCAAGCTGGTTGGGTTACTTTTTCCGAACTTGAAATTGACTTTGCCTCCAATAAACCCAGCGAAACGGAAATAATCAAAAAAGACTGGCGCGATACAATAGGAATTAAACTCGGAGGTTATTATAAAGTTCTTTCCTACCTTAAAATACGCTCTGGAATTGCTTACGATCAAACCCCCATACCCGAAGATACTCTTGATCCTTCCGCTCCCTTAGGAGATAAAATTACCTGGGCCATTGGAACAGGTTGGGATTTTAATAAGATATTGATCGATTTAGCATATCAATTTCTTTATTTTCAACCAATCAATACCACTACTAATCCCTATTTAAATGGGGAATATAACGGTAGTGCTCATATTTTTTCCAGTAGTATAGGGGTGAATTTTTAGATGGTAAATCGAGCTAAAATTACCATATGTTCCATAGCGCTAATCATCAATATATGTTGGATTTGCTCTTTTCCCGAATCAACTCTAGCCAATTACTACAGCAATTATCATAACAATAATAATAATAATAACAACAACACCAATAATTATTCTAGCATTGCTAATGATAACACAAACAATATTGAATTATATCAAGTGACCGGAACATTGATCCAAAAAGGGGGTAACAAACCCATTGAGGATGCCTATGTTTTTATTCCTTCCGCCAAGAGCCGAACTCAAAGTAATAAAAAAGGATTATTTGTCTTAAATAAGATCACCGCTGGACAACACCGTGTAATATTTTTATGTGAAGGATATTATAGAAAAGTTATCAAAATAACCGTTCCTCTACAACGACCATTAAAAATATATCTGGAGAAAGATTTTGATACCGATGATGAAATTCTGATTATTGGTAAACGTAAAAGAACCGAAACCTCCAGAAAGGTCCTAAAAACCAAGGAACTTAAAGATATGCCAGGAACCGGTTCTGATGCCGTAAGAGCGGTAACCACTTTACCAAGCGTATCTTACAGTATAGGTGGAGGAGGCGGTGGTGGTCCTGGAGGAGGAGGTGGCGATAGAGGACGTCAAGGCAGTGGTAGTTTAGGCACTTCTAATCTAGTTGTTCGCGGTTCGGCCCCGCAAGACACCTTAATTTTATATGATAGAGTAGCCATTCCTTTTGTTTATCATTTTGGGGGACTAACCAGTATTTTTAATACTAACTTGATTCAAAAGATGGATTTTTATCCCGGAGGATTTGGAGCGGATCATGGTAATGCTATGGGCGGTCTATTGAATATCATACCAAAAACCGGTAGTTTTGATCGCCATCAAGGAGAAGCTGATATCTCTCTTCTAAAAGCTGAAGGTTATATGGAAGGTCCGGTTTCCAAGGATTTAAGTTACCGGGCCAGCGCGCGTAGAAGTTATATCGATTTTTTTATTGAACCCTTTTTGCCAGAGGATGTGGGATTAATTGTATTTCCATATTTCACGGATCTACACTTTGGGTTGGATTATCGATTCGGTAAAAACCATACTATGTCCATTGACAGTATTAGCGCTTGGGATGGAGCGGCATTGAGTGTAAAATCTAAACGAGCCAATAACGAAAGTGGTGAAATAACTTTCGATTATCAAAAATTCTTCACCGGAATTTTTGGCAAATACAAAGACTTTAGTAAAAAAGAATATAAAATTCAAATATCTCCTCACTATATATACGATACAACTAGGGTAGAAGTAGCTACCTTCTCAGCTAGAGCGGATATTCATACCAGCGGAATAGATTTAAAGATAGAAAAAAAATTAAATGCTCCCCATACCATTTTTTATGGCGGCATTTTTTCTCTAACTAAAATTTATTATGATTTAGCGGTTCCTCAAATGCCGGACCCAACCGATTTTTATGCCAATTATCGCCCAATTGAAATCCAGTTTATCAAAAAAACACTTTCGGGTATTCGAATGGGACTATTTGCTGGAGATCAATTTCAAGTGACCCCCTTATTTCAGGAGCCCATTTTTCTTGGTTTAATATAAAAGGAAAAATATTCACCGATCCCCGTCTTTCAACTCGATACGAAATAACAGATAAATTCAGAATAAAAGGCAGTTTAGGTCAATATTCACAAATTATTATTGATCAAAATATTGATTCAAATTTCGGTAATCCCGACTTACCTCCTAAAAGAACTTATCAATATAGTGCCGGTATCGAATATGATTTTTCAGCGGACATAGAAATGGAAGCTGAAGTTTATTACAAAGATATCCGTTTCCTACCCACTCCAGACCTAGAAAAACTATATATTCCTACCGGTAAAGATCGTTCCTATGGTCTGGAACTATTAATCAAGCACAATTTAACCAAACGTTTTTACGGCTGGCTAGCACTCACTACCTCGGTGAGCCAAAAACTCGATTTAAGTACAGATAAATGGATTTATCAACCATATGATCTGCCAGTTGATGGTACTCTAGTTGCCAGTTATGATATTACCCCTAAATGGAGAGTTTCCACTAAGACCATCTTTAGATCGGGATCCCGTTTAACTCCCAGAATATTGGATTATTACGATGTAGATCACGATCGATATATGGCTAAACGAGATTCTTCGTTAACTAATTCCGAACAAAATCCCTTTTTATATCAAATAGACCTACGTACAGATTATAGTTTTGTCTGGGATCGTTGGCAATTAATTGTTTACTTGGAAATTATGAACGCGACCATGAACACGATCCCAGTGAGAAATACTTATAATTATGATTTTTCTCAAGAAGGAAAATTTGAAAATATTCCTATTATTCCCTTTTTGGGTGTTCGATCACGATTTTAACCCATGGAAAAAACTATGGAATTAAACTACGGTATTAAACTATGATATCTATCAAGATTAAAAAAACTATCAAAATTTATAGAGCTATCAAAGCGGATTGGAGTGGTTGGAGTTTATCCTTTCTTTGTACAACGCTCTTTTTTTTATATTTTATAAACTGTGGCCGGATAAATTTTGCACCTGAATCGCTTTTAAAAGACAAGCAAGATACAGAAAATGAAAAGGGTAAACCACGCCGCAGGCTAATGGCTATGTCTTTTACTCCCCCGGATATTTTGGTCGGCGAATCATCGCAAATTAAACTCAATTTTTTTAGTCCAGCTGATCAAGTTTGGACCTCAAGTTTCGTAATTGATCCTTCCGAACGAATTAGTGATAGTAATAAAGGAGAAATAAAAGCTGGTGAATCTTTCGATACCGCTACTTTCATTGCTCCTTTTCGATTATCACCTCTAGAAAAAGCACGCAGCACCATAATAGAAGTTATCATGACTGATGGAAAAGAAACGCTAAAATTTCGAAAACGCGTCAACATTTGGGCTAAGGATGCTATTAAAAAAGAGGATATGAACGTAAATCCTACCCATCAAGGAATTGTGATTGAGGGTAATGTCACTTCTATCGAAGCCTTAGATAAAAAACTAACTGATGAAATTAGTAAAAATGATGGAGTTAAAATAGAAGCTAAGGTAGTAGATACTCCAGGCGATTCAGATCATTTTCAATTTCGATGGTACTCAACTCATGGCCGTTTTAAAACTTTTTCGGCTTATAAGACTCAATGGTTCTGTTATCAAGAAGAAGTTAAAGATGGTTCAATTAATGCAACAATTTATTCGATAGTACGTGACTCAAAAGGTGGTATGGCTTGGTCGAAAAAACAGATTACTTGCCATAAATAATCTATTATAGCAACAATCTAATCCACTACTAATAATCCTCTAATATAAATCGAATCTTTACTTTTTTCTTAACCGCGACTCCAACTCTGCCCTGCATAGCTGGTTTATATTTGAACTGAGACACAGCTTTGATGGCATTCTCATCTAATCCGTAACCTAGTTTTTTGATGACTTTAGCGTATCTGACATCCCCATCTTCATCAATATCAACTTCTAATATAATAACTCCTTCAATACCCTCATCTCTGGCCTTTTTAGTGTACTTTGGTTTAACAACTTTAACAAGTTCCGGCAGTTTAGTAATAGTGTATAACTGAACAGGATAATAGGGAGTCAATTTAGAAGGATCAGTAAATTCCAGTTCCATCTCTTTCATAACGGTATTACCTACCCTCACATTGAAACTACCACCTTGCCCCTTTTTAACTGAAGCCTTGTCTAAACCAAAAACTGGTTCAGGCGGCTGAACTTGCTTGGTCTTAGGTTTACTTTCCTTAATTTGATTGTCATCTTTTTTAACTTTTGTCGGCTTAATCTCATTTTTTTTAGGCTTTAACTTAAAATCACGAATATCTACTATCTTTTTTTTCTCTTTCTTTTTGATAAATTCTTTTTTTACCTTCTCAAGTATTTTGGGTTTTTGTTTTTCTAGTACCTTCATTTTGATCGAAAACTTTTCTTTAGTTTTATCCGAATAACCCAAGTGATAGAAGCCACCAAAGGCTAACAAATGAGCCAGTAGAGCTATCCCCCAACACATGACCAAGTTGTTAGATTCTTTAAATTCTGCTATCCGCAGAATACTTGATCTAGAAGTTGAATTATTGAATTTGGTTTTGTTTGTTTCCTTTTTCAATGCTAATGGCAAAATTTTCTATCCCTATTGCTTTTACAATGTCTATTACTTCCACTACTACCCCATGTTTGACATTCTTATCCGCATCAATAACAGCTTGCAAACGATTATCGCTTGCAAATCTTGTTTCAACCTCTTGAATAAAATCACTTCGTGAATGTCTCACTCCATTTAAAAAGATATACCCATCCCTATTTATGGTGATACCTACGATGGATATCGGGGCGTCCTCTGCGGTTGATGCCCTGGGTAATTCTATTTTAATTGAACCCTTAGCAATAAAATTGGCTGAAACCATCATAATAATCAGCAAAACCAAAGTAATATCCACCAGTGGTGTTACATTGATGTCTACTATTGGGCCCTTGGCATTTCTTCCGGCTGACGATCCCATCCGTTCCCCCTTTGTTCGATTTCACTACCCATCATAACCCCTACTTGATGAGTACTATCTATAGCTTCGGTAGCTTTAGCTTGAAAAAAATTGAAAACTACCACTGCGGGAATAGCTACAAGCAAGCCTACTGCAGTTGCAATTAAAGCATCGGCAATACCAGCCATCACTACACCAATCCCTCCAGCGGCATTAAAAGATAGATCATGAAATGCCTTAATGATACCTAATACCGTTCCAAACAAACCGATAAAAGGTGCGTTACTACCAACCGTACCTAATAAATTTAATCCTCTTTCAACTGTTTTACGATGGAATACCAATTCACTCTGAATGTACTCTTGAACATATTTGGCTCCCTTACCACGATGCAAGAACGCATCGGCAATAACTTGAGCTTCTAAACGTTTGGTTTGCTGAGCATAACTGATCAATTCTTTGTTATCACCATCATTAAAAGCGATTTCAAGTTTTTTTATAAGTTGGGAAAATGTAAATTTATAATAAAAAAAGTAAATATATCTATCAATTGCGTAAGCCATACAAGCTATACTTAAGAATAGTAAAATGATAAGTATTCCATCAACTCCTACTCCTACTATCCCCATTAAACTTTGACTAATCCCCATGATAACCTTTCTGTTATTTATGGTTAACCTTCAATTATTCAGTTTTTATAAATAGATAGTTTAGCTCTTAGGAATGTTTCGTCTAATTAAGGAAAATCTTTAGAAATTTTGATTTAAAAAGTCATACCGAGAACTAATTCCGCGATAGGTAAAATTTTGGAAAGTTTCTTAGATAGTTCTTGAGCCCCATCTTGTCGATCTTGATTAGCATAATTTCTAGTCATCTTCATTCGAGCCAAACTTGCTCCCACACCAGCCCTAAGGTTCCAGTTATTCTCCAACATCCAAAAATAACCAAAGATAAAAGCAGCGCCAAAACCCTCAAGATGAACATTTTTTATATACTCCGAAAATAGTAACTTCATCCTAGTTAAATCATTCTTTACTCTCATATCGTAAATATATAGAGGTGCTGAAATGCGCTGATACATTATAAAAGGTGAGACAAACCAACTAGTTTCAAACCTGGTACCATCGATAAAATAGTTCCATCGTAAATGGACCGAAGTTTGATAGTGTTTATCCAGAGAATTCTTACTACTAAAGATTTTACTTACTGAATTACTGCTTTCCATATATTGATAAAGGATACCTATCGAGTTTTTGGCCGTAATACCGTATTCCAATTGACCAACATAAGAACCAAATAAAGCTGTTATAGGATTAACACTAACTATAAAATCCCATTTTTTATAGGATTTTGTTAGTTTATTTAGTTTATAAGGAAGTTCAGTTCCGACCAATATGCTCGAAACTAAGAACCACATTAAAATTGCGAAAAGATATTTATTTTTAGACATATATGACTCATCATCAAACTACCCTTGACTAATCCGCACAAGGGAATGCGCTATTATACCACATTTTTGGCATTTGTTTATATTTTTTTTAATTTTTACTAATTTTAAGCGTATATTATTAACTTTACAATATTTTAAAAGGATTAAAGGGAATTAGCTGGAATTAACGAAAATTGAACAAAAATTAACAGAGATTAAAAAGGAGTTTAAAAGGCAAGTCTCTTTACAACCTCAGCTAAACCTAACACTACCCGAGTTAAACGATCATAATCTATATTTTCAGGAACATCATAAAGAGAATGATAATGTGGATAACGATAAAGTGCCGTATCAGTAATCATTACACCTGGATAACCATTTTCCCAAAAGGCCCAATGATCTGACCAATCTACACCTGGAAGCCAACTGGGAGCAATGACACCCTCAGAAGGAAATTCCCCAAACTGGCGAAATAAGGAGATAGACCGCTTAAGTAAACTTTTAGAAGAAAAATTCGAAACAAAACCAATAAAGTTCCCTTTATCTGGATAAAATAAACCTAAAGGAAAGGGATACCTTTGACTGCCTTCCTTATCTGAATAGTAACCAATGGTTTCCAAGGAAAACATAGCCATTATCTGCTCATTTTGCTTCTTGGCTTGATTAGAATAAACTAAACTGCCCATTTGCTGGGTCTTAAAAAAGGGAGGCTCTTCATTTACAAAGGCCACAAAATGAACGGTACAAGGTAATGTTTCAACAGACAACAAACGAGCTAACTCCAAAACAGCGGCAACACCCGTAGCATTATCATTGGCTCCAGGTGATCCAGATACTGAATCATAATGTGCCCCAACTACAATAATCTCTTTATCGCGCTCTTGCCCCTTATGAATAGCAACTAAATTTCTAACTTGCTTATTTTCAACCATAAAAGGCTGACTAGTGACTTTATATCCCAAAGATTCCAAACTAACCTGAATATAACCAGCCGCTTTTTGCAAAGCATCATAGTTCCATACATTTCTTTCACCGATATGCCCTGCAAGCATATCTACATGACCTTTCAAGCGATCACGAATAACGGGCTCACCACCTGTAAGCGGTAAAACAGGGCCAGCATAAGACTTTCCGGGTATTTTAGAAAAAAAAGGAGCCATAATTAACACTATCAAAAATATTATCGTACCGTATATTATTAATCTACGCTTTGGAGGAATAAATTTCATCAAAAAAAGAATTAAATTCATGACTGAACCTTTCTATGGTTTTAGTTCTAAGTTTGGTTTCTGGTTATTTTCTTTATAACTGCTATATATCAAACGATCTACAATAGAAACATTAGTTGACCCGAAAACCTAATTTACTCAAAAGCTGTTTAGAAGGACGATAATAGATAAAATAACGCGGCCCTATGTACTCAACATTAATACTATCCCCTGGATGTGAATGCAACCAAAGATATAGCTTTTCTACTTGCTTTCTTTGATTTGATAAACCTACCACAGCCACCGGCTCACCATCTCGAAAAGCTTGATCAACTAATTGAGGATAAACAGAAACCCTATCCGATGGATGCACCCATCTAGCAATAATCGACTCTTTACTTAAAAAGTTTATGTTCCACTGAAACATGGGATGTGTGCAATACACAAATTTTATATTATTTGCTTTTAGTCGATTCAGCAATTGGTTGAGCATTTCGGTTTCTGTTTGTTCTAGTGATTTAGCCCGACCATCATAGGTTAAACGATGAAATGAAAAGAATGAAAAGTAAGAGAAAGTTGCTAAGGTAAATAAAAGAATCAACAACAAACCCCAACTTAAATGACCATGAGAAAAATTTAAACGACTATAGGAAAGTGAAGAAAGTGAACACATCTTCTGAGTCGGCATCAATCCAATTGCCATAGATAACAAGCCGGAAACCGGTAAAAGGTAACGAAAACCAAAATTATTATTATTCATAAAGAGTGTGGTTACAATTACTAATATAATTCCCAAGCAGGAAGCAGTAAAAGCTGAAAATTTTCTTTCTTTGATAAAGCGATATATGGCAAACGGAACGATTAATATCAAAGTAAAAAAGGACAGTAGAGCCAACCAACTAGTGTAACTACTAATCTTAACAGCTTGACGCAGAAAAAAAGAACCGCTTAAAGCTGTAATTAAACGTGTTTTAAGCAGAGCCAATGATTTGAGTAATTGAGGATCTTTAAACACCGCCGGTGACCAATACGCCGAACGTTCACCCATTCCCGGTAAAAACAAAACAACAATTACTAATAAAATCCCCACCAATATGGCAATATAATCCCAATAGCAATTTTTGCGAGTTAACAATAACAACAAAAAAGGGAAAGTCGCGATTAACCATATCGGTTGAGACAGCATCACAATACCTAATAAAATCCCTACTCCAAAGACAATTCGATAATTTAGCCAAGTTATCCATAACGACTTATAAATTTTCTTAGGTGTTGACCATAAAATGGAAATCAACCAAATAGTCAAGTTGGAAAAAACAAAGGCGGTCATATAGCCACCGCGGGCCTTCATAGACCAAGCTGCCCATGATGGAATTATAATCAAAATAAAACCAGTAACTAACGAAGCCGAAGGCCCTTTGAATCTCAACACAGCCAGGATCAAAAAAAACAATCCCGTCAACCACATAAATAACATGGCCACTTTCAAGGTTAGACCTGAAATACCAAAAAAGGTGAAAAAGATGGCCGCAGTTACCGATTCAAATATAGCCAGACCATATTTCTGGCCATAAAAATAAATCGATGTTGCTCGTCCATCATAAATGTGTTTAGCCATCAAACCGACAATACTTTCATCACCATCAGGCAGTAAATTACCGCCCACCAACTGAGGTAAACGAGCTAAAACAGCTAAAATCATTAATGTCGCAAATAAAACAATATATGACTTTTTACTTTCTAACATAAATTTACTTTCTGACATAAACGTACCAGGACCAGCCAGACAGGCCATTACCATACAGAAAAGACTTTTTCTTCTCAAACAAATGTTTTCTAATCAATATTCTCTTAGCCATTACGGGGTTACCAAATTTATGTTTTAAATAAAACATGGGTATTTTTTTTCGTATATTAACATATTTTATCCTATGACCACCTTCGATCCGGCGCTTAAAATACTCAACTACCGTCTTATTGCGAAAGTTGTGATCACTGCCAACTGTAATATAATAATGACCTTGCTCTCGCTTAGACTCTTGTTTCTGCTCTTGTTTCTGCTCTTGTTTCTGCTCTTGCTTATGCTCTTGCTTATGCTCTTGCTTATGCTCTTGATTGAGATCTTGACCACGATAACTATCTGTCTCATTAATCATATATTCCAAAGCTTTTTTATATTGTCCTCGACCATGAATCATAAGTGCTTCTAACCTGGGAATTTGTACCAAAATAAAACCGACCCATAGAACAACAAATAATTCTTTCAGTGCCCAGCTTCTGTGGTTCCACATCCAAACAAATATTTCAGCCAAAATAAACAAAAAGAATAATTCACATATCAAAAAATAACGGACAAATAAAAACGTTGAGGGCCTGAACCATTGCACCAAAATAGGAGATAAAACAGAAGTAACTATTAGCCAAATCCACCATGAATCCCGCTTGCGGATCATAATAACCAGACCCATTATCAGAATTAATCCGATTAATAAGGGTACGAGTTTGATAATGGGCGATCCAACCGGAATGCCAAAGGTAAAAAGAAAGGTTTTCTTCAAAATATAATCAAAAGAATATTTAGGACCTCCACCAATTTTCATCCCATCAATAAAAACAGTATAAACCAAATATAGAGAAATAAGAGGAATAATATGCAACTCAAACCACCGATATATTTTAATCCTCCAATTAATCCTCTGATTAATAATCTGATAGGATGTCCAAACAAAGAAACCAGTATACACGTGAACAAAGGTCAAATGAGATAAAAATCCCAAAAATATAGTGATCCAAATCCCAAGTATTAGCCATCTGGACCAGTTATCCTTTTGCGTCAAATCTTGGGCTAAATTTTGAGTTGAATCTTGTGTTAACTTTTGGCAAAGCAATAGTAATAACATACCAAAACCAATTACAATACCGTACCCTCTGGCTTCTGAAGAATATAATACCAAGGGGTAAGAAAATCCTACCATGGCTAATAAAGTTAAAGCATGAACCCTACTTTTAGCCAGTCCGAAGATAAAAGCTATAATGACAGCGCCAAATCCACCCACCAAAGCCGGTATACGGTACCACTGACCATAATATTGATCCCCTAAAACGTACATAAACATAGAGTTAAGTATATGATTGTTATCATGCCGAATATGAGTCAAAACTTGGTAAAAATGATTGACCTTCTTAATTAAGTTAAAGGACCAAATTTCATCCAACCATAAATCACTACCTATAGGTACAATTCTGATGATAAAAGCGCACAATAATAAAAGTATGGTACTAAAAAGAAAAGAAAACTTAGGTAATGTCTTCATCATGGAGTGCGTATACGGTATTGAATGGCTGCTACAATAGCTTCTCTCATTCTTCCCCAATAACTATGAGCCTTGTGGGCCCCAGAAGTTGGCAATTCTAATGTATAAGTAGGAATATTTCTTTCATTTGCAGCATAATTACCTAAGGAACCTGGATAAAATCTAAAGTTGATTAAGGGATAATTATCACTTTTTCTACTCATTACTAAAGCGACATCACGGCTTCTATTAAACAAACTAAGAAAACTATATCCATCAGGCTCATCACCAGTAATTATATTATTAGGAGTATCAATGTCCAGCCAACCATACGGTGAATGAACCGATATAATCTTTTCGGGTTTATATCTACTTATTAGCATCATCTGAAACTGAGTTTCTATTTCACTTCCACCTACTTTACCAGGATATTTTCTTTTAGTGGATCCATATTTATTTCTCCATTGCCTTAAAGCTTTTTTAGCAAAATCTTTAGTAGGAAAATTTCTATTAACATCAACACCGCGACCATTTTGCCTGGTAGTTGGATTGGCAAAAAAACCGTCAGGATTTACAAGGGGAGCAATAACAACTCTAGCTTGCTTGTAATCTTGAGGATTATCAAACAACATATCACGTACTAGATGGATACATTGATAAATTGACGGCAGTTCATCACCATGAACCCCACACAGTACCAGAGTAGTTGTTTTAACTGGCTTTCTATCAATAATTTTATAAAATAAAGGATTACCCTTACCCGTAATATATTTTTCTTCCCAGGTCCAAGTATTAGGGTTACACACTATCCGGCCCCAATAATATTCCTTAATTCGTTGATTTATTTTAGCACAGAATTTGGTTTTGACCGCAGTGTTCTTTCTTTTGTTATACTTATAATTTACCCGAGCAGAAACTTCCCCCGCAAACCCTATTACTAAACCAAGAACAATAATGTTAAACCAACACCGCACTATTTTTCCAAAAGTATAAAATTTACAGCTACCTAGTAATATCTAGATTAGTTGATTCTAAGTTTAATTGCAAAGGAAAATTTAATCTCCTTTATTAAATTCAATACTATCAATAAAATTAAGATATACTTTATTAGCAATTTCACTATTTGTATTATTTGTTAGAGACACAGTCCCATCGCTATTATAATCTATACCTGAATAATCTATTCCCTCAAACCAAGAATCTAAATCACTATCAACTAAAAATAAAGATAAATTGGTTTCAACTTGAGATGATAGCTGTTTAATAATTGATAAACTTGAAAGATAGTCCATTTCACCATTAATTTTCTCTCCATCATCACCAAATAAAACAAATTTCATCTTCAATCGTAATGGCTTTTGATTATTTGAACCAGGGGAAAGTCTTAATTCCTTAAAATAGGGTTCTCCTTTTAATCTTTTCAATTGTAAAGCAGGAGAAATATCTCTATCAACCCAATCAATAATCAAACTCTCTGATTCTTCCATTGTTTGCATCACTACTTTTCCCTTTTGAACAAACAATATCTTATATAATGATAATGTGGCCTGTGAAATTAAAACACTGTATGTCACTCCACCTTTTTCAGTATCACTACCTCCAACCGCTGTATCACCAGTAGCAGCGCTTCCAGCTGACGATGAATAACTGACACTTTTACTAGCAAATTGCAAATCAGGTCCCGTTTCGGTATAAGCACTTCTAACCTCCTGTTCAACCTGTTCTGAATAACCAACTTGTCTATCATATAAAGATTCGGATTTGGAGGGAGTGCTTGAATCAGTTGATTTCTTAGATTGATTTTCCTGTTCATCATCATTAGGATTACCGACATTTGTGCTGGTACCACATGCATGAAGAAATATTAAAAATAATATTATTAGACAATGAAAGATTTTTTGATACATATTGCTTTTACCTGTCCCCTTATATCTTTAACATAACAAAACAATGGTACTATAGTTTTTTACTATTCAGGTTCCTTATCTTCTTTAATTATTGTTAAAGGAAACCATTGCATATTCAACTGAAATACTTCGGTACCATCACCCGATTGTTCAATCAATTCTTGAATGTAAGTTCTAAAATCCTGCATTTCTTTTTTAATTTTTCTCGCTGTAGTTAGATCAACTCCCATAGTTATGGAACTTATATCCCTATTTTTACTTTTACATATATCTATTGATTGAGAGGCCAGTTCTAACATTTCCTTGTGGTAGGTAACTACGCATTCTGACCCAATTTCTTTAGGTGTAGAGATCGATTTTGATGTAACCCTCAATTTACCATCAACATTTCTATTAATTAATCCTAAATCCTCTAATGTTTTAAGAGCCTCTTTGACTTGTATTTTGGTGATAGACTTATTTAATCTGTCTACTATCCAATCCAGATCTTCCTTGAAATCTTTCAATTCAACCATCTCACGAATTACTGGGTAATACCAATGACTAAAATAAGCATATTGCTTCTTCTGCAGACGTCTAGCCCCAGGCTTACCACCCTTTCTCACCACTTCCTTAACCAGTTTATTACGTTCAGCGCCCGGTTTTTTATTTAAAATATCAACCATATTGGAAAAATGTAGCTTTTCTTTTTCACTAAACTTCAATATAGAGGAGATTTGTTCTACTTTTTTAGAGCTAAGTTTCCTTTTTTCTGTGACGATTAAATGTAAATAATTACTACGCTGGAATCCTAGATCATTTGAAAACTGTCGATATGAATATTGTTGATTTTGGGATTTAACACTATGATACAAATCACGAAAATAATTGACATAATTACGATAGTGCAGTATTTGTATTTTTTTAAGTGCTTTTTCTAATTGTTCCATAATACTATCTACATTAAACATGCCTCCTAAGGCAATTATAACATAAACAACCGCTTGATTCAATAAATCCCAGCGTTTTTGTATATTACCAACACATAACATTATGTTTTAAAAGAATTAAAATAAATAGATAATATATAAATAAAAAATGCTGTATACTTAATTAGGCTTGTATTGTATGATAAGTTGCTAAAGCTTTAGTAATTTCTTCAGCGCCAAAAGGCTTTCTGAGAACTTCCTTGATACCAAATGACTTACTGGCATTATCAGAAATATAGTAGGCGGTCATTAGAACTACCGGAATATCGGAGTTAATATCCCTTATATACTGGGTCAATTCAAAACCATCCATTTCTGGCAATTGCATATCAGTAAATACCATAGTTACAGAAAATTTTCGAAACAATTTCAACCCTTCGACCCCGTTATAGGCCACTAATACCTGATACCCCATTTCCGAAAGGACCTCTTTAAAAATATCACAAATACCTTCATTATCATCAACCACTAGGATATATTTCTTATTTTGATTATGACTATCATATAGGTACTTATTCTGAGCATGAAACTTATTATCACCAAATTCAACCAAACCTGGAAGAACCACATGAAAAGTGGTTCCTTTGCCTTCAGTTGATTCAACCCAAATATTCCCTTTGTGCAAAGTACAAATTTCCTTACATATGGCTAACCCCAGCCCATTACCTGTATGGTAACCACCAGGAACCCGTCCATATTTATCAAAAATTGTATCTAATTGATCATTAGGAATTCCAATTCCTGAATCTACAATGGATATTTTTATCAAATCTTTCTCGTCAGTCACTTTTTTACTCAAAGTATGACTAACATTAACCCTAATTTCTCCTCCCTTGGATGAAAATTTGACCGCGTTTTCCAGTAAGTTCATTACTACCCTTGATAATTTCAGGTAATCCGCTTCAATAATGTAGTCCTGCTTACATTGGATATTTAAATTTATATTTTTGGATTTTAAATCGCTGTCAATATTTTCGACGCAAGAATAAATCATTTGTCCTACATCAAACTTTTCTAATTTAAATTCCGGTTTCTTCTTTATATTCCTTAAATCTAATATATCCTGGATTAAACGAATAGAATAGTCGGCTTGTTTATATGATCTTTGAATGAATTCGCGGGCTTCTCCAGAAACACCCTTAACTAGATCGGTTAATAACAATTTTAAACTGGTTTTAATAACTCCAATTGGGCTCTTTAAATCATGTGATACTATAGAAAGTAATTCTTCACGCGTATCCAGCAAGTTATACACGTCTTTACGCAATAAAGATACTTTTACAATATTTTTAATCTTCTCGATAAATAGATCTTTATTTATGGTATTGACAACATAGTCATCAGCACCTGCTTTTAATCCTTTGATAGCGGTTTGCTCATCTTCATTCTCGGTAACCATCATTATAGGTACATTCTTAAGAATTTCTTCATTCTTGATTGTTTTACAAATGTCTGTATTTCTGGACTCAGAAAGGCCAAAATCCACTATAATACAATCAGGAGATTTTTCTCGAGCTAGGGCTAATCCAGCTTCCTTATTGTCAACACAATAGCAAATATATCCGTGATCCTTTAAAAGTTTCTTTATGTTTCTACAGTTATTCTGACCACTATCGATTACTAGCACTACAGGAACATTTGCTAACATTTTATTAATTCCGTATTATAATTTACTGACAAATAGTTACTTTTAGAAAATATTTTTACTTTCCGTAAAGTTAATCGCTTTTTAGAAAGTATCACTTAAATATTATGTGATTAATAAAAACAATATTTTTACCCAGCTTTTTACACGTCTTAGCATCCCAATTAAACCAAATAAAACCATAAGTCAATTTTTTTTTGTATAAATAAAGTCAAATTAAATTTACTTAGAGATCTCTATCGCATAAAATTTTATCAAACAATTAAATCAAATATTAATAAATATTTATTATTGAATACCCAAGGAGAATTTATGAAAAATAGATGGATCATGTTTGCTCTAATTTTACTTATTGTACCTTTAAATAACTCGTGTGGTTGGTTTGGAAGCGATGATGATGACGACGATAGCTCAGACACAACAGACCCTTCCGAAACCGACTCCACAACTGGCGGTAGCGGCAGCTCAGCAGCAAGTAAATTTATTCCTTCGAATACTAAAATTAGCATATCTGGCACAATAACATTAGAAGTTGATGATATCGTGGTCACTAATACAACAACTAGTGCATCACTTATTTCTTATAGAGCAGATGCCTGTTCATTTGGATCATACGTTGTTAAGGGCATTGGACATGGAGGAGATATGATTACCTCCGGAACCTATCGTGACTCTAGTTTCACTATCACCAACATACCTCAAAATTATGAAACTATCATTGAATTCACCTGCTCAGATGGAACTATTCAACGTTGTCTTGCTAAACCAGGAGATACTGGTATTCTCTGCAACAAAATCGCTGATGTTCTTATTGATACTTTAGAGTTTATTCTCGACAAACCTCTATATAATAGTTCATTTATAAATAAAAACATTAGTAAAATGGGAACCTCCATTGTCGAAATGAACAAACTAGATAAAGATACCGTCCACTCATTTAAAACGGCTATCAAAGAATGCGTTTCTCTTGGAAGGGATGAAAAGTATTCTTGCTATCAAACTGCCATCATACAATCCCCCTTCAACGCTCCTTTTAATGTTATGAAGGAAATGGCCAGTTCCTGGACCGCCCAAGGGATATTTACTCTTATAACTGATATATTCGGATTTAGAATAGAAATAAATGATTCATTATACACCAACCTAGTGGCCCTACTTGATCAAACCTTTGACACTACCTTTATCGATGATACCAAAACCTTAATTGAAAATATCATCCAGGCTCAACAAAATCAAACCTCTGACTACCCATATAGTATTCGCTGTGCTTTGAACATTAATGGACAAAACTTATATTTTGCTTCCACTTTGGAAGACGGATCAGCATCCTGCGATCAAAAACAAGCTAGTGAAATTCTAGAATATTACGATATTTCTATTAGTCATATTACTGAAATACTATCTCAAACCTATGAAGTCAAAGAAACCAATTGCTCTCACCCCGACGCCAACAACGGACATTGTTGGATTACCAGACCCAAAATTTTCATTCACTCCAATAATGAGGAAAAAGATCGAAATGACATGGAAGGAAACCATAAAGAAAAACATCATATTCCAACTTTCAGTATTATCGAAATCTTGCCAAAAGTTAAAACCGCCATTATAGATTCTGGCATATCAATGAATAATGATGAACCAGATATAGATTTTAACGACATGGACGCAGTTGCTGCTCTTAAGGAAGTAATTGATGCTGTAAAAGATTATTTTGTCGGTTCAATTGTGGTATTTCGTATTTTACATGATTCCGATTTGAAAGATATCAAATTATCATTGGATGATATCCACGGAATCTTTGTTAACAAAGATCTACTTAGAATGCGAATGGCAGCTTGGGGACCTGCATACCATGGAGCCTGGACCCAAATTCAAATAAACGATGAGATAAGGGAACTATTAGCACCTCCCATCGTAACTTATAACTCTACATTAGAAGGATTTCAATTTTATAAACAGTTTTATAACAAAAACAGTTCTCAAACCCAGATAACTCGAAATCAAGTCAATACAATCTTTGATGACTCAGAACCCGCTTACGATTATACTTTTCAAATGTTTGAACAGATTCCCAACTCTGAGGATATTAATAACTATATTTTCAATTCTACTCATCATGAAGAATGGAATCCTATGGGAACTAAATATCTACATGTAGCCAGGTATATTAACACCGATTCTCCTATCACTTGTAAACTGGTCAACCCATCCAAAACGTTGGGGCTTAATTTCGATTCAACCATATCATGTGACGTTGACTACACCGATGTAACCTGTACAGAAGGAGATTGTTCCTTTCCAGCTGATTATGAATATCCATATATACTTCAGGAGCGTGGTTGGTACAAAGAAGGCCAAGGAAGACTATTCACTTTAATAAGTCGAACAACAGGAAATAAGGTTGGTGATCATCGAGGAGTAATGATAAAAGAGTATACCTCTAGTAATCCTGCTGATCAATGCGATATCAATCAGATTAATACTGTCATAGAATATATAGAAGATTATTGGTGTACTGCTGATAAACTATGTACTGAACTCATCAGGGCTTTTTGTATGGATATAAGTGATCTAGGTAACACCTCACGCAAACAATTCTATCCTGGAAGTTCTCTGCCAATATCTATATTTGATGAATCAACTGGTAAATCACAATCATGGCAAATCCCTCTGGTTGGAGTATACAATGGTCAAAATCATAAAACTGGTGCCTGCTTAGAAGTACCTTATGGAACGTTTATTGCGTCATCAAATTATGGTAATAACCTGGCATCTCAAAATATTGACAACGATTCAGGAGAAGTAAATCTGAGTAACGTTATCAGCCCTGATATTATTGACTGTTCAGAGAATACTCGCAGTGGATATATTAAATACTACCTATATCAATGGCACGATTTTGCCGCTAACGACTCAATGTATGCTTATTTAGTAAATGCCAGTGATGACTCAATACTAACATATAAGCACGAATTAGAAAGCGATGAAACCAGAGAAGATACTTATGCCCATATAACTTTAGATTCTATCGAATCATTATTATCAACCGGTTATTCAGTAGCCAGTGATGTTGCAACCCAAATACACGGAATGAAATTTGTTAATCCCCAACACAGTTCCACATTCGATCCTTATTGTGACGATATTAACGATAACGATTTTTGTGAATCATCTGAGCTAACTATTTCTGAACTACCCTATTGTCCCAACTGTGAAACATTGACCACACAAGCAGAGACTTTCCTTTCCCAATTTGGGGGAAAAGCTGGAAGTGAGCTGGTTGGTGTGCAAAGTTGGTTGGATACAAATGAATTTTACCATATTGATTTTAGACGTATCATAACTTGTCAATTTAACTTTTTAGATGAAACCCAACCCAGAGCACCTATCTGGATCGACTGGGGCAACTGGGAAGACAGTACTCACGAAGGATGTCCAGCCAGCGCTGACGCCGCGTATTCGACCGATAGTCTGGGATCCATTAGCTTTATGGATATCAATCCCATGAAAAACGCTTTTACTATTGATAAGCCGGAGTCATTAATCAAACTTTTTAACTATGTAACTAAATATATTGGACAAGGGAAAACACTTAGCAGTGATCAAGAAGTATTTTCTCTAGATGAGGCTATGGCTTTATTGACCCTACGCTTTTATCTACCTCCTAATGAAGTAGTTGTCCATGATCTGGATGGAAAGGAAGTCAAACAATCTCATGTTGGATTTTCTCCAGTGCCTAATCTTAGCTCACCTAATGAGGCCTTTTCTACCATTTTAAAAGGGATTTTATATAAAGCTGGTAAGATCAGTATCGATGATCTGTGAGTGATAGAGCTAGGTAGCTAATATAAATAAAAAGATGAGGATAATTTACTAAATTTGACTATATTATCTTGCCAATTTTCCACTAAACTGGAGACAGGTTCACCACCTTCGATAGCGTGCCTTACATCGGCATCCCCTAGTATTAAATCCATCGGTAATTTTTGATATTCATATTCGTAAGGAGGATCCTTATAGGCAAACGCATCCTGGTATTCATGAAAAATAGAACTAAATAAGCTAAGTGACATTCGATAAGGTTCATATTTATCACGATCTAAAATATGAAGTTGAAATCCGCCCACTCTAACCCCTGCAAACTTATTACTTGTTGGTTCAAAATATATTGGCCTTAAATACGTTCCAGCCATATCATCCTGATTAATTTTTTTTAGTAGCTTAAAGGGATTGATGTATGAGGCTCCAAACAAAGAAAAAGGGAGGGTTGTGCCTCTACCCTCTGATAAGTTGGTTCCTTCCCATATAACTTGTCCAGGAAATACATAAGCCGCATCTGCTGTTGGCATATTGGGAGAAGGCATTATCCAGGTCTGACCAGTGTCCTCAAAATACATTTGGCGCTGCCAACCAGTCATGGGGATTACTTTTAATTTGGCACCGATCCCAAAATGTTCATTAAATAACAGCGCAATCTCACCTACCGTTAAACCATGACGCATAGGTATAGGAAACATACCCACAAAGGAGCTATACTCCGACTTCAGCAGATTGCCCTCTACTCTATTTCCCCCTAAAGGATTGGGGCGATCTAACACGACTACCGGAATATTTCTTTTTTTACAGGCTTCCAAACATCCGGCAATAGTATAAATAAAAGTATATACACGAGTTCCCACATCAGGGAGGTCAATCACCAAGGCTTCAATTCCCTCAAACATTTTATCAGTAGGCACTCGGGTTTTACTATATAAACTATAGACCGGTATCTCTAATAATGGTTCGAACTCATGATCAGATTCTACCATATTGTCTTGTTTATCGCTAAAATAGCCATGTTGAGGAGTAAATAGACACTTCAATTTCCCCGGATATTTGGCGTCAAGTAAATATGCGGTGTGCTTAAAAAAACTGTCAACCGACGCTTGATTTACCAAGACAGCAAAAGATTTATCCTTAAGAATACTATCATTTGCTTGTATATTATCTATTCCTAGTCGAATCACTGCTTTCCTCTTTATTCAATTTGAGCTGCTTTGATAGTTGAAAAAATGCAACTTATCTAAGAAAGATATATCTAACAAGTTGATTTTTATTAAACATCATAAATGTATCCTTATCAACCTGAATTTGACCGCGTTTATGTTCTCATTTTATACTTCCATATACTTCCCATTATTTGTATGGTAGATGAGCGCGATAACATTTTATGAGGAGGCTTAGAATAAAAGAAATTGTTTTAAATACTCCGTTTCAAGTCAAATCATGCTTAGATGCCATCGAGAAGGAATCTAAAGACCATGAGATTCTTATCCAGAAGCTTCGTAAAATACGATTGGGTCATTCTTTTTTTTCCCGATCCTTAAAAAAACTTAACCCTTTTTCCAATGAGTATAAATCCTTAGTTCTAAAAACCTTTCAAGATATAAATCACAATAACTATCAAGTTACTAGTGAGGGTCTTGATCAAGATGATATTCAAAACCGGATCAGGTGGTCCTATCCATATGGATTACCCGCCACCCCTACTGGTGATGCTATAATTTCGTATGGTTTTTTAATAAAAAAACTCAATCTGATTTCACATCCTAAAATACTTGAAATTGGTTGTGGTGAAGGCAGCCTGTCTTATCATCTAACTAAAATGGGTTATCATGTGACTAGTTTGGATATTAATAGTAGCTCAACTGCTATCACCAAAGGTCTACTTGATACCATTGGACCTGTAGAAAACAACTCAAAGGTTCTTAATATTGACTTTAATGAATTCAATACGAATGAAAAATTTAACGCGATTATTTTTTATGGTTCCTTTCATCATTTCATTAACCATGAAAAAATTCTAATTAAAGCAATAACTCTTTTAGCTCCTGAAGGAAAAATAGCCTTTGCCCATGAACCCATACTGAATTATCAAAACAACTTCCTTCCATATCCTTGGGGATTACGTTTAGACGGGGTGAGTTTAAGAGCAATAATTAATTTTGGCTGGATGGAACTAGGCTTTTCTAGAAAGTACTTTTTCAAACTTTTAACAAAGCACCATTTGGCTTTTACAGAGTATACATGTCAAGAGGACAAATCTTTCAACGTCTTTATTGCTCAACATTTACCTAGCCAACCTGGATTAAAAATAGAAAGTTATTTTGATTATATAATCCAAGAAATAATCCGAAAACTGAAATGGATTGCCTTTAACCTGCTTAACCTTACTAATTGATACTGGACAATTTTCTCAAATTTATCAAATTAACACGTCAGGTCAGTTTTACTCAACGCTTAAACGAACAATTATTTCATAATGGAACAACACTCTCTTCCTTTATTAGACTATATAGACTGGAAGGTAACTGAAGAAAATAATGTTAATGTCTTAAACGATACAAAAGAATTTATTTTCCAAGCTAACCGAAAAAGAAATCAAAAAAATTGAAAAAATTGTTGAAGAGGCATTCAGTCCTCCAAAGACAGATAGTTAGCCATGATGCTGGGAATTAATTATTTAATTGGATTCAGAACATTTATAAGATATAATTTTGGACCAGGCAACGGTATTTGGGAGTTACTGATGCTTACAAATTCTTTTCAAGTAATAATTAAGAATATATCTATTAAGAGTGTATTTATATTTGTATTGATATTACTAATTATTACAATCTCCTGTAGTAATTATAATAACAATCAAGATCTACCTTCACCAAGCACTAATGAATATCGACTATCAAACAAAATCCCTATCATACATCATTTTGAAAGAGAGGCAGATCACACCCGATTATATTTCTTCTTTATTGGAGGTATGAGCCATGAGGAAATACCACAAAAGGGATTGGAAGAGTTTACACTCCAATATGCTACTAAAGCAGCCTACAAATATCCTGCCAGTGTACTAACTAAAAGTCTATCTTCGCTTGGAGCTGATATAAAATGTGCAACCGAAATGGATCTCTCTTACTGTCGGCTCAAATGCCCCTCTTCAAACTTTATTAAAGCTTTCATCATCTTTAGACAAATTCTTTTATACCCTACCTTCCCAAGTAACATGTTGGCCGTACTTAAAACAGATATGTTTAATAATATAAGAGCATCTTCCAAATCAACTTCTCATAAATTAACCAGTAAATTAAATAAGGCCCTCCTTCAAGGTCATCCTTATTATTCTACGTCACTTTTAAAATATCGTAACATATCAAAAATTAACAGACATCAAGTTAAACAACACTATAAACGATTAATAAATGCTCGACGTATTATCATCTCTTATCAAGGAAATATACCTTACTTCCGAATCTATAGAATCATGGATAGTTCTTTTAAGCACCTACCCCGAAGATGGTTCTCATTATTAAAACTCCCCCGTCTACCTACTAAACCACCTTCACAACCTTTTATTGAAATTACTGATCAAGACAACTCTTCATCAACTATATTTGCTCAATTTAAAGCTCCCTCTGTCAATACTCCTGATTTCTGGTCACTATTGGTAGCTACTTCCATTTTTAAAGAGCGTTGGTACAATCATTTAACCAATATAAACATTCAGAAGTACCAACCAACCATATCATTGTCATACAATCGTTATAATTTCGGATCTTTTCAAATGAATCATGACCAACCTAAAAAAGGATTACTTCTGATCAAAGATATCTTTCACCAAATCAGTTCTACCTTAGCTACTAAGGAGCAATTCAATCGAGCTGTTACCTTAGCCAAAAAAGAATTTCTAAATAATATAAATAGTAATAATATGGCTTATTTTTTAAGTAAATGGCAAATACTAACCGGCAACTGGAGAAGCATGTTAAAATATAGGAACCGATTAAAAAGAGTAACGCCTAAAACTGTACGCACTGCAGCCCATAAATATTTCACCAATTATATGTTTGCCATTTCGACCACCGATGAGGACAGAATTTCACTTTAATTATACAGCCACGATTGTAAGTGTCAGGCAGTGTAATAAAAACCAACTTGCACATTACGTTGAATAATGATATTTATACCCCAAGTAAATGTATTTATTTACTATTTTTTCAATATTTTCACCTTTTACATTCTTAATTAGGCAACTAAGGCATGAATAATAATAACAAATCCAAACAAATAAAAAAACCACCTATATTATTTGATAAAACCCAGGAAATAATTAAAAAAATTGAAGAAAATATCAAAGGTGAATTACTGGTTTATTGGAGCTCTGAAAACGGAGCTATTAGTGATAATGATATCATTGCTTTATATGACATATTTGAAAAAAAAGGTCGCTCAGAAAAAATCAATATTTTCATAAAATCAGATGGTGGAGATGTCGAAACCGCTTTAAGAATTACTAATCTAATTCGTGAATATTTTCCACATGTTAAAGTTTTTGTTCCTTTACAATGTGCCTCAGCGGCAACAATGATTGCTTTAGGCGCTGATGAGATTCATATGGGATCTTTGTCTTATCTGACTCCAATAGATTCAAGTCTAACTCATGAACTTTCACCTTTGGATCGTGATAACTCCCAAGTAAGCGTCAACCAAGATGAATTACTAAGGATCGTTAAATTATGGGAAAAAAAATCAAAGGAACATCATGGAAATCCATACAGCGATATTTTCAAATATATTCATCCTCTCGTATTGGGAGCGATTGATAGATCAAGTTCACTATCCACCAGAGTCTGCAAGGAAATATTATCATATCATTTAGAATCAGAAGAAGAAGCCGAATATATAAGTAAAGTATTTAATTCTGACTACCCTTCTCATAGTTACCCCATAACAGCCAAAGAAGCTGCCAACATAGGATTGAAAGTTAAAAAACTGGATCCTATTATAAGTACTTTATTTTTAAAATTAAACGAAATCTACTCTGAAATGGCGGGACGGGCATTGACAGATTTTGATGAATATAATCAACACGATAATGAGATAACCAGCATTATAGAAGGAAAGGATATTCAAATATACTATCAAAATGATAAAGATTTATACTATATCAAGGATGAAAGACGTTGGCAGACACTAAACGAGAATAGTTCTTGGAGAAAAATAGAGCTAATAAACAACCAAAAGAAATACTCTACCCTCCATATTCGGTAGAATAATTGATGAATAAACTATTAAAAAACAAATAAAAAACGATATAAAACAATTATTAACTATAATTATAACAGATAATATTACTTATGAATAAATACGATGGTCTAATATTTGATTTAGATGGTACTCTTTGGAACGCCAGCCAAGCAAGCGCCAAAGGATGGAACAAAGGGTTTCAGATCCTAGGACAGGATATCTCCATTACCACCCAAGATATTGAAAATGTAGCCGGTAACACTTATAAACAATGCCTTGAATTACTATTACCTCCAAAGGTATTAACCATTCCCAACTTAACCGAAACCCTCAATAAATATGAAAAAGAAATGGTCGAAATGGAAGGAGGGCAATTCTTTCCAGGTGTATTAGAGGGTTTAAATCAACTGTCTTCCCAATATACTCTTTTTATTATTAGTAACTGTCAAGAATGGTACTTAAATGTTTTTTGGAAGTACTCTAAGGCCAAACCATATTTTACTGATTGGGATTTTCATGGACGTTCTCAGTTACCTAAGAAGGACATGATCAATAACATGATAAAGAAGCATCAATTAAAAAAACCAACTTATATTGGCGATACCATCATCGATGCCCAAGCATCTAAAGCATCCGGTATTGATTTTTTTCATGCTGGTTATAGTTTTAATCCAAAACTTATTGAAAGTGTTTTATCGTTTACTTCTTTTACTCAATTAGTTGAATATTTTTCAAATGAATAAAGAAAAACAACTCTCAATTTTAATCGTAGACGACGAAGAAAGTGCCCGAAAATTATTTTCCAATTTTCTCCGAAAAAAATATTCTATTCTTGCCGCTGAATCAATCTCTGAAGCTATGGCAATAGTAGAAAAACAACTACCAAATATTATTGTAACTGATGTAAAATTACCTGGAGAAAATGGTTTATCCCTATTATCAACAATAAAAGAGAAATTTCCTGAGATCTTAGTAATTTTAGTTACAGGACATGGAGAAAAAGCAACAATTATTTCAGCAATGAGAGAAGGAGCTTTTGATTATCTAGAAAAACCCATTTTAAGAGAAGAATTTTTACATATTATTAAGCGAGCTGAAGATTATGTTAATCTGCAAAGAAAATTAACGGCTAATGAAGAAGCTCGTGATAATTATAATAAAATGCTAAAAAAACTTTCAACTAACCTCACACTTGCCGAAGAAAGAGAAAGAAGGCGCATTGCTACTGGACTACATGACAGCACATGCCAGGATCTAGCTTATGCTAAAATTAAACTGGGCAGCTTAACATCTAATAACCAAACATCACATAATAAGACACTAAATACCTTAAAGGAAGTATGTGATTTAATTTCCAACGCAATTAAAGAAACCAGACAACTCGTCTTTGAATTAAGTCCTCCCATTCTATATGAGTTTGGCTATAAAGCCGCATTAGAAAACCTAGCTAAAAATATATCACAAAAACACAACTTAAAAATAAAAATTCTGGACGATCACAAAACTATTGATTTAAATAGAGAATTGCAAATATTAATATACCAATCAATTAGAGAACTCATTATCAATATTGTAAAACATGCCCGAGCTCAAAACATAAATATCAATATCCAAAACAATTCGAACCTAATAAATATTAGCATTAAAGATGACGGAATTGGATTTCAAAGTAAAGAAAGCAAAGAAAGTAAATATGGTAAAAATAGTAAAAAAGATAAAAACCTATTTGTTCCTAACGATGATTTTACCGGTTTTGGATTATTTAGTATTAAAGAGCGTTTGGAGTCAATAGGTGGAGCATTAGATATCAATTCCGCAATTAATCAAGGAACCGAAGTTTCTTTATCAATACCTTCAAGTTAAGCCCTGCAAGATGAATCCTGAGCTGATTGCTTTATATGAGTTTTAATAAAGGAAATCATTTTTTCGGGATCTTCAAAAGGTTTTGTTATTATGCCTTTAGCGCCTGAAGATAACACTTCTTTCAAGTGCCCCTCATGAGCTGAATATCCCGACATAACAATAACCGGCGTATCTGGTCGTCTATCTCTTACCCCATAAAGGACATCCATTCCAGATACATTAGGCATTTTATAGTCAGTTAAAATTAAATCGAATTCTTCTTTTTCTATTCTTTTAAGAGCTTCGGTAGAATCAGTAATGATTATAGTATGAAATACTCTATTGAGATAATCACTAGCAACCTGAGCAACTTCAGGATTATCATCAATAATAAGTATTTTTGACTTTTCACTGTCCGGTAAAACAGTTACCTCAGGTTCTTCATTAAAATCTTTTACCATTAATATTTCTTCTTTCTTAATAGGAAAAGTAATGACAAATTTTGACCCCATTCCAATCTCACTTTCAACGGTGATACTTCCATTATGTTTATTAATAATATTATATGCTATTGACATTCCTAAACATGTCTGTTGACCCGCATCATTGGTAGTATAAAAAGGATCAAAAAGGTGGTTTTGAACCTCGTTGGTCATTCCAACAGCATTATCTTTATAATTTATTAACATCTTATTTTCCACTACAGTCGATTTAATAACAACAAGCTTTTTCCTATTATCCTGAATCTCTTTAAAAGCCTCGCAACTATTGGTGAGTAAATTTTGAAAAACTGTTTCTATTTCCTCTTTATCACCAAGTAAATGGCTCCTATAAGACAACGAAAGATCAACGGTAACATCTTCACTTTCCAGTTTCGATTTTAAAACCTCCAAAGCGCTATTTATTGGTTCAGCAATCATAAATTGCATAGACTGACCGTCTTTGCTGGTTTTAGCGAAAGTCCTGAAATGATCAACTACCGTTTTCATATGTAAAGAAGCATGATAAATTTTATCGGCTTTATCTCTGGATTGTACATCTCTATACTTCCCCATAGATATCATTTTGGCATAACCCATTATAGTTGCCAGAGGATTATTTAATTTATGAGCCATACCTGATGCAATAGAGGCTATTGATGATAACTTGGCCGTTTGTATATTTTTATCTTCCAAAATCTTTAGTTGTTTATGCAATTTACAGTATTTTTCGGCTCGACCGACTATATATAAGAACTCGCTCCTGACAATAGGCTTTTCTAGGTAATCAAAGGCTCCTTCCTTAATCACAGAAAAAACAGTAGCTTTTCCTCCATTACCTGTAACCACTATCACAACAATGTTAGGGTATTTTTCTTTAATTTTAGACAATAATACCAGACCATCTTTTCCGGGCATTTTGATATCAGCAATAACAATATCAGGAGGGTCCTTATCTATCATAGATAAAGCTTGAGTGGTGGACTCCGCCAGAGAAACCAAATATTTCTTTTGTAAAAAGCTGGCAAATAGTTTTCGTGCACTTAGCTCATCATCTACAACCAAAATTGATATTTTATTTTTCTTACTCATGTCTCCAGCTCTTTTAGTTTACTACTCGCTTCTCTATCTCTTTTATTTTTATTACTTAATTTATCAAGCTCTCCTATTTTTACCCCTTACTATTTAAAAGTAATATTAAATTTGGATCCTACACCAATCTCACTTTCAACCTTAATGGTTCCATTATGATTTTTTATAATATTGTAGGTTAGGGACATTCCGAGTCCTGTACCCTGTCCTGTTTCTTTAGTTGTAAAAAAAGGATCAAAAATGCGATTTTTAACTTCATCGGTCATTCCTACCGCATTATCTTGAAAAATAACTGAAACCGCCTTCTGGGTGGTCAAGGTACTAATAGAGATCTGTTTTTTCCTATTATCTTTCACCCTCCTAAAAGCATCATAACTATTGGTAAGTAAATTCTGAAAAGCGTTTTCCAAATCTGTTTCATCCCCATATATCTGAAAATCCTCTTTAGAAAAGGATCGTTTTACTTCAATGTTTTTATGTTTTAACTTTGATTCAATCGAATTTAGCGCTCTACTTATTGGCCCGGAAACCATTAATGGTTCCAAATTATTCTTATTTACTGAGGTTCCTGTATATAACCTCAGTTGATTAATAATTTTTTTCATTCTCAATGAAGCCTTATAAATTTTATCAGCTCTACTTATCATTTGTTCACAATCGTATTTTCCCGCGGCCATCAATTGAGAGTATCCCATCACTGATACTAGTGGATTATTTAATTCATGAGCCACCCCTTTTGAAATGGTGGTAATAGAAGCAAGCTTTTCTAATTGCATTTTTTCTTTTTCTTTTTCCATATTCTTGCGTTCAATTATTCCACCTAAAGTATTAGCAATGGCCTTTAAGAATTTTTCTTCAGTTTCATTTCTTTCATGACCATCTTTTACATAAATATTAAATACCCCAATAACACCATTTTTGGTGATTATTGGGACACAATAGTGTCCATGAGGTTCCATTCCTTCAAAAGAAACAGAATGATCATGGCCCACACAGTTAGAAAAAACAACCTCTTTAGTTTTAGCGGCCATTCCGCAAAGACACCTACCGAAAGGTATTTTAGAGCATTTAGAAATAAGATCTTTGGGTAGTTTATGATGAGTTTTAAGAACCAATACATCTGGTTCTTCTTCCACCACAAAAATACTTCCATGGGATTTAAAAGGAATCAATGAAGAAGAATAGATAATATCAAATGATTTTTCTAATAACTCAACAAAAGGTAGATCTTGTTCATATAACTGAAGCAATAAATATAGAATTTTTTGTAATTCAAAGTTCTTTCTTTGTTTAATTTCAGACTCTTTGATTTGTTTTTGTAGAAGGCTATAGCTCTCGGCTCTTTTGATTATATATAGAAACTCATCATGGATAACAGGTTTTTCTAAATAATCAAAGGCTCCCTCTCTTATAGCGGAAATAAGAGTTGATTTTTCACCATGACCGGTGGCAATAATCACAAATATATCAGGAAATTTTTCTTTTATGCGGGATAAAAGGACCAAGCCATCATCTCCAGGCATTCTAATATCTGTAATAACAATATCCGGAGGATCCTTTTCAATTAAAACCATAGCATCAGCAGCAGAACCAGCCTGAAATACCCGGTATCGCCTTTTTAGAAAGCTAGTAAATAATTTTCTGGCACTTTCTTCATCATCAACTACTAGAACCGATAACCTTTTCTCATGTTCCATAATTTTCATGATCTTTTATCTTTACATCAAAAGTGATTTATTAACGTCTGGGCAGTATGTCATTTCACACATTCATTCTGCTGACAACTTCTTTCATATCGAAGTAATACCTTCTCTGATGGCGTACTTAGTGAGACAAGCAATATTATTGATATTTAATTTAGTCATTATATTGTAGCGATGTGTTTCTATGGTTTTAATGCTAGTATGTAAAATTTTAGCGGTTTCTTTGGTTTTCTTACCTTCTACAATAAGCTGAAGCACCTCTCTTTCCCGCGATGTTAGGGTACTGGAAGTATCTTTTTTATCACGAGAAAGACTTTCGATATAACCCTCCATAACAACATCACTGATATCAGCGCTTATATAAATTTTGTTTTTTAAAACAGTGTGTATTGCTTTAACCAGTTCTTCTGAAGCACAATCTTTAAGAATGTAAGCCATAGCACCCGCGGCAAACATTCCTTCTACAAACTGTTTTTCTACATGCATTGATAAGGCAATAATTTTGATATGTGGAAAGTCCTTAACTATTTGTTTTGAGGCTTCCATTCCATTCATACCAGGCATAGATACATCCATTATAACTATCTGTGGATCGGTTCTATTGATAATTGAAATGGCTTCTCTACCATTATTAGCTTCTCCAATTACTTCCATGTCTGGTTGATTCTCAATTAATTTTTTTAAACCTTCTCTTAAGATCTTATGATCATCGACAATTATTATTGAGTATCTATCATGCATTTTTTCTATTTTCCTATGATTGGGTATCTTTCACATATTTATTGGTTTATTCTATATATATTATAATACATAAACATAAATTTTTATACATTCATCTGTTATAATATATAGTTAAATATCCGCTTATCCTTACGTCAATTTAGCTTTTATGCTATATAATAAAATTAATCAAGGAAAATATATCCCGATGTAATTACCCTTTTATTTATTAAAGTTTAAACATCTTATGTCGATAATATTATCATTCGATAAGTCTAAAAAATTATATTCACCAATATACGCAGAAATCATTTGATGAATACCAAAAAAGAAACTCCAAATATTGAAAATACACTTTTAAAAAAAAGATTGAGTATACGGTTTAAGATTACCGCTCTAGCTTTAGGTATTGGTATTGTACCGATAGTCATTGTTGGTTTGATAGGTTATCAAAACGCCCGTAATGCGATAGAACAAGAGGCATTTGATAAACTGATATCCATTAGGGAACTAAAAAAGCAACAAGTAGAGGACTATTTTATCGGGCTGCGCCAACATACACGTCATATGGCTTCAATGTTGGTAGTTCAAAGATCCATGCAAGAATTTAAAAACGCGTTTAAAATGATGAAGAAAAAAGAAGTGCCTTTATCATTAATGAAAGAATACCGGGCCAAACTGCAAACATATTACAAAGATACTTTTGATAAGGAATATACCAGAAAACATTCAGGACATAGTATAAATGAACAATTTTCGGCTTTAGAAATTTTTGAAAAACTCAGTAATACCACCATAGCTTTACAGTATTTTTACATCCAATCAAATCCATATCCGCCAGAAAATAAACACCTTTTTAATTATCATGACGCACCTTTTATATACAATCAGATTCATAAAAAATATCATCGTACTCTTTCTCGTGCCTTTTCCATTATTGATCATTACGATATTTTTTTGATCGACCATAAAACTGGGAATATTATATATACTACCTTTAAAGAAATTGATTTTGCTACTTCCTTGATGTTTGGGCCTTATACTAACAGCCATCTGGGCAAATTGTTCAAAGAGATCAATAAAAGTTCTAATCCAGAAATAGTAAGAATGATTGATTTCCAGTCGTTTTCCCCCTCCTTGGAGAGAGCCGCCAGTTTTATCGGTACTCCTATCTTTTCAGATGGTAAAAAGGTAGGAGTGTTAATAATACAGATCTCTATTAAAAAGCTAAATGATATTCTTACCTCTCATCAAAGATGGAAAGAGACCGGTCTGGGTAAAACCGGAGAAGTTTTATTGGTAGGCGATGACCTGACCTTAAGAAACGATTCGCGATTTTTAATTGAGGATCGAGATAACTATTTGGACAATCTAATTAAAGCAGGTATTGAGAAAGAAATAACTGATCATGTAAGAGAAGAAAACAGCAGTATACTTTTACAAAAAATTGATACCAAAGGTACACAAGCTGCTTTTGCAGGCCGAACCGGCACCGAAATTTTTCTTGATTATCGTAAGATACCAGTACTTAGTGCTTACTCCCCCTTAAATATACCGGATGTAAATTGGGTTATCATGTCTGAAATTGATCGTAATGAGGCTTTCTCACTAGCCATTAACTTTCGACAATTTGTCTTCTGGGTCATTATTATCTCTCTAATATTAATTGCAATAATAGCCGGGTTATGGTCACGAATTTTGACCAGACCAATAGGTCATATTATGAAGGCTACTATGGCTCTGGGAACTGGTCAATACAATATAAAGGTACCCATAACTTCAAAAGATGAGTTTGGAGTATTGGCCAACCATTTCAATTTAATGGCCCAGCAAATTACTGATCAACAAAACCTATTAGAACAAGAAAAAACAGCTTTGGCAGAACAAAATCAATTAGAAACCGGTATAAACAGCATATATAAAGCAGTTACTGGCAACTTAGATTTTAAAGCCTTTGCTAATAAGATAATGCATACTATTACTCCGTATATAAACGCTCAAATTGGAGTTTTTTACCAATGGAACGATGAAAAAAAATATTTAGAGTTAATAGGTAAATACGCCTATTCAAGTTCAAATAAAAGTATATCAATAAATCAAACATTTAAACTGCAAGAGGGAATTATCGGGCAAGTCGCTTTTGAACAAAAGACTATTCATCTTGAAGATGTACCGAAGGATTTTTTCAATCAAATTAATTCTGCCTTGGGCAGCAAATCCCCTAATAGTATTTTTTGCTTTCCTTTAATTTTTGAAAATCAGTTATTGGGTGTAATTGAGTTAGGATCCTGGCAAAAATTCGATGGATGGAAAACGAAATTTATAGAATCAGCCAAAATGGTTATAGCTACCGCTCTTAAAATGATTGAATCAAGAATAAAAACTGAACAACTATTAGAAGAATCTCAATTATTAACAGAAGAATTGCAAAAAACCACCGAAGAACAGGAAGAAACTAACGAACAATTGGAAGAACAAACTCAAAACTTACACAAGACCCAAATTGAACTGAAAACCCGTAATATAGCACTTGAACAGAGTCAAAAAGAATTAGAAGAACGCTCTGAACAATTGGTACTAACCAATAAATATAAATCCGAGTTTCTAGCCAACATGAGCCACGAATTGCGTACCCCGTTAAACAGCATTATTCTATTATCTAAACTGCTGTTTAACGGCCAGGCCGGCAAAATGAATGCTAAACAAATAAAACATGCCACTATAATAAATGACGCGGGAAAAGATCTTTTACATTTAATAAATGAAATTTTAGATTTATCAAAAATAGAAGCCGGCAAAACCACCATCAATCGGTCGACATTTCCCATTAGAGAACTTATCACAGCTCAAGAGCGATCCTTTACCGAAATAGCTAATGAAAAAGGTTTGTCTTTTATTACTCAAGTAGATTCCAAAGTACCCTCCACTTTGATTAGTGATCGGGAAAAATTACAGCAGATAATCAGAAATTTTTTAAGTAATGCTTTTAAATTTACCCAAAAAGGAAGCGTCACTTTACAAGTTGAAATGCAATTACCTTTGGAACGAAATGAAATAGCCTTTAAAGTTACTGATACCGGAATTGGAATTCCAAAAGACCAACAACAATACATTTTTGAGGCTTTTAAACAATTAGACAGCTCTTCAGATCGTAAATATAGCGGAACAGGTTTGGGTCTTTCTATTTGTAATAATATTGCAATTTGGCTCGGAGGTAGAATAACCGTACAAAGTGAGGTAAATAAGGGAAGTATCTTTTCAATTGTATTACCAATTAAACCTAGTAATGAATTAAAAAATAAAACGGGACCATTAGCAAAAACAACCATAGATGAAGTTAAAAGTACCTCAAAAATAATCAGCTCAATAACTGATGATCAGGCTATCATTAAAAAAGGAGATAAAGTTCTCCTAATAGTGGTAGAAGATAATGAAGTGATGATTGACTTACTTGAAACTGGCCGTAAATGGGGATACCGTGTATTAACTGCCCAATCAAGCTCTATGACCCTTGATTGGGCTCAAAAATATTATCCCAGGGCTATAATTATTGACGCACAATTATCAATTGGTAATGGATGGGAGATTTTACAGCAATTAAAAGCTAACTACCGTACCAGAAGAATACCAGTCACTATCATATCTGATATCGAAGAAAGTGAATTCTATTATCGAATGGGCGCCTTTAATTTTCAATTAAAACCTATAACCCTTAAGTTGAGTGAGCACTTATTTAAAAAGTTGGACTCTTTTGTTCAAAAAGAAAAATTTGACTTGATGATAGTTAGTTCTGATACCAAAGAAAGAACTCAATTGAAAAAATTGATAGTAGCCAGAGATTTAAAAATACATGAGGTAAGTACCGGAACGCAGGCCCTGGAAAAAATGATCACTGAAGATTTTGATTGTGTCATTATTAATTGGGACACATCAGATCTAGATAGGACATTGTTTATTGATGCTATAAAAAAACAAGTTTTACCGATAAAACAAATACCATTGATAATTTATTCGGCCCAAGCTCTATCAAATGATGATGAAAAATTTCTAAGAGCTATAACCAGTACTATCATTGTAAAAGGTGATTATTCGCCAACTCGTTTAATAGAAGAAGTAGGGAAAAACTTATGTTATTCCCCGATCAATTTAGAAAAAAAGGAACTGATATCGGAGATAATTTTTTCAGAAGATGTCTTTAAAGGCAAAACAGTATTATTGGTCGATGATGATATCCGAAATATCTATGCTTTGACATCTATTTTGGAAAGTAAAGAAATAAATGTCTTAACTGCCGGCAATGGTGAAGAAGCTATTGAAATTTTACAATCAAGTAAAGAAATTTCGCTTATATTAATGGATATCATGATGCCCAAAATGGATGGATATAAAGCTATTGGTAAAATAAGAGATATACCTAAATATAAAAATTTACCTATCGTAGCTCTAACAGCTAAAGCGATGAAACAGGACCGTCAACACGCTATGGACGCAGGAGCGTCTGATTACCTGACCAAGCCGGTTGACTTTAAACGTTTATTATTATTGATCCGAATTTGGTTGAACGCAAAATTATAGGTTCATATGTCTGAGTTAATAAATTTTCTGAGAAACATTAAGCAAAAATATGGCTATGATTTTTGCGATTATAATGAGTCATCGTTAAAAAGGCGAATAACTCGCTGCATGCAAAAATTAAATATCTCCGACACAGATTCTTTCTATCAGATGGTGCTAGATCAAAATAATATTTTTTCTAAATTAGTGGATGATCTGTCAATTAATGTAACCTCCATGTTTCGTGATCCTCAAATTTTTCTATTTTTACGTCAAAACATAATACCCAGGTTAGTTACCTATCCTTGCATTCGTATTTGGTCAGCCGGAGTGGGCAGTGGTGAAGAAGCTTACTCGTTAGCTATCTTACTAAAAGAAGCGGGGATTTATGATCACACCTTAATATATGCCACTGATATTAATAATCATTATTTAAATGAAGGTGTTGAAGGTAAATATACCTTATCCAAACTTGAGGAGTATAGGCAAAATTATATTGAATCTGGCGGTACGGGTCAATTTGAACAATATTACGATCAAGAATCAAACACTTTTACCATCCACGAATCTTTGAGGGAAAATATTGTTTTTTCAACCCATAATCTAGTCACAGACAGCGTTTTTAATGATTTTCATCTGATACTTTGTCGAAATGTATTGATATATTTTAATAAGCAATTAGTTAATAAAGTTCTACAGTTATTTACTGATAGTCTGATCTCTCAATGTTATTTGTGTTTAGGAGCTAAAGAAACAATCAACTTGTATTCCAAACGAAAATATTATAGTAATTTCGCTAAGCAGTTTCGCGTATACAGGAAATTGATTTAATTAACAAATATTCTTATTTTTATACAAATTTTAAAAGAGGGTGCTCAGTTATTAGTCTTCTGTCATCAGAAAAATTACTTTAACTGAAAACCAATAATTCAAGACCGTAGGCTGTGATCCAACGAAATCCCAGAAGTGGAAAATACGGAGTCCGTACTATGAATAATAACACAAACAACAATAAACAAAATGATATCAAAATCCTAGTATTCGATGATAATGAAAGAAATCTTTATACCTACAATCAAATTCTGGCCAGACCGGATAGAGAAATAATTACTGTTAAAAGTGGTGAAGAGGGATTAAGATTACTTTTTAAGCATGATATTTCTCTAATGCTAATGGATGTACAAATGCCCGATATGAATGGTTTTGAAACGGCCAAATTAATTTTTTCTCGTGAACAAACCAAGGATATTCCTGTTATATTTGTCTCTGCCGTTTATCAGGAACAAGATTTTGTAAATGAGGGTTTCGCTCTCGGAGCAGTTGACTATGTAACCAAACCTATTGATTCCTTTCTATTAAGGAATAAAGTTGAAGTATTTTTAAGGCTTTATCATCAAAATCGGGTGTTAGTAGATAAACAAGAAGATATCAATAAAATGAATAACTACCTTAAAAAGAAAACTATTGAGCTAAAGAAAATGCAGGCACAAATTGTTCATAATGCCAAACTGGCTTCTTTAGGAGTAATGAGTTCTGGTCTCGCCCATGAACTTAACAACCCTTTACAATTCATTATGGGTTTTAATGAAAGTCTAAAGGCTGTTTACGAAGACTTTGATCAAGTTACTTATGAACAAGTAAAGGATGAAATCGAAGAAATTGATAAAAATTGTCATAGAATGAACAACATAATCAAACATTTTAGGGAATTTTCCAGGCAGGATGATTCCAATTTCAAAAGACTCAAAATTAACGATGTCATTCATAAATCATTCATTTTATTTAAGGAACAATTAAGACTTAGAAATATTAAAATGGAACTCGATCTATCTAACCAAGATCCAGAAGTTAATGGAAACAACACTCGTTTGGAACAGGTATTTACAAATTTAATTTCAAACAGTCGTGACGCTATTTCTTCGTCCTCTCCCGAAGAAGGTGGTTTACTTAAAGTAATTTCAAAAACCAAAGAAGACTCGATTTTAATCGATTTTATGGATAATGGCCCAGGAATAAAAAAAGCAAACATTGACCGAATTTTTGATCCGTTTTATACCACTAAAGAGGTTGGTAAAGGAACCGGATTAGGGCTCTCTATTTCCTTTGGAATTTTGCAGGAACACAAAGGTGATATAAATTGTGTTTCAACATCTGATCAAGGCACTACCTTCCAAATTAAATTACCTCTGTATAACTCCCCTCCTAACACTCCCCCGCAAGAAAGTGAGGTAATATAATATCTGACATTTCAATAACCTAATTGACATTGACCTATCAATCGTTATAGTAATAATCCTTAATGAAAATTATATCTACATTAGACGAATTAGTAGTTCTTGATTTCGAGACAACAGGCCTTTCTTCTACTCGTAATAGGGTAATTGAGGTAGGAGCTGTTATTTTACGTAATCATCAAATTATAGACTCCTTCTCGGAACTAATGAATCCTGACCAACATATACCATGTTTTATTTCCGATTTAACAGGAATTACTAATGAAATGATTAAAAACAAGCCTTCTCCCAAGACCATCATGCCCCAACTAAAGGAGTTTATAGGTAATAAGCCTATAGTGGCCCACAACGCCTCATTTGACAAACGATTTCTAGAAGCGGAAATGAAACGTGCTCATATAGACATAAGCAATCCAACTATTTGCACTATGTTACTATCTCGCCGCTTAATACCAGATGCTTCGAGCTATCAATTAGGATCATTAGTTAGACATTTACAAATCAAACCCCGCAGGGTACATAGAGCCTTAGATGATGTAATCGTAACAACTGAGGTATGGAACCATCTTCATCAGACTGTATGCACTCGAACGGGAATCAAAAATCCTGACATCTCAATCTTTCAAGCAATAAGTAAAAAACCTAAAGCCTCTGTCCAAGAATATTTGGACAGCCTTACTAATTAATTTAATTAGGATAAATTAATCCAAAAACCTTGGTATAAAAATCTGTTGAGTTAAAATTACGTGACAGATTTACCTCCTTTCCACAGATGCCTGACTGCAAACAAGCCCTATTAACCTCACCATCTAAAATTAAAACTGGCACAGGCCTAACAACTGCAACGCCGTCTCTACCCCCCAAACTCTGTACTAAATCGGAAGTATTCAAATCATACACCTGAGGATCTACCAATACCAAGTCATAAGAATGCTTCTCAATTAAAGTAGCTGCTTGTTCTCTATTTTTTGCGACCAATACCTCCCCATTTTTTTTCTCTATTAAAAAGGAAGTGAACTCCAAAGTTGCTGGGTTATTAGTTACAATGAAAATACGTTTCCCAAGTAAACTTCTATGTCGAAATTGATCAGGAGCTATTCTTAAATTCCTAATATCAAGATGATTACTCCTCCTCCTTGGATCAACTACTCCGTGCTCATTAGCAATATCATATGCTACTGAACAAGGAACACCATAACCACTAATGATGGTAGAATTGACCAAGTATATGCCTAGAAGGGCCATATATTTTACATTAATAGCAAATTTTTTCTTACTGTTATTTATACTATAATTACTATCTATATTACTGTTACCCTTAAAATTATCATTAATATTCATATATTCTCCAAGTTGGGGATTATTATTTTGAACCACAAATTGTTATTTTTTAATAATAATTTGAATATCAAGTAATTTTAAATTAAATATCCAGATATCAAGATAATTGAAAAATTATTCTTCTTCGGAAGGAACTCCTATAAACAACCCGCATTCAGGACAATCTTGCTGTAAAGCAAATTCACATCCACAAGCGGGACAAGATATATTTTCTTCATTATAATCTATCATTGACTCTCTTTGTATATTATCGTCATAGCCGTCATCACTTCGATCTAATTTGTATAGATTATTACTTAGTATTTCACGGGCAGCTTCTAACTGATCCTTAACAATTAATAACTGAAAAGTTGGTACACAGGCCTTACATTCTTCATCAGAACGAGGGCGATAAATACTAGATATTTGATTATCAAGTAATAAATCCTTCTGCTCTTTGATATATTCCAAGTTTCCTTGATCAATTACTACCAATTCTTCTTCTTCCAGTTCCTCCATTTCCAAATTTCGATAGGCTTCATCAGACAATAACTCAGTATCACATTCACCACATTTAGCAAAACCATCTCGATACTCGTTATTACATGAAGGGCACCAAGGACTCATAACATCTCCTTTCTTAAGAGCTGTGAATAAATAATATATACAGCTCCATAAAATCAGCCCTTATTATCTAAAAAAAATGAAACATGTGCAATATCTAATAATTTAATAATCAAATAATATAAAATATATTTGTTTTTATATATTTTATAAATTGACCCTGTATATATAATAATGATAATAGGATAGCTGGATATGTCACAATAATTAACATGCGTTAATTCTAAGAAATTTCAAATTTGGGGAGTAAATTATGGAAGCCAAAAAAACCGCCGTAATACTTATAGGTTATCAACATGACTATTTTGGAAAAGATGGAATTTTACATCAGGTGATCGAAACTGATGCTCAAAAGGTCCTTACCAATACATTAGATTTATTAGACACTTTAAAAGGTACCAATACCTTAATTATATCAACACCAATTATATTTACTCCACAATACGATGAATTGTCTGAACCAGTGGGGATATTAAAAGCCATCAAAGATGTTGGCGCCTTTTGTGAAGGGAAAAAAGGATCAGAAACAATTCCAGAAATTAAAAAATATGGAGATAAAATCCTTGAAGTCCCTGGAAAACGAGGACTTAATGCATTTAGCAATACAAATCTAGATAAAATATTACAAGAAAATAATATTGAAGATTTTATTATTTCTGGTGTAGTAACATCTATTTGTATTGACTCAACTGGACGATCCGCTCATGAAAAAGGATATAAGGTACATATTTTAGGTGACTGTACCTGCGGACGAACAGAGATTGAACAAAACTTCTATCTTGAAAATGTTTTTCCACTCTATGCTCAAGTTATAGATAGAAAAACTCTTACAAATCAACTTAATGTAGGATGAATAGTACAAAACGCGATGTGAAAAAACGTGTAACATTAGAAATGCATGTACGAAGTGCATCGTGTAAATTTAGATGAGATGAAGTAATAATGAAAGATATTCTCCAAAATGAACTTCAGGCTCAAATTACCTATCGACTTATTGAGAGTCTCTCCAAATCTGAGAAACGTTATCAAAAATTGGTTGATAGCTTGCATGAAATTGTATTTGAAATGAAAATTGACTCAACAATAAATTATCTAAACCCAGCATGGCAAAAAATTTTGGGTTATTCAATAAAGGAAGGATTGGGTCATTCACTTTATGACTTTATATTAAAAAAAGACAAAGAAAAACTTAGAAAATTTATCGATTCACCTAAGAAACCATCATTAAGAAAGAAGGAACAATTATCATTAAGAGTAATGCATAAAAATAACTCTATCTTGTGGTTTATTGTATCTATAACAATTGAAAATGACAATATATTAGGATCTATGTTGGATATAACTGAAAGAAAGATGGCGAAAAAAGATCTTTTAAAGATTACAGCAATGAAAGCAGCCGCCAAAGAAGCAAAAAAGCGAACTAAAGAAATTGAAAAAACAAATCGTATTCTTAAAGAAACTCAAACTCAGCTTATTCAAAGCGCAAAACTAGCTTCCCTAGGTGAAATGAGCGCCGGTCTGGCTCACGAACTAAACAATCCCTTACAATTCATTATGGGTTTTAACGACGGTCTGAAGGCTTATTTTGAAAGAAATGAACAGGCTACCTTTAATGATATTAATAAATATATTTACAAAATAGATAAAAATTGTGATCGAATGAAAAAAATAATTCAACATTTTAGAGAGTTTTGCCGACAAGATAAAATTCATTTTAGAACAATCAATATGAATGATGTTATTGAAAAGTCTTTCATACTATTCAAGGAACAATTTCGTCATCACAATATTAAAATCCAAATAAATCTATCCCCAGATGATTTATTAATAACTGGCGACACTACTCGTCTTGAACAAGTTTTCACTAATTTGATCGCCAATAGTCGCGACGCGGTTAATTCGATATCTCAAAAAGAAAGCAGAACGATTAATGTATCCTCCAAAAAGAAAGAAAATTTTGCCATTGTAGACTTCACTGATAATGGACACGGTATTGAAAAATCCAATCTAAATCGAATATTTGATCCATTTTATACTACTAAGGAAGTGGGTAAAGGAACCGGCCTCGGTCTTTCTATTTCCTATGGCATTATACAAGAACATAACGGCAATATTAGTTGTCATACTACATCAGATAAAGGAACAACGTTCCGTATCAAAATACCCCTATATTTAGGTAAGAAAAAGCCATACTACAATGTAGGTGAGGAAAAACTATCTTATCATAGATGTATATAAGACTGACAAAGAGGTATAAAAAATGAACACGAATATGAATACGAACACGAATATTAAAATGAATTTTAACAAAAAATTAATTTCAGTTTTAGCTATAGATGATGAGCAGGATGCAAGAGATTTATACAAAGATATGTTATGGCAATATTCTCTTAATACAGCAGAATCAGCCTCTGAAGCTCTGACTCTTATTGAGAAAAATCTACCAGATATTGTTGTCACCGATTTAAAAATGCCCAAAAATGATGGACTGGTATTATTATCACGTATTAAAGAAGACTTCCCCAATATCTTAGTAATTATGGTCACTGGGCATGGAGAAAAATCAACGGTAATTAGTTCAGTAAGAAATGGTGCTTTTGATTATTTAGATAAACCTATTAAACGCAATGAATTTTTATCTGTCATTAATCGAGCTGAAGAATATTGTTTACTTCAAAGAAAACTCCAAGATTTAAAAAAGGAAAAACACAGAACCTTTGAACTTCAAAAGATTCTCTATCAACTTCTTCAAACATCACAATATTCCATGGGCTTTAAGGAACTCATGGAAAAATCCCTAGAAATAATTATTCAAGGTACTTCCTTCCTGACTTTCAAGTCTGAAGGAAGCATCTTTATTGTAGAAGATAAACCTCACGAATTGACACTTAAGACCCATCGAAACCTACCGGTTGCCGTACACTCGACATGCTCTAAAATTTCATTTGGACAATGTCTATGTGGAAAAGCTGCCAAAGAAGGAAAGATTATTTTTTCAAATTGTTTAGATGATAATCATCATATTTCTTATGAGGGTATGAAACCTCATGGGCACTATTGTGTACCTATCAAGACTAAAGATAGAGTTGTAGGCGTTCTTAATATTTTTCTACATGAAGGACATAAACGAGATATAAACGAAGAAAAATATTTACAAGCCATAGCTGATACTTTAGCAGGTATAATTGAACGCAAGAATATGCAATCACAGTTAATACAATCATCAAAATTAGCTTCTATCGGAATTCTGGCTTCTGGAGTAGCTCACGAGCTAAACAATCCCCTAACTACCATTATGGGACACGCCAATTTATTAATAAACTCAGGGGACAATCAAACTAAAATAGAAGACAGAGCTAAAAAGATTAAAAAAGCATCAAAACGAATGGAAGCTATCATTAAACACTTAAGAACTTTTGCCAAAGAAATTAAACATTCAGAACAAGGATCATTTGAAATTGTTGCTCCTATAAAAAACTCCTTTGGTTTCTTAAAAACACAATTTAAACTACGGGGTATCTCAATCAATTCTTCATTCAATGACTGTGAAGTTCGTGTATTTGGAGATATGACTCAAATAGAAAGTGTTTTTCAAAACTTACTGATTAATAGTCGCGATGCTTTTGAACAAGTAAAAGATAATAGAAGCAAACAGATCTCAATTACAACATTAGTAGATGGAGAAAACGTAAAAATTATTTATGAAGATAACGCTATTGGAATACCTGAGAATATCTTAGATAGTATTTTCGATCCATTTTTTACTACCAAAGAAGCTGGAATGGGAACAGGACTAGGATTATCTCTAACCAGAAATATTGTTGATCAACATAAAGGAACAATTGCGGTAGAAAGTGTATTTGGCGAGGGAACAAAATTTATTATTTCACTTCCTCTCTATAGAAGGAAATCAAAAAATAATGAACTAAAGAGTACGACTTCATCTTTTAATTTGAAACAAGGGACCAAAGAAAAACGAATTCTTGTTATCGATGATGATATTGAAGTAGCGAATGTAACATACGATCTTTTAGAAAGTTTTTATGAACCCAACGTAATCACTAATTCAATTGAAGCACTAAAAAACATTGAAAATGAAAAATATGATTTGATATTAACTGACCTAAAAATGCCCAATGCTTCAGGAATTGATATAGTACTCAAAACAAAAAAACATCAACCTAATACACCGGTTATCATAATGTCAGGTTTTGGAAAAGATGATAAAGACTTGAAAACGGCACTTGCTGAGGGAGCTAAAGCATATTTATCCAAACCATTTGGTAATTTTAATGAATTGTTATCTCTTCTAGATAGTTATATTGATTCGAAGTAACTTGTCAATAAAGACTGTGATAATTTTTTGCTATTGACTTTCAATCAATTTACGACTCTTATAAAAAATAAAAATTAAATTTTAACTTTAATTTACGAAAGATAAAGACATGAACATGATTAACAAATCAAGCTCGTCATTTCACGACGTGAAGAACTTAACTTTCTTAACCATTAACGATAAAATCATACCAATAGTCCCTACCAAACTAGAAATGAGTGATATTCTTGGACATTGGAAATCCAGATGGGGTATTGGGCGCATGAAATACAAGATAAAACCCGGACTGTATGCAGTAGGAAACCCCAACCCAGAGTCACCAGTCTTCGCATCAGCTAACTATAAAATGAGTTTTGATATATTACGGCGTAACCTTGTTGAAATAGACGCGTGGATATTAGTACTTGACACTAAAGGAATCAATGTATGGTGCGCTGCTGGAAAAGGTACCTTTGGCACCAATGAGTTGGTGAATAGAATCAAAGAAACCCAACTCGAACAAATTATCCATCACAAAAGAATCATTGTCCCTCAACTTGGAGCGGTGGGAGTTAGCGCTCCTCAAGTAAAAAAGCATAGTGGTTTTAAGGTAATATATGGTCCCATACGAGCCAAGGATATATCGAACTTTTTACTTGCTAAACTCAAAGCCACACCAGATATGAGAATTATGCATTTTACCCTTTGGGATAGAACAGTATTAATACCGATAGAACTAATGATGTGGGGCAAATATATTTTGGCCACGGCAGTATGCCTTTTTCTAATGGCAGGATTCTACAAACAAGGAGTCTCTGTTTCCTTGATGCTCAATAATGGTCTACCCTATGTCATACTTCTAATCTTTATTTTTTTATTAGCTGGAATATTAGGACCACTCTTACTACCTTGGCTTCCAGGCAGATCTTTTTCTGTAAAAGGTACATGGCTCGGAATTTTGCTTGCCACAGGTATAATGAGTTATTGGTGGAACACTCCTAGCTTAGGACTATTTGAAAATTATCTTAGTTTAACCGCTTGGATATTATTAATTCCCTCAATATCAAGTTTTATTTTAATGAATTTTACTGGTGCGACAACCTTTACTTCACTATCAGGAGTAAAAAAAGAAATTGAGAATTGCTGTGCCTTTTCAGATCGTCTCAAGTAT
>CAZJDM010000007.1:0-54967 GCA_964544765.1 uncultured bacterium
TAATAGCTTCACTGGTAAGTCCTACTTGTTGGTACATATAATCACGATCACCATGATTGGTTGGCAACATTGTATCATCAATTGCAAACCGCTTAAATGTAAAGTTGGGCCTGTTACAAATGGTACTAAAATTTTCAGCAAGAATAGACGCAATAGTAGATCCTCCACCACCAGATAATGAGTGAGATTCTAGGGTAAATATAGCTGGAGTTTGGGAGGCTACCTTTAAAATTAAATCGGAGGAGATAGGTTTAAAACAAGGACATTGAACTATTGCAAAAGATTTATTAGGAAGATGTATCTTCTTAGCAATTGGCAACATATCTCCAAAGGTAAAGATGGTAAAGTCTTCACCGGTTTGAACATAATAGGGTTGTGGATAATCAGTAATCATTTCTTGGTATTCAGCTTGAATAAATTCTTGAGTAAAGACCACTGGATTCTTGTTTTTAGCTAAGCGGATGTAGTAAGGATTAGAAGACTGGTAGGCTTTTTTTACTATCAGTTTAGTTTCCAAGGGATCGGCGGGAGAGCTAATTATTAAATTAGGAAAACCACTTAAAGCCGCAACATCTTCAATAGCGTGGTGCGACGTCCCTTGACTGCCATAGCTAAAATCACTTCCGGATCCAACTAAAACTACATTATGGTTGGGATAGCAAATATCCATCTTGATTTGTTCTAAGGCACGTAGTATTAAAAAAGGAATAAGAGTATAGACAAATACCTTTTTGCCTGCCAAAGCTAGTCCAGCTGCGACACCTATCATATTTTGTTCCTGAATACCGGTATTGATGAATTGAGTAGGAAACTGTTTTTGGAATTCTTCGATTGAAGAAAATCCCATGTCGCCTACCATCAGGACAATTTGGGGATCGTCGCTAGCTAGGGAACATAATTGTTGAAAAAACGCGTCTCTCATTTAATTTACCTTAAAATTGTATAAAAGATCGAAAAGCTCAATTAAAGATATGTGTCAGTTAGTGTCCAATTCAACTAAAGCTTTTTGATACTCGTCCTTTCTAGGAGATCTGTAATGCCAGATATAATTGTTTTCCATAAAGGAAACTCCTTTGCCTTTAACAGTGTGAGCAATAATAGCTTTGGGTCCATTGCATTGAGTTCTGAAAGCTAGGTCAATTTGAGTAAAATCATGTCCGTTAATTTTAATAGGGTGCCAGCCAAATGAACGTAGTTTATCTTCTAGTGGATCGAGTTTAACAATATCTTCGGTGGATCCTAGGCTTTCTAAATAATTGCGATCGATAATAAAAACCAGATTATCTAATTGATGATGACCGGTAAAAAGAAGTGATTCCCAAACACTTCCCTCCTGGAGTTCTCCATCGCCTACTAATACATATATTTGTTGATGGGAATTATCGAGTTTATATCCATAGGCTAATCCAGAGGCTAATGCTAATCCATGTCCCAGGGATCCACTGGAAATCTCAATTCCCAGTTCTTTATTCATCTTAGGGTGTCCACCTAAGAGTGAACCGTTTTGACCGTATTCTTGAAGTAATTCGATTGATAAATTTCCTTTTAAGTGTAGTACGGTGTACAGAGCCATAGCGGCATGTCCCTTGCTGAGTATAAACTTATCATTTCTGTCACCTGAATTAACTATTTGTTTAAAATATAAATAGGTAAGCAGATCTATACATGAGAAACAGCTACCAATATGAGAATTATTAGTTTTATGAGCTAACTCTAATATTATCTTTCGAGCTTTGCGAGCTTGGTCAATTAGTTGTTTATCCTGGAGATAAAGGTTTTGGTTATGGGAAAACCAGTGCAGGGTTTGTTTGATACCCTTAGATAACGAAGTTGGAGCTTGCCATCCCAGAACTCTTTTGGTTTTGCTGACATCTGCCTGCCAATAAATGGGTTCTACTCTAGATCGAACGTGGTGATCGCTATAATCAACTTTTGGTAAGTGGAAAGTTGTTCCTTCGAATTTATTATTTTGGAGATCATTCTTAATAAGTTCAATTAAGTTTTGAATAGAAAATTCTTTTCCCGATCCGATGTTAAAATTCTCGCCGATGGTATTTTGGGGGAAAAGTGCAATTTGCCAAAGAGCTTCACAAACATCCTCTACATAGATAAAATCTCTCTTAGCCAAAGGGTGGTTTATCGTTAGGGTTTTTTGTTGGCAGATACTATTAAAAATAGTGGGGATAAGGCGAGTGGGGTTTTCATATGGGCCGTAAACCGAGTATAAAATAGCTGTGACAAAAGGGAAACTATGTTGATTATATAACCATTGTCCATACAAAGAAATGTAGCTTTTGGTCCAATCATAACTGTTTACAGGTGATTTAATGCTATTTTCCATGATGGGTTGATTGCTGGGACCATATTCCACTGAACTTCCAGTATAAATAAAACTTTTTATGGAGTCTAGACTCATAGCCGCGTGCATTAAATTTAGAGAGAAATGTAAATTAGTATTTTCAATATCTTTTTTGGTTGTTTGATAGAAATAGGCTCCGGTAGTTGCCAGATGAAAAATAATCGATGGAGATATTTTTTGCAGTAAGGTTGTTAGTTGTTGAATTTTCGAGTTAGGGATCTGGTGTAGAACTAAATTCTCTTCCGATAGAATCTCTTCAAGTCTCCAAAGATCTGTAGTTTTGGTTACTAGTGCGTGAACAGTCAGGTTCTTTTCTAAAAGATAGCGAGTTAAGTTGGCTCCAATAAATCCTGCTGCGCCAGTTATCAGAACATGTTCATTGTTAAGGCTCAATTAACCTCCGTCGGGTATTTTAGGCTTGTTAGTTTGAAAAAAGGCATGCTTTTTGTTCCAATTGGCGTGGGAGGATTGATAACATTTTTGGCACTGACTGGACATTAAGTTTTTATTGTTGACCGAAGTTCGAAATTTTTGCATTTCAGGTCCGTTCCACATTGATTCTAAATTGTGTCTTCGTTCTATGATTGAGAATAATCTATCTTCATGTGATTGACAATAACGAATGTATCCGTCCGCTCCAATAAAGAGATCTCTCCAAGCATTAAAACATCCTTTATGATAATTGTTTTTTGCGGAGTCTTCTCCTTGGATATGTGGTAGTTTCAATTTGATTTTGTATTTTTGGGCCAGTTCATGAGATTGATTAAAGATTTTTTTTACATGATCTTGAGAGTTCCATAATGATTCATGGGCTAGTTTTTTATCAAAAGAAGTAAGGTAAATACCTTTTACTTCATCAAGACTCATTTTGTGAGCCAAATTTATCATACCTGGCAGTTCGTCAATATTTGAGCGCATTAAAGTCATTACTACATTTATATAAGGAGAAGACAAATGCCTTTCTTTTTTTATCCGAACGATATTTTGAAGATCGTATATTATCTTATTAAAATCAGATCCTTGTCGGATACGATCGTTAGTTTTAGCTGTAAATCCGTCCAAGCTGATTCCCATAATCAAAGATGGTGTATTAATGATTAAATCCTGTAATTGATTCAAGGTAGATCCATTGGTAACAAAATAGATTCTTGTTGAATTTTTAGAAAAAAGATCAACTATATCAGTGAATTGAGGATGCAATGTCCCTTCTCCCCATCCAAATAAGGTAACTTCTTCTAGATATGGAAAAAAAGGAGTTAAGGCTGCTAAATCTTTCATATCTAGGAAATGTTGTGAGGATGGTTTTGAGGAACGTCCACAAGTGATGCAATTGAAATTACAGACATTCGTAAGCTCCAATACTAGTCTGCGGGGTTTTGAGGAGAGAGTTGTTAAACCTTCTTTAAGTTCCTGGAGATTTGTTCCGCTATTCTGCGCTTGTAGGTCGGTTAAGGTATTTATCTGCAATAGACCAGCACGTTTTGGTCTCTGAATAAGCATGAAGGTTTCTCCCTACCAAATGACAAGTATGATCTCATTTATTTTAGGTAATAATGTCGATGTAATCAATTAATAAAAAAGATAAATATTATTTTTTCTTTAATTTCCTAAATATATGATTGTGAATACCGATCTGTTCTAAAAGGAGCAAAAAAATTTCAATTTATTATAATTGGAGGCTTTTATGATGAGTAGTATTATGATGAGTAATGTATTGAATAGATTAAGGCTTTTTGGAGGGGTGTTATCGATAGCAGTGGTTGTGGTTTTAATCATCTTTGCTTGTTCTTCGGATGATGATTTACCATCTGGTTCTGATGAGAGTAGTACTCAATCACCAAAAGTTAATCCATTAGATGATCCAAACGCAATCACAGAACCCTTGAGTGAGGATTATGGTCTGTGGAAGGATGTTGCAAGGGACATGGAGTATAAAATTTATGAGAAAAAAATGACTTGGAAAGAAGGAGGGTCAACGATAACAGCTAATTATACTAAAAATGAGGATGATCATAAAGTATATAAAGTAAGTGGAACTAGAAGTGTATTGTTAAAATACACAGCCGAGAATCAGGCTAAACTTGTGGATGGAAAAAATACACATATTTTAACTCGTCATGGAGTTAATACAGCCCAAATGACCGGTCGTTTACAGATGTTACCACAGCCAACTACCGGTAGCTATGATGCTGAATATCGAGGTGGTCGAGGTATTATAAGTGGTGGTGGTACTTACCCTGCACCAGATTATTCTACAGCAGTAGTTAAATTAATCAATCCTGATACTGAGGAAGTTGTCTATGCAACTGTTAATGAAGACGGTTCTTGGAAAGCGGAAAATCTGCAGGTGGGTATTGAGTATAAGGTAATTGTTGACATGGCAGGCGCTACTCGTAATTCCCCCAAGCTAAATTTAGTTAAGGGAGAGGATAACCAACGACAATTTGACGCGGAATTTGATTTGACGGTAGGAGATCAGAATGCCACTGCTCCTACTATTTTGGTACAGGGACTTTATTCATTTATGGTTGAGCTGGAAAGAGAAGAGGATAATTATTTTTACTTTGGCGGAGAAGAATATACTTCTAGGTTAATTATTTCTAACGTGGGTGTAGGTTCAGTCAGTGGTGTCCATTTTTATATTGCTACTTTAGATGAAGGAATTGAATTGTTAAGTGGTGCGGAAGGAATAGTAGGAACCATGGATCCTGGCGAGAGTACGGAAGACATCGGAGCTACGACAAGCTCTACAGATAAGAAGGAAGACTCGGACGTAATGGAAGTCAAGTTTAAAGTAAGGAAAGTTCTACAGGAAAAAAGAAAAGTACGTTTACAAGTGATTATTACTGGGGAAGGTTTACCTAACTTTATCCATGATGTAGATATTAATGTGTATTCCTCTAAATTTCAAGTTAGCATAGCTAAAAAACCCTTAGTATCAGGAGGAGGGGAGCTAAGCGGATTTATTGTTGCTGATGGAAGAAACTTAGTTCGTTTTTATCATGAGGATGATTGGGATTATGAACTTGGCAGTGAAAGCATAAAAACCATTGATTTACCCTGTTTAAGTGCAGAGACTTATTTAAACTATATAATGGTATTATCTGCTACTGAAGAAACTAATGAGGTTGCTTATTCTATTGGATTAGATACGGATCCTGACCCTGCTTTAAAAGATTTTATTGATACTAATTTAGATGAGGTAAGGTTTAATGGGAATGATACTGAAGCGGATGCGGATGCTTTATATGCCGGTATGCCTACTACCAAAGGTTTTATTTCCTATGGGACCTTAGATCATTATAAATTTCGTTGTCCGGCTGCTGTCGATCTAACGGAAGGTCAATCCGTTGCTGGTCCTAGGTTGAAACTGGTTGATATTGAGAATGAAGTAGCGGGTTTATACTCCAGAATAAAGGTAGAAAATAAAGGTGGAGTAAACTTAGGAGATGTAATAGGTGGTCTTAAGGTTTTTACTTATGATTTTGATTTGGATAATGATGGTTTTGTGGATAATGATTTTGCTTGTGACCAAGGCTCAACTACCGAACCTGATGGTTGCTTAGTTCCAGAGGAGGAAGCTCCTCTGATAAATGATAATTGTCCAGGTATATATAATCCTGATCAAATTGATACTGATGATGATGGTGTGGGCGATGTATGTGATGCCAGTGATACTACTGATGGTTCCGCGCAAGATGAATCTGATAATGTACCAGCTATTAGAGGCTATCTGCTTACAATAGATACTGCTGAGAATGAAATTGATTCAGACGGTGATGGTAAACGTAATGATGAGGATAATTGTCCTCGTATATATAACACTGGTCAGGCCAACCGTGAAAATGACGATGAAAATGATGATAATGATGAAACAGAAACCATGTCGGTGGGAGATGATGGTAGTGTTACAGTAACCGCTGCTACTATACAAGGAGATGCTTGTGATGATGTCCCAGCAGACGATGCAGATTTTGATTCTGATGGTGTTGAAGGTAGTGACGATAATTGTCCCAGTATCAATAATCCTGATCAGGAAAATGTTGATAATGATGGACAGGGAGATATTTGTGAACCTGATCCTGTAGAGGGTGAAGTCGCTGGTAGTAGCAGTAATCGAATGGAATTTTTTGATATAGAGGTGTTAGATACCAAGTGTGGTTATACCGGTCCTGAAAATGATCTTAGGGGAAGTTGTGATGAGGATTTCGAACAATATGCTAGGATATCATCAAAAGGGGGAGCACAATGGGATAGTAATTATGCACAGTATATGAATTTAAGATATAGACTTTTATTAATGGATATTGAAAATTATCGTTTTGAATTAGACGGATTTCCTCTTACTACTTTAAGTGCTGATGGAACTTACGTCTCTGGTATAATAGGGCAATATTTTAATGTAATAAAACCTTCTTTTGGTAGGCAGATTGTTTCCGCGGATGATGGAGGGGATCAAACTAAGAATCCTTATGAATGCTATTTTGAAAGTAGAGATGCTGGCGGAAATGTTACCGATGCTTTTTACAGGGCTCAATTGTACAATGAAGCTGACTGGAGTACCGCCGGTAATGAAGTAGTTACTTATGACAATGGGGTGTCATTTATTCAACTTGCAGCGGATGATCCAACCAAAATTTCATTAAAGCTATGTTTTAATGAAACGCAAAGGAGGTTTGCCAGAAGATATTATGATGAAAATGGGGAAGAGATGGAATGTACCGGTGATAGTTGTCCAGCAGATCCTAATTCTTGGGAACCAGAAGAAGGAACTTATACCGGTTGGCAATATAAATACAATAATGATAATGAGATCGAGTATAATCCTACTTTAGGGAATATAGAAGGTGAAGATTCGGCCTCAAACTCAGCGAGGAGAGTAGGCCCTGGTCAAATTTGGAATGGGAGCGCTATGGAAAATGTGGCAGATGATGCAGCAGCACCAACGTTTGTGGATGAGATAATTCCAGATGGTACAACAAGAGAAGTAGCTGTATTTGCTTGGTTTTTCGTTCAACCAGCTGAATTTAGACCAATAGGGTATTTGAGTAAGGATCATGAACTAAAAATTGAAGGAATGGAAGATATACCTACAATACCTCTGTGGGCTCCTGATGACGAACCAGCTGAGGGAGGCGACGGTTCTTACATTGTTAACATGTTTAGTGAAGAGAATATAAGCACTCTAATTGATACCGCGTTGGCAACTGCCTTTTATAGGAGTGATAATGATGAAGAAGCTCCTGCAGAAGGTGAAACTGATTATAGAAACGTTGATTCTCTGAATGTACAAATGGAAGATTTGCTATGGTTTAACAATGTACCATCTAAATATACCGCTTATTATATCTTCTTTGGTATGGTAATTGCTGAGGATCTAGATGGAGAACCGGGAGACAGACAGTTATTGATTTCCAAGTGGTCAATTAACCAGGATGGTAAACCAGAATTACCTTCTATTTGGCTTGGAACCCGAGGTGGTAGTTAGTTAGAATTTAACGATATTTTATAAAACTTAATTAAAACAATAATTTACTAGTATTTACTAGTCGTAATATAAAAGGCCCTGGTTTGTTTCATTTATTCGAAACGAGACAAGCTAGGGCCTTTTATATTTATACAATGCATATATAGAATACATTTAATAGTATATATACAAAAATAATAGTGAAAATAAAAATAAAATTAGCATATAAACCATTGATATTATGTATTAATAAGCAAATCTTAATCAAATACTAAATGTTTTATAAAGTATGTTCGATAAGTTATACAAGACTTGTTTTATTCAAGTCAAAGTTGTGTGATTTACTATAATAATAGCATGATTTAATAATAAGGAATTAGTCATGAAAAGAGAAAATAAAATAACTAAAAAATTATTAATAAAAATCAGTGTATTACTGCTTTTTACCTTTATGATGGCATGTGGTAGTCAAGATGATGAGATAAGTGTAGATTCTAAATCTTCCACATCTCAGGTTACCAAAACAGAAGATCTCTTTGAAAACAGTGCTTTATACTTAAGATTCTTTCATAAAATCGTTGATCCTGAAAAGAAAGCTGAGCTGGTTTATAATGGTAAGTTTAATTTGGTTTCGAGTTGGGATTTTGGTGGATTTGGATATGATACTGGAGGTGGATATGATACTGGAGGTGGATATGATACTGGAGGTGGATATGGTAGTTGGAGCGGTCTTGATACAACCATTCAAAGTAGTAGTGCAAGTGATTTAGGAATAAGCGGTATAGTTTCTGATTATTCCTATAGTAATGATGTAGCAACACCGGATTGGACAGTTACTGATAATATGGGTAATACGAGTATAGAACCTTCATGGTCACCCGAACCAATGTCATGGACATCTGAACCAATATCATGGAATAATGACCTAGCAACTCCTGAGCCTGATAATTATGTTATGGATTGGAATAGATTAGATAGTAGTAGCGCAAGTGATTTAGGAATAAGCGATATAGTTTCTGATAATTCTTGGAATAATGACGTAGCAACTCAGAATTGGAACGCTACACCAGGGCCTTGGGCAGATGGTTATGTTTACGGTGATGAAAGTAGTGGTGGTGATATTTGGGGTGGAAGTGGCGATGTAAGTACTATAGATTTATCGAACATCACTGTAGGAAATGGTGGATGGTATACTACCCATGATCCATTTGGGAATAATGCTCCATCTGACCCATATGGTTTTGGAGATTTACAAATATCCACACCTGTAGAATATAGCTCTATGAGTTCAATGCCAATGGCCATAGATCTTTCACAACCACAGACATTTGACCCTGCTTACGATGATATTAATTTTACTAGCTTAACTCTTCCTCAAAATACTTATATAGCGCCTGATCCATATTCACCATCCAATTATAATCGTGATCCATGGTCTCCAGCAGCTCTGGCAACAGATCCATATGATTATTACCAAGCTCCAGTGGATACTAGCGTTAATGAATCTTATAGTCCGTATGTTAGTCTTCCCAGACAGAACGATTTACTTTCATATCTTCCTTCTTGGGAAGATTATCCGAATACATCACCTCAAGAGTATGCGGGAATTCTTACAGAAGGTACTCCTTCTATTTTGTCAAACACAAGTTTTGATTATCAACCTCCAGCATCAGTTTTTACAAGTAATGAAATCAATAGAAGAGCCACAGACAATTTCTTTGCACCAGGTTTACAATTATCAAACTCGTTAAATGCATCAGATTTTCAAGATGTGTATAGAGAGGATGACTTACGAAATTATACAGCTAGTTATTATAGCCCTGACTATAACTCAGGTTGTGCCAGTCTAGTTGCGGGTGCAGGTGGATATTGCGGTGGATCACCAGATTATTCTTTTATTGATCCAAATGTTGGCGCTCACTCCAGAATTGATGGCACTGTGTATGATCCTAATTCGAGTACTGTGTATAGTGATCCTAATCCTGGATACGTTATGGCTATTGAAGATCAAGTACAAGATGAAGAATTAGAAAACCCTTCTTATGAGTTGTGTTATGCTCCAAAAGCCTACTTCATAACTTCCGATATTATGATCTTCAAAGAGACTGATGATGATAAATGTAAGGTGTTAGATCAGGTTATAGCTAAACAATCGCAAGAGGAAAATGGTTTTTGGTTAATAAGAAATGGCATTAATGACATGTATTTAATAACTGATGTAACTTTGGATAATGATGAACAATGGATTTTAATGAAGGTAGCTATTTCTAAAAAAGGAGAATCACCATTTTCAATAGTACAGATGACTGGTGATGAAAACCCAACTGGGCTAGAAAATGGATTATATTCAATATTAGATTCGTTAGAAAAAGATCATCCATTAATGGCTAAAGAGATAGCCTCTGTACAATGTAATTTGCTTCATGATAACAATTCCGATGATCAGTATTTATGTGGATTGATTAATAAATATAATGAAAAGTTTAAAGATATCTTTGTTAGTAAATTGGTAAATCAAAAAGTTGCTAGTGAGGTTGCCAAACGTAAGCAAAGAATAAAGATGAGTTTACTGGCAGAACAAGAAAGTAACTCTACTGATAACTCAGCTACTACTGACATCAGTCCTAAATAAAACTTCATCCCACACGATTATTTCATATCAAATTACCTTAATGTTATATCGATGCAGTAAATGGATTGTAATGTATTGATATATTATATCTTTATGTGAATTTAAAACTAATTCTAAATCTTTTTTAATAAAATTTCGATCATAAATATAAGGCATAAAAATATGTAACTTATTTATAATTGGGAATTTATTATGAATAGAATAATTTCAATTAATATTAACTTTGTTATTATAATCAATATCTTAATACTTACATTGCTTCAGTTAGCTTGTAGTGAGAGTGAAGTTTTAGATACAGGGAATAGAAAGTTATCAGTACCAGGGGCAGAGAAAACAGAAGATCCCTTTGAAAACAAAGCTTTATATTTAAGATTCTTTCATAGACGTATGAATTTAGAGAAAAAAGCCAATCTAATGAATGCAGCTGGATTTAATTTGGTATCTGGTTTTTGGGATAGTGGTGGAGGGACAGATGCTTATAGTAGTGATGGTTGGGGTGATTCAGGTGGGAGTGATTGGTGGAATGTAGGAAGTGAAACAGGGAGTGGCACAGTTTTGAATGATTCAAGTGGCGGAGGTGATTATTGGTGGAATGATGGTTGGGGTGACACAGGTGGAAGTGGAGTATTAGATAATCAGGTGCCCGTAGATAACACACCAGGTCCCTGGGCTGGGGGATATGTTTACGAAAGTGGTTCAACAGGTGGTAATGCCGCAGATTTATCAAGTGTTTATGTTGGAAGTGATAGTAATGGAGCTGCTTGGTGGATGAATGATGAACCTTCTTGGGCAAATACCGACACCTGGGATCAACCGTATGATCCTTATGATCCTTATGATCCCTATGCTGGAACTGCATCAAATTATTGGGGTAGTGATTCAAGTAGTATGGCAATAGATTCTTCTTTGGGAGGCCAATCACAAAGTTTAGATCAACCTTTTGATCCAGCTTACGATCCTATTAGTTTTCAATCTTTAACTCTCCCGGAAAATAATTTTGTAGCTGTTGATCCCATAGTGGCTTCTATGAATAGCCCATTAGAATCATACTCATCTTATTCATCCCCTGTCGATTATTCTCCATATGTTTATTCTCCAGAGTACACACCTGTTGTTGATAATTATGTGATGGAAAGTAATCTGGTTTTACCTTCAATGAATGATTTAGATATATATGATCCTGTGGCTTATGGGGATGCTTTATATACTAATCTAGTTTCAGATCAAAGTATGTTTAATCAGACCAGTTTTTCTTATGTAGCTCCTGAACCTAGTATTGATCCTTATTTTGGAAATACTGTGTCAAGTAGAGCATCTAAAGATTTATTCGCTCCAGATTTAAAATTATCAGCTTCGCTAGATGCTTCTGAATTTCGGGGAATATTTCAAGAAGATCCTTATATGACCTTTGAAGGATATAGTTCAGGGTGTATGGGTCTGGTTGCTGGTAATGATGGATGCTATAGTGCTGGAACTTTTAATCCTGATCCAATTAACTACAGTTCTGTTGATGGTCCTCATCCTGGCAGTATTTTTGCTGATCCTAATGCTGTTCAGGATCCTTTTGCAGATCCCAGTAAGTTTACCTATCCAGGAGAAGATGCTTCGGCAGGTATAGCAATTACTCGTGGAGGAGTTGACTTTGAACCTGGTCCGATACCTAAAGGGGATCCTAATATGGTTACAGCTATAGAAGATAAGGTTCAGGAAGGAGAGTTAGATGAAAAATCCTATGAATTATGTTCTTCTCCTCGAGCATATTTCATTACTCCAGATATTATGATTTTTAAAAAAACAGAGGATGATAAATGTACAGAATTACACCAGGTGATTGCTAAACAATCACAAGAGGATAGAGGTTTTTGGTTAATAAAGGATGGCATAAGGGATATGCATATGATTGCTGATGTAACCTTAGGTAATAAGGAAAAGTGGTTCCTTATGAAAATTACCGTTTCTAGGACCGGAAATAATCCCTTTTCTATTGTACAGATGGCTGGTAACAAAGAAAACCCAACAAGCTGGGATAATGCGCTTTATGATATTTTGGATGCGGTTCAAAGAAATTATCCGTTGATGGCTAAAGAAATTGCCTCTGTTCAATGTAATTTACTACATGAAAACAATTTGGATGATCCTAAATTATGTGGTTTGATTAAAGAATATAATGACAAGTTTAAGAAAGTATTTGTTAATAAATTAGTAAAACAAAAAGTTGCTAGTGAAGTTGCTAAACAGAGTCAACAACAGAATCAACAATAGAAATAAGCTGAAGGTCATTTCTTCTCTAATCTTTGCTTAATAGCCAAATCCAACTTCTATATGTTCCTATATGATCTATATAGAAGTTTGCGATAAATTGTTTTTGGTCTTAATTTTCAAAAGGTTAAGTTAACATAATATTTACGACCCAATTGCTTAATATCGCGTAGTAATAAATACTGAATAGGTATGAAAAATAAAGTAAATAAAGTGGCCGAAACTAGACCGCCAATTACTGCGATTCCTAGTGGTTGATAGTCAACTCCCATGCCACTGCTGCCTAAAGTGGCCATTGGGAGCAGGCCGGAAATAGTGGTTAGTGCGGTCATAATAATTGGCCTAAAACGGACAACGCAAGATTTTAATACTGATCTGGAAACAGCAAAGCCTTTTTTCCGGTTATTGTTAATTGAGTCAATTAAAATAATAGCATTATTAACTACAATTCCCACTAAAATTACCAGCGCCAAATAAGACATAGGACCCAGCGCTAATTGGCCAATGTATAAAAACCAAAAAGCACCTACAAAAGCCATCGGAACGGTAAAAATAATTAATAGTGGTAAAATGAAAGATTCAAATAAAACTCCCATTAATAAAAAAACCAAAGTGACTGATAATACAACTACAAAGATCATATCTTTTTGATTTTCTTCGGTCTGTTGGTATTTATCCCCCAAATCCAAAGAATAACCAGGCGGGAAATGATATTCTCTTAAATTTTTTTGGATGTCATTGTACAACAGGTCAAGATTTTCTTCACTAACTGTAATCTGGATATCTAGCTGATTCTTACGGTTAACCCGAACTATTTTTCTTTGGGTTTTTTCTAATTGAAAGTCTCCCAATATACCTAGAGGGTAATTGTTTCGCTTACTTTGTATTTCAATAGAAGATAAATCCGATATTGATTGAATATGATCTTCCGGAACTCCTAGATAGATAGGAAAATTTTTATCCCCCTTTTCCAAATAACCTACTTGATAAGGACTTAAATAAAATCTTATGGACTTAGCTATACTGGCAGAATTAATCCCAAGTTCAAACAGCTTAGTTCGATCAGGATAATAAACCTGCTCATATTCATTAGATAGATCAGTCTCCGTTTGAACATCCAATACTCCTCTGATATGTCTTAACCGCTCCTTGACATCATTAGCTATCTGTTCAAGTTGATCTGATCCATCACCAACAATTGCCACCTGAATGATTCCCTCTTCATCAGAAGAAGTTTGGTAAACCTTTCCAATCTTTACTCCCGGCTTTGCAAATTGTTCTCTTAATTGCTTTATTATCTCTTCCTGTTGTTGCATCCATTTATCAATTTTTTTTGCTTTATTATTAGGATCCTTGTACATAGTAAATGAAGCTATTCTACTTCTGGATCTGAGTCGAAGACGAACGTGTCGTACACCATATTTACCTTTACGAGAAATAAGATATTTCTCAATTTGATGTAAAATAGTATTTCTTCCCGCAAAGGTAGAACCACGAGAAAAGGTAACTTCAATTCTAATTCGGCTTCTGCTATGAAGACCAGATGATGATTTGCGGACATTCTTGATGGGAAAATAAATTGTAGCAAACAACAAGATGAATAATATAAAAACTGTCTTGCGCCATCTAATAGCCCTAACTAGTATTTTTTGATATTTAAGATTAATTTGTTGTACTAATTTATTAGGGCGAATTTTACCCCACATTAGTCTGGCAGCACCAGTTGGAATGAAAATTAAGGCAATAAGTAAAGACGCTAGGAGAGCCATACAAACAGGAACGCCCAATTTTAACATAAACCAGGAAAAAATTGATCCTTTTTTAACCAAAATCATAGGTAGGAAAACAACAATTGTAGTAGAAGTGGCCATGAATATAGGTAAACTAACCCCTAGTAGGCCCTTAATAGCGGCATCTTTATGAGCCATTTTATGCTCACGTTTTTTATAAATACTCTCCATTACTACAATTGAATTATCTATAACCATCCCAATGCATATCATTAGACCCAACATAGATAAGACATTGAGGTCCTCTCCAATCAGATATTGCACCATAATAGTAATAAACAAAGAAAACGGTATCGACATGGAAATCATAAAAGTGCTGAAAAAATCTTTTATGAATAGTAGTAATATTAAAAAGGATATGGTCCCCCCCATTAACGCAGCTTTGACAATATCCATTAAACTGTTCAAGATTCGGTCTGCCTGGGAGAATATTTTTATCGATTTAAGCGGATATTGTTTTGAATTATATTGGGCCAAAATTTCCTGTAATTTCTGATCAGCTAGTCGGCAGGTGTCTATAGTATTAGCCATAGATTCTTTGACAATACTCAGCATGTAGCTTTTTTTTCCATCAACGTTCCTGATAGCCTGGATTTCTCTTGTTTTTAACTGTCTTATATGAGCAATAGTTTTAAGTTGAATTCCTCTTTGGGGGTCTATGATAATATTACGGATATCGTTTAAACTGGTTAAATTATTAACACCTCTTACAAAGAATTCCCTGGATCCAAATTGTGCCTTACCCATTGATACTTTTAAATTTGCATCTTTAAGGCGATCATAGACCTGCTCAGGAGTGATATGCAATTGTCTTAATTTATTTAATTGAAGATCAATATTGACCTGAGTTTTATAATTACCATGAAAAGAAACCTTGCCAACTCCATCAACCGACTCTAAATCGGTCTTTAGGTCATCAAACAACGTTTCTAAGGATGATAAAAATGGAGGAACACTGATGGAGTAAAATAGAACAGGCATTTCGTTAGTGTTGAATTTATAAACAGTTGGTCTTTTTGTATCTTCAGGTAACCTCGGATAAACCCGGTCTAATTTGTCCCTCAAAGCCGTAAAAGCATAATCCATATTGGTGCCATCAATATATTGGATTCCAAAAGATACATTGTGTGGAGATGAGGTTGTGGTAAGTTTTTCAATGTTTTTTAAGGTAGATAAATAAGGTTCAACTTGTTTAGCGATGGTACGCTCGTTTTCCTTAGAGGATGCGCTGGGAGCAGAAATATCAACCCATAAAATGGGGCTTTGAAAACCAGAGGGAAATAATTGCAAAGGTATTTTTAATATGGCAACACTACCCAGAATCAAAATGGTTAGAAAGGACATTAAAATGGTGACGGGCTTATGTCTGATTATATAGGATAAAAAAGAAGCCAACCAAGTTTTATGGCGTTCCTCTTTTCTTTTGGTAAATAATTTCATAAATAGTTGGAATCACATATAAGGTTAAGATGGTAGAGCTAAACAACCCTCCAATTACTGCTATAGCCATAGGTGATCGGAGTTCTGCTCCCTCACCCCATCCAAGAGCCATAGGTAAGAGACCTAGTATTGTTGATAAACTGGTCATACAAATTGGTCTTAAACGTACCTTAGCTGCTTCAATTACTGTTTGTCGTGGCGGTTTTCCCTCTCTTCTTTGCTGATTCATAAAGTCTATCAGGACAATGGCATTGTTAACAACGATTCCAGCTAACATAATAAGACCAATAAATACCATGACACTAATGTTGATTCCTAACAACCATAATAAAATAGCTGAACCAATGGCTGCTAAGGGAATGGAAAACATAATGATAAATGGTTGTATAAATGATTCAAATTGGGATGCCATTACTACATAAACCAGAAAAATAGCAAGTAGAACCGCTAAAAGCATTTCTTTTTCAGATGCTTTTCTTTCAACGTCTTCACCGCCAATACGAAAAGACACAACACCGGTCTTACTATAGTTTTTAATTATATCTTTGATGTGAGTTTCAACGATTAAAGAAGCCTGTTTTAAATCAATGCCTGACGCAAGATAAGCATTGATTTGCACTGCACGACGTTTACTTATATGTCTGATTTCAGATGGACCCATAGCTGGTCTGATTGATGCGACTGTGGATAGAGGGATATATTTCCCTTCTATCTGAATAACGGGCATTTGCTTGATGTCATTTAATGACTTGATATCATATTCTGACTGTTTAACTACTATATCGTATGTATGGCTTTTACGACTCATGGAAGTGGCGATTTTACCATGTAATAAATTGGCAATATTAGAGGCTATATCCTCAGAACGGACGTTGTATTTTAAAAGTTGGTCTTGGTAGAAAGATATTATTATCTCTGGATAACCTTTCTCTAAAGAGCTTTTAATATTTTTCAAGATGGGTAAGTTAGATAACATTTTCATTACATCATCGTTTAAACGATTTAATATCAAAAGATTTTCAGCAAATAATTCTATCTGTAAAGGAGCGCTAAAACTGAATAAGGCGGGTCGGGTAATTTCATATTGTAAATTGGTGGTACGCTTTAGTAATTGGTTGATTTTATTAATCAGCCTGATTTCTTTATTCTTCAGACTTTTAATAACCTCTCTTTTTAGACGTAAAATCAACCGGGAAGTGTTGGGACCCTCATCCAGATTGGAAATTTCCTGTTCATCGATTCCTGTAATAGAACCGAACATAGCTAGTTCATCTATTTGAGTGAAATTCTTTTCTATTTTAGCTATACGAGACAGAGTTTCTGGTAAAGGAGTACCCACCGGAAATTTAGCTTGAACGGTTAAGTTACCTTGATGGACCTCTGGTAAAAGTTCTGATCCAGAGTAATAAAATATAAAGATGGCAATGAAAATAGCTACTACAAGAGAGAAAATAAAAGCAGGTTTATGATCCAGCACCTTTATTAGACTGCGAGGATAGACGATATAAAGATCTTGAAAAATCTTATGTAATTTGAATTTAAAATAATTTTTTTTCTTCTTTTGTTGATCTTCATTGGGATCCAAAGAATCCTTTATACCCTTTGAACTGATTGTTTGCCGGCCTAATGCACAAAGCATAGGGATGATTAATATTGCTACTAACAAGGAAGACAAAAGAGAAAATACTACCGACCAGGCAAAATCTTTAAAAAGCTGCCCAGCTAGTCCCTCTAAAAATACAATAGGAAAAAAAACGGCTATAGTAGTTAAGGTAGAGGCAATTACCGCGGTGACTACTTCTTGGGTTCCAGTTAAAGCGGCAGAAATCTTGCTTTTTCCCATGTTTTGATGGCGAAAGATATTTTCTAATACTACGATGGAATTATCAACCATCATACCTATACCCAAAGCTAATCCGCCTAAGGACATCGTATTAAGAGATATTTCAAACAAATACATAAATCCAAAGGTAATTACAATCGATAAGGGTATAGAAACAGCAATGATAGCGGTGGTGGTTATTTGGCCCAGAAAAAATAAGATAATGATTATGGCTAACACACCTCCTAAAAGTGCGGTAGACTGAAGGGTGAATATCGCGTTTTCCACAAAAGTTGCCTGATTAGACATTATAGCGTAATTGGTATAGGGACCAAATTGGGCCTGATTATCTTTGAGCATTTTGATGACATTACTTGCCACTTTTACGATGTTAGCATTGGATTCTTTATATACTTCAACGGCTACGGCTCTTTTACCAGAAACTCTAACCACTATATTTTCTTCTTCCTGTCTATAATCAATTTGGGCAATATCCTTTAACCTAATAGGAGCATTATTCAAAGATTTGATAAATAGATGTTCAATTTCTACTAGGCTTTGAAATTCATTGCGAATTCGGATCAAAAATTGATTATTGGCGGTTTTTAAGGTGCCACCAGCTACATTTACATTTTCTTGTTTGAGTCGACGGATAATATCATTTATATTTACATTAACCCGAGACATTTTCTGTTGATCCAACATGATATGGACCTCTTCTTCTCGGCCACCTTTAATGATAGCTGCCGCAACACCGGGAACTACGTTAATGCGAGGATTAATTTCATCTTCAATCAGTGATTTGAGCGAGGAAAATTTCATTTCTTGATTAGCGGGAAAAAAAGCTATTCGTATAATGGGGTCCATACTGGGATCATACCTAAGAACCAAGGGTCTACCTACTTCATCTTTAAAGAAAATCCTCTCAACCTTTTCTCGTACTTCTGATACAGCTTTATCAAAGTTGGCTTTCCAGGAAAAATTTAAGATTACATCTGATACACCCGCTCGTGAAACAGAAACTACAGATTTTAAATGAGTGAGAGTTGTAAGGCGTTCTTCAAGTTTTACCGTAACTGTTTTTTCTACATCTTCTGGAGCTGCTCCAGGATATTCGGTGCGGACAGTTATAGAAGGATAAGTAATATCGGGCATTAATTTAAGTTTTAGGCGAGTGTAGGACAAAACTCCAAAAACAATAATAGCAATTACTATCATGGTAACTGCGACGGGTCGTTTAATTGCTAGTTCAATCATAGTCTAAAAGCCAAGCTAACTTAACAGTACTCAGTTGTCAGTAAACTGATACTCTATAACAGGTTAATTAGTGTAATTAATCAATTCGATTTTAGATTTATTAACTAAACCTTCAAAACCCTCAACTATTAAAAGGTCTCCAACACCTACATCTGATAGGACCTCCACCTGATTATCACTTTCAATTCCGCGTTTTAGAGGTATTCTTTCTGCTTTAAATACATTATTGATATTTTTATTGTTACTATTATTGTTCAGCATGTCTTGTTTCTCATTTTCATTAAGTTGTCTAGCTAAGAAAAGATACTGATTTCCTTCAATATAAGCAATTGCCTTACGGGGAACAATAATTACATCTTTCTTGGTCCCTTTTACCACACTCACTTTGACAAATTGTCCATGTTTAAAAGTATTATTAGAATTATTCAATTCAATAGATATTTTAATGGTACCACTTTTTTCATCAATTACAGGAGATATACTAGTAATTTTAGCCTGAGTTACAAGGGGTGGAGAGTAATGGTCTGATGTTAATTTAACCGTGTTTCCTTGTTTAATGGCTGACCCTTCTTGAGCGGGAATATAAATATAAGCTATCAACTTACTAACATCTACCAAGGTAAAAGCCAATTGACCTTGTTTCATTAAATTGTGATCCGAAATGTTTATTTGAGCTACTATTCCTTTAATGGGACTTTTCATTTGAGTTTTATCGAACTCTTGTTGAGCTATTAACCATTTGAGTTTGTTTTCTTCCCATTTGAGCTTAGTTTTAGTTAGTTCATCCTGGCTGATCAAATTCTTATCGAAAAAATCTTGTTGATGTTGGTAATCATTTTGCGATTGGACAAAGAGGTTTTTCTTTAATTCAACTTCGGCTTTAACTCTTTGATCATCTAATGTAGCTAGAAGCTGATCTTTTTTAACCAGATCACCTTCCTTAACCAATACTTTAGTAATAATACCGCCTGTTCGAGAATGTATCTCTATTTTTTGAATGGCTTCTAAGGTGGTATAGGTTGAGTAATAAGATGTAATAGATCCTTTTTTTATTGGGTCAACTAGTACTGGCACCACTACTTCTTCTTTAATTGTGTCCTCGTTTCCATGTTTTGCTCCACCAAAAAGCATTCTTCTGGATCTGCGTCCTCTACGGTGCCTTTTGCTACCAGCTCTTGATTGATCTTCTTTCTTGCTTGCTCCTCTGTTGTTTTCTGCCTTACCTTTATGATCCTTCTTATCTTTTTGACTGCAGGAGTGTAGAATTGTAAAAGTACAAAGAGAAAAAAGGGAGATAAATAGAAATATGGGTTTGGGCAAAATCATTTTTTACTCCTCTGTTGCTTTTATCTCAATCTAGACTAATCTTAATTGGCTGTACCAAAGTTTGTTTCTTCCTCCTTGAACCGAACCACAGTTTAAGGACTCATAGATTAGTTCCATTGACCACTGGTTGAAAGAGGAATCCCTATTTCTTTAAGTAATAATGCGATAGTTGTATAGTAATTAGCTATCTCTTCGGCAAATTCATTCATTGTTTTTCGATGCTCCCATTCGGCCTTGTTTAAATCTGTTATGTGAATAATTCCGGCATTAAACTGCCCGATGGCCGTTTTTCTCCTTTGACCAGAGCGTTTAATTAAGGCTTGATTAAGTTTCATCTTTTGTTCGATAGTTTGAATTTGTAGCAACATTTTTTGTACCGATACACTTGTTTTTTGAATAGCCAGATCCACGGATCTTTTACTAACGTTTAACTTTAAAGATTTATCTTTAACCTCTCTCCAACGAGTAAGTCCGTCAAACAAATTCAAGGAAAGATTTAAACTGATCTGCCAATCTTTGTCTACCTGGCTATTTTCTTTATTATTAAGGCGATTGGAAAAATCAAGGTCATAACTACCTAGTAGATATACTCTTGGAACAATATTGCGGATAGCTTGGATGTAGTTAGATTTGGCTATTTGAGTATCGATATCTGCTAATCGTATTTGGGGAGAGGTTCTTAAGGGTGAATTGTTTAATGAAATTTCTTCTTTAATTTGGGTAAATCTTTCAAAATAGAACGGTTTTTTTCCCAGATAAACATAAGGATTTTCATCTTGTTTTGATTTGGGAATGTCCTCAGTTATTAAAACATCTTGGCCGTTGAATATTAATCGGATGGTTAAAAGGGCTGTTTCTTTATCATGTTTTAATGTTAGCAAAGATAATTCGGTCTCTTTATAATCAACTTCAGCGCTTAAATAATCGAATTTACTAATTTTTCCCACTTTATACCGTTCGAGAGCCTTTTTTCTGGTAAAAATTTTAGTTTCAAATTGGGTTTCCGCTACTTCTATTTTTTTTAATATTATAAGATAGTTATAATATGATTTTATAAGTTCAAATAGCTGATCATTGATTTTTGAATGTCTATTAATAATACTTTTTTTAATATTTAAATCCGAAATATCAATTTGATGGAGATTTTTTCCGTTATTGTAAAGGGTTTGGTTTAGTTTTAACGACATCTTTGCATCGTCATCTGAATCGATGTCATCTATATCAAAATCAAATTGAGATTGGACTGAAGCAGGTATTTTATTAGATCTAGATCGGCCTTTTTGATACAGTTTGGTGAAATTTAAATCAATTTGTGGGGCGAATTTACTAACATGGTTCTGGTATTGCCATTTTGCTATTTGAACTTGATCTTGAGCAGCCTTAATTTCTAACGATTCGGATTGTAATTTAGTGACCAGATCTTTTAAGTTTTGGCTGGGTATACTCATCAGAGGTGTTTCACAACCAACTAATAATATGAAACAAATTATTAATAATTCCTTTTTAACTCTAATTGTCTTATTTTTATTTAGCATAGGTAATATTGCCTTACTATGACTATAAATAATATAAAACTGGTAATATACCGGCGTTATAAAATTTCGGTATGGATCTAACTCTTTTCTGAGAAGAATCAGCAGGATAAATATGCCTTAAATTAAATCTGAAGACAAGCCATTTTATAGTGAAATTAGGACTCTTTTTTAAGATTTCGATTGACATCAAATCTTTTTTTGTTAGTATCGGAGGCTCTAAGCTAGGCTGGTTGCCCTGGGTAAACTGTATTCGGAGAATTATTATGTGGTTAAAAACCAAAGTTCAAATAATAGAAAAAAAGATTAAAAATAATACTGAATTAAAGATCGCTAGCGATTTTAAGCCGGCCCTAAAAAAACTAAAAGCAAAGATTAAGACCTTAAAGGGTCCAGTAAAATTATTAAAAGAAAAAAATGCAGATGAATATTACTCTATCCGTACATCTTACCGTATACTGGTTGAAGCTTTTGCAAGTGGGAAATCTGTTAGTTCTATCGAAAAAGCTAAGAAAGCTGTTCAGACTCGTAAAACTACAAAGAAAACTGAGGAGGAAGTGAAAGCTGAAGCAGCCCCAAAGGAAGCCGAAGCAGCTCCGAAGAAGAAAGCCGAAGCAGCTCCGAAGAAGAAAGCCGAAGCAGCCCCAAAGAAAACTGAGGCAGCCCTAAAGAAAACTGAAGCAGCCCCAAAGAAAACTGAAGCAGCCCCAAAGAAAACTGAAGCAGCCCCAAAGAAAGCTAAGGCCTCAACAAAAGATTCAAAAGAGTAAAATCAAGCGATGGGGAAACCTTACATTGCGTTAAATAGATTGCACAAAACTGGTTTTTTCAGCGCAATCTAAATTTGGGTTACTTTTTTCACAAATTGGATGTGGTATTGACTATGGAATCGTCACCTTTTATACAAAAGCGGCCTAACTTTATTATGCAATACCTAATTGGACTTAGGTACATGGGAAAAGGTTTTTCTTTTTTAAAAAAGCGACCTAAGTATCTTTCTTTACTAATTTTTCCTTTGATAATTTCATTTTTAGTTTATGGTGTTGCTATTTATATGTTTACTGTTCATGGCACAGCCATAATGGCGTATGTATTTCCCAAGCCAGAGACATGGATTCTTTTAATGTTGTGGTATGCGACCTTAGTATTGGCTTATATTGTTGTTCTAGCCATTATGTCGTTTACTTTTATGACTATATCTAACATTATTAGTTGTCCGTTTTATGATTTAGTGTCTGCTAAATTAGAACGAGAATATCTACCAAAGAATAAAACCGCCCATTTACCATTGCGAAAGCAATTTCTTAACAGTCTGATCTTGGTTAAAGAAGAATTAAAAAAAGCAATATTTGTAGCTTTGATTCCAATTCTGTTAGTATGCATACCAGGATGGGGGGTTTTCCCGGCTACGGTAGTGGGAGCGGTCTTTATTGCTTGGGAATATGTAGATTTTTCAGTTATTAGACATCGAACTTTGTTTAAGGATCGTTTAAAAATAGCTTGGAACAATATATTTTATTTGTTTGGCTTTGGTTCGTTACTGATGATTCCTATTTTGAATTTATTTTTATTTCCCTTTGCAATAGTTGGTGCTACTTTGTTATATTTTGAACATATGCACGCTAGAATTTAACTTGAATAATATAATATAATATTAAACTTAAAAATGTGAATTTATATTTGAAATAAGGAGATTATAAATGTTTGAACATGCTGACGTCAATAAATCAAAAGCCATAGATCTAGCGGTTACCGCTATTGAGAAACAGTTTGGAAAAGGATCTATAATGTGTCTGGGGGATAGTAAAAATTCTATACTTGATATTGAGACTATTCCTACCGGAAGTTTATCTTTAGATGTTGCCTTAGGAGCAGGTGGTTATCCAAAGGGTAGGGTTATCGAAGTTTATGGTCCCGAATCTTCAGGAAAGACAACGTTAGCTTTGCACGCAATTGCTGAGGCACAAAAAAATGGTGGCGTTTGCGCTTTTGTTGATGCTGAACATGCTTTGGATATATCTTATGCTAGAAGAATTGGTGTAAATACTAGTGATTTATTAGTATCACAACCAGATACTGGGGAACAAGCATTAGAAATTACCGATATGTTAGTTCGTAGTGCTGCTGTGGATATGGTAGTTGTTGATTCAGTGGCGGCTTTGACTCCCAGAGCTGAAATTGAAGGAGATATGGGAGATTCTCACATGGGTTTGCAGGCCAGATTAATGTCTCAGGCACTTCGGAAACTAACAGGTACTATGTCGAAATCGAAAACAGCGGTTATTTTTATAAATCAAATTCGGATGAAAATTGGCGTTATGTTTGGTAATCCAGAAACGACTACTGGCGGGAACGCTCTCAAGTTTTATTCATCGGTACGATTAGATGTACGGCGGATAGGTGCTATCAAGAAAGCTGAGGGAGTGGTTGGGAACCGTACCAAGGTGAAGATAGCCAAAAATAAATTGTCCGCGCCATTTAAAGAAGTAGAGTTTGATATCATGTTTGGAGAGGGGATCTCTAAGACGGGTGATGTGTTGGATTTGGCTGCAGGAATGGATGTCATTAACAAGAGTGGTACCTGGTATACTTATGGACAAGAGAAAATTGGGCAAGGCAGAGAAAACGCGAAAAAATTTCTTTCTGAGCAACCAAAGTTAATGACTGAGATCGAAAATAAAGTACGTGAGGCACTTGGGTTACCTGGTTTAGTAGTTAAAAGTGGAAGATCCTCTGGTAAATCTGGAACTGATACTTCTGCTAAAAAGAAAGGTTAAATAGAAAGATTGCTATTAAGAACTGCTAATTAGGGCGATTTGTGAAATTAAGACGATTTGTGAAATTAAGGCGATTTCGGCAATTATTAATTTCGAAAAAACATGGTTTTTCTTTAGTTGAGCTGATGATAGTTGTAGCTATTATTGGTTTATTAGCCTCAATAGGAATACCTACATTAAGAGGTTTTGTGGCTCGTCAGAGGCAGGCACAGGCTCAAACCTATTTAACTCAGATACAAGTTTTGGAAAAAATTTATTTTGCCGATAATTATACATACTGGCCTACGACCTCTGCGGATGATGGTAGTTTAACTCCATTGGTTACAGATGGTGTGTCTGTGGGATTTAATGACTTACATTTTTATCCTCTAGAAGCTGCCGGTGACATTTACTATAATTTGAGTGTGGGCACATTTTCGCCTCCAGGTACTGTTGATGCGAGTGATTCTTCTATTACTATTTCCGCTCCTATGAATCAATTCGTCGCTTTAGCTGTAGATAGATCCGCACGTCATGTGATATCTGGGAAGGGCAGAGATAGATGGATTGCAACTCGCGATTGTGTGTGTTGTACCAGAGATGCAGTAAAGGCAACTTCAGCAACAGTTCCTGCAGCTGCAAGTGCATGGACCAGAAATTGTGTTAGAAAATGTGGTACAGATAATGCGCCGGCTGGAATGACTCTACCTTAGAAAAAAATCGAGGATTGGACCAGCTGACTAAGCCTTTTCAAGGACCATAGCAATACCTTGACCGACCCCAATACACATAGTGCAAAGGGCTTTTTGGGCATTTGAATGACGCTGTAATTGATAAAACGCGGAAGTAACTAAACGAACACCGCTCATACCTAGTGGATGTCCAAGCGCAATCGCACCACCTTGTGGGTTTATTCTGGGATCATTATCCGTCAAGTTTAGTTCACGAGAGCAACATAAAGATTGTGCGGCAAATGCTTCATTAAGTTCTATGATATCTATGTCCGCTAATTTTACTCCAAGTCTTTTTAAAAGTTTATTGGTGGCTGGAACAGGCCCTGTTCCCATAATACGTGGAGGAACTCCAGCTGTGGCCATTCCTAAGATTTTTACTTTAGGAATAAGATCATTTTGTTTAACTGCCTCTTCTGAGGCGATGATTACAGCTGCAGCACCATCATTCACTCCTGATGCATTACCAGCAGTGATGCAATGATTGGCACCGAGAACGGGTTTAAGAGTTGAGAGTTTATCAAGTGAAGTTAATCGCGGATGTTCATCTTTATCAACAACTATTGGATCACCTTTACGCTGTGGGATTGTTACTGGTGTAATTTCTTGCGCAAAATAGCCTTTGTTTTGTGCTTCTGCTGTTTTTTGTTGACTCCAGTCGGCAAATTTATCCTGATCTTCACGACTGATATTAAAGTCTTTTGCAATATTCTCCGCTGTTTGGATCATTGATTCAGTACCGTATTTTTCATCTAATAATTTATTTATAAAGCGCCAACCAATTGTTGTATCAAATATTTCAGCGGATCTAGAAAAAGGTGCAGTTGCCTTTCCCATTACAAATGGTGACCTAGACATACTTTCTACACCACCGGCTAAAATTAGATGAGCCGCACCAACTTTTATGGCTCTGGCGGCGGTACCGATAGCATCCATCCCTGAACCACAGAGTCTGTTAATGGTTGCACCGGGTATTGAGTCGCTTAATCCTGCCAATAACAAAGACATACGAGCCACATTACGGTTATCTTCACCGGCTTGATTGGCACAACCCATAAGAACATCATCCACAGCCAACCAATCAACTTTTGGATTACGGTCCATTAAAGTTCTTAAGGGAATAGCTGCTAAATCATCAGTACGAATAGACGAAAGGGAACCTCCGTAACGGCCAATTGGGGTACGAATAGCGTCACATATATATACTTCAGTCATTATTTCTCCCAATTAAGTGATTATAAGTAAATATTTTCTTTCGTTACAATGTTTTTTCCATAGTAGGTTTAATCGCTCTAAAGGCACTTAACATAGCTTCACTGAGTCTATCTATTTCTTTTTGAGTCATAACAGTTGAGAAAGTGCAAGAGCAGGTGTTAATCATCATAATTCCCTGTTGGTAGAGATGATCCAGTAGTTTATTAATTAATTGAGATGTATTTTCATCCATCCAAGCTTCACGGTAAGTATTGGGAGCTTTAGATTTTAAATGAATACGATACATTGAACCACTACCAGTAACACAGGCCGAAATGTCTGCGATTTGTATGGCTTGTTCAATTTGTTGTATGGCTTTATTGGCTAATTTGTTCAATTTCAAAACTGCGTCTTTATCAAACAATTCCATGGTAATGCGGCCCGCTGTCATAGTAATAGGATTAGCAGAAAAGGTTCCTGAATGTGGAAACAATAAATTCTTTTCACTAGGATCAAACACTTTCATAACATCACTACGACCAGCAATTGCTCCAACTGGAAAACCACCCCCAATGATTTTACCTAAAGTAGTTAGATCAGGCTGGATGTTATAGTTTTCCTGAGCTCCGCCATAATTAGTTCTAAAGGTAATGACTTCATCAAATATTAGCAGAGTATTATTTTTACGGGTCCATTTATACAATGTTTCGATAAATTCATTGGTTCCAGGGATAAGTCCCACTCTATGCGGTATTGGATCTAATAAAACACAAGCTAGTTCATCAGCATGTTGATCTAATATTGTTATAGTTCTTTGTGGATCGTTATATGGAAAAATTATAACATCATTTAAAACATCTTTGGGAGTGCCTTTAACAAGCGCAACACTGTTTGGTTTATCAATGTTTCCCCAGTTAGTTGGATTTGATGTCTGACTAACTTCAGCATAATCATAAGTACCGTGGTAAGTACCTTCTGCTTTGGCAATTTTAGATTTTCCAGTGTAAGCTCTTGAAGCTTTTATCATAGTCATGACAGCTTCAGTTCCAGAGTTAACAAAACGGATTTTTTCGAATCCGTTGACCCTATCGCATAATAATTGAGCCAGACTAATTTCTGCCTCTGTTGCCATGGTATAGGCTGTCCCTTTATGTAATTGTTCGGTGACCGCTTTAATAACATCAGGATGAGTATGACCGTGAATTAAAGATGCCATGTTATTGGCAAAGTCAATTCGTTCTATGCCATCTATATCAGTAACATAACAGCCCGAAGCTGTAGCTGCATAGCTGGGATATGGTTGACGAAATACGGTATTTCGACTAACACCTCCTGGAAGAATTTGGGAAGCTTTTTTAAAAAGATCTTCACTGGATTGAGATGGTTTTGAACATTTCATTTTATTTCTTTTCATCAAATTATCTCTAATTGATTATATCCTTCGATTAAAAGAGCTATCAGTCTTCTGTCCTCAGTTTTCAGAAAAATTACCTTTAGCTGAAAACGTAAAACTGATAACTGAAGGCTGCGGTCGAAGTCCGCTTTATGATTAAATTGTTCCTATTTCGGTTCATCTGAATAAACATTTAGCTTTGCTTCTGTATTTTCTTGTAAATACTCCATGTTTATATTAGGTGCCATCTCTCTTACGAATAAACCCTTTGGAGTAACATCAATTACAGCTAAATTAGTAAAGATTCTGTTTACTACTCCTTTTCCGGTTAATGGAAATGTACACTTTTTTAAAATTTTCGGTTTATCATCTTTAGTAGTGTGTTTAGTTATAACGAATATAGTTTTTACTCCAGCGACCAGATCCATAGCGCCACCAACTGCAGGAATAGCGTCAGGTGCTCCAGTAGACCAATTAGCTAAGTCTCCTTCTTCTGATACTTGCATTGCGCCCAAAACGCATATGTCAATATGACCACCTCGAATCATAGTGAAACTATCTGCATGATGAAAGAAACAAGCTCCGGTAATGGCTGTTACCGGTTTTTTGCCGGCGTTAATAAGTTCAGGATCTTCCCGGCCAGATGCAGGTTCTGGTCCCATACCAAGTAGCCCGTTCTCTGTATGATAAATAACTTCTCTTCCTTCGGGGATCTGACCGGCAACTAGTTCAGGTATTCCAATACCCAAATTTACATAAGCCCCATCATGAATATCTAAGGCCGTTCGTTGTGCCATTTCAACTCGACTCCAACCCTTAGTCTTTTGAGATGTTGTCATCAAAAAATCTCCTGAGGAAGATTTGCTCTATTAGGTGAGATAGTTATCATGGATATCTCCGTTGTTCTGATACAAGCTGTGATTCAGCAGCAGGATTTAGTATTTCTACAATTCGTTTTACGAAAATTCCAGGGGTAACAACTTGTTCTGGATCAATTTCACCTAACTTAACTATCTTTTGAGCCTGGATAATTGTAATTTTTGCTGCTGTGCACATAATAGGACCAAAATTTCTGGCCGTTTTGTTATAAGTTAAATTTCCATAATGATCCGCAGCTTTACTTTTTACTAATGAAAAATCAGCTTTAATACCGTGTTCCAACACAAAAGTCTGCCCGTTAAAATCGCGTGTTTCTTTTCCTTTAGCCAAAGGTGTATTTACAGAGGTGGGAGTATAGAAAGCTGGAATTCCAGCTCCGCCTGCTCTTATTCTTTCTGCAAGCGTGCCTTGTGGGACCAGTTCTAGTTCTATTTCTCCTTTAGTATATAAATCGGGAAACACAGTTGAGTTAGCAGTTCTGGGAAATGAACAAATCATTTTTTTCACTTGTTTATTTTCAATTAATGCTGCTAGTCCAACATGTCCACTTCCGGTGTTATTACTTATAACAGTTAGGTTTTTGGCGCCATGATCGATTAGAGCGTGAAGTAGTTCAATAGGGCTTCCCGCTTCGCCGAATCCTCCGACCATTAAAGTCGCTCCATCAAAAATATCATTAACTGCATCAGCTGCAGACACTGCAATTTTATTGATCATTCTTTAGTTGCTTTTGTAAAACTTCTTGAAGAGAGTTTTCAATTTCTATTAACTCATCTTCGAAGAAATATTTAGGTGTATCAAAAGGTTTAAGTACCTCAATTGTATTTTGTTTTTCATCATATTTAGCAAGAAAAACTTTGTCCATCCATTTCATGTTGCGTGCTTCTGTAAAGGTAAGCACAAAAGCTTTCTCTCCCTTTACTTCAATTGTCCCTACAAGAGATATTTTACCAGCGGACGAGGTCATAGAAATATACCGTGAAGGGCGATTAATTGAAGCTAGTGAACGGTATATTTTACTAAAAATTTTGTTAATGTCAGCAAGAGGAGCGGTGAAATAGTGATGTTCTCCGGTTGGTCGCGCGCAATACATGGAATGGAACCCTATTGAAAACATAGCAAAAATATTTGCTAGATCAATCCAGTTTTGAGCTGAGCGGTCAATGTCCACTTTACCATTTTCATCGGTAAATAAACTGATATGATTCATTATGGGACTCTGACTACGAATCATTACATGATGTGACTGAAGCCTGCGGATAGCAGCTATCGTACTTGTATTTAGAATTTCTCTTGGTGTTGAAAAATGAGCCATCCATGTAATTTGAATACCGTTATTATAAAGTTGGTCAAACAGATCAAGAAACTTATCGTACTCGTTACATAATATCATTTCTGGGTGATAAGTAAGGGCTCTTGATCCTAGACGAATGGTTTTGATATGAATTAATTCTGGATCATTTATTATTGGAACTAAGTACTGTTCCAGTCTTTCAAAAGGCATGTGTCCAGCATCACCACCCGTTATTAGTAAATCAGTAACTTCCTTATGGACCTTGAGATAATCATGAATTTGTTTAATTTCATGTTGAATAAACATGTCTTCATCACCACGAACCTGTGCGTGACGGAAGCAATAATTACAAAAAGCAAAACAGCTTTGGGTAGTTTTATCGAAAACAAGTTGACATTGTGGATATTTGTGTTGACTGCCTTCAACGATTTCCAGTTCACCTTGATCGTTTTTAAACCAAGGTTTGTTTAATTTCTGTTTGCCATCATGAGGATTAGTTTTATGGAAGTAAGCTTCAATAATTTTTTTTCTTGCCTCAGGAGTTTTGGCGCTAATATATGATTGGGTAGTATCTGGGTTAATCATACTGGGTTGTGGAAAAACAAGTTGAAATATTGAGTCGTTGGTGAAATCATTCCAATTAATAGCATTTAGTGCATGTTTAGTGATCATGAAACGGTAGACTTCTATAAAAAGTTCTCGTTCCTTAATATTATCTATGTCTGTTCCTTTGCTTTTTAATATTTCAACAATCTCTCTGAAACCTTTTAAGCCAGAGTAGTGTTCCTTATCAGTAAAGATGAATTTAGAAGATTCCATCAAACTTGAATGTTGGGGGTAACAGGATTGTAATCTGGTTAATAAGCCAGTAGGTAAAAGTTTCTCTTTTTCAATTATAGTACGAGTATCATCAGAGTAGTTATAACGTGCTATTACATTTTTAACATCTAATGGTTTGTTTATAGTTTTTTTTAATGGTGATACATCAGACATTTTTTATTCCCTTGATAGAATTTAGGAAATAATTTGATTTTATGTAAAAAAAGCTAGCATAGAGAAAAACTAATGTCAATCGACCATGTGTAATGAGCAGGCTTTTTTTAGGTAACGATGTTGGTATAAATAAATCCGTTGCATGGTCGGATAAATAAATCGGATAACGGTTGATAATCACTTGTTATCTGAAACTTTCAGAAAGAGCTACTAATAATAGTTATAAATTTTGGATTAATTGAATTAAAACAAATAATTATTTGATGAAGTTAAATCTGGTATATTTTATTTATACAATTCAATATACATCTCAAATTATTAATCTAATTGATAAGTAATTATTCTTTTGATCTGAAAATCAAGGGAGATACGAAATATAGTAAAGAAATGAATAGTAACCAATAGTTACTGTACCCTTGAACGGGAACTATTGAACATCCCATTCCGAGTGGAAGGAAACTTATATTATTATCTTCAGTAGTTTGAAAGTCTTCATTATATGTTGATTCCTCGTCTTGTTCTTTCCAATATTGCTGTTGATATTTTTTAATTTGAGGACGGTTAGATTTGTTATTTTCAATTTTTTGAATAGTTGGTTTTGTACAACTGGATAATGATACTTTTTGGGTAGAAAAGTAAAAGCCTCTTTGACCTAATACTTCGGCAATTGAGCATTTATATTGACCGTTCATATACTCTCTGTCCGCAAGAAGTAGAGCGTTAGCGTAGTCTAGAAAGACTGCTTCAGGATTTAAATAAGCTAAAGCTTTTACGACTATAGTATCAATATCTTTTCTTTTACTCTCTGATACTGAGTTTCTAAGTTGCCAAAGTGTGCCTGACCAAATATCTCCAATCGCGTGAATATCGTTACTAAAGCTGACCGGGTAAGTTAATGTGTTGTTAGCTGTACGTAAGTAATTATCATTTATTGGTGTTGATTCTGCCAGATAAGGGTCTCCGGCGATAGCGTATGCGATATAATCTGCGGTTCCTTCGTGAATGGCTCCTGCTTCACCTCTTAAAGAATGAACTCCACCAAAATTATAAATAAAGTGATGAGAAGTTTCGTGTGAAATAACGTCAATATCTTGTGCTAAGTATGCTAATAATATACCATCACCGTCGCCAATGTGTACGGACCTATCTAAAGGATCATAAAAAGCGTTATTCATGGGGACACCGGCTTTTTCCTGAGAATGTACATGGTAAGTAATAATAGTATCTATAGGGATCCCAATATTATCGAACCATTCAAGAGTTTTATTTCCATAATAATAGACACTAACATTGTCGAATTCCAATTCATTATCTTGATATATGAAATTGTGAGATGGATTTGAGACTAAAACATTTGAATATTCACCACCACTATAAACTCGTGCATATTTACCTTGTAAAAAGGTGTTTCCCACTAGGTTGGTTAATTCAACCTCAGAAACTTCAGGGGTTTGAATTCGGTTAATTTTATATACCTGTCCTTGGCCAGTTACAAACTTTATATCTTCGTCATTGTTAAATCCGAGTTTAGATGACAAGGTTTCACCAATATGTGACATGAGAGATTCTTCTTCGACTAATTCTGTTGTTCGTGCATCTAGATACATTCTTACTGGCCCGAAAGTAGTAGCGCTTATGTTGTTGATAAAATCATTTCGTTCATTATGGGATATTTCGATCATGTAACAAGGGATTATTTTCTCGTGTTGATAATAATAAACAAATTGGAGTTTATTTTGATCAATTCCTATATTATTACCTTCTTCCAATTGTTTGAGAAATTGTTCTTTTTCGAGGATAGTGCTTTCCAAGTCCTTTATATAGAATAGGTGATCTTGAAGATCAGATAAAACAAGTCCCCCTACTTGAATTAGTTCTCCGTCTTGAATATGAATTGTGAAAGCGGTGTTGATTATTATCGTTTCTTCTATCAGCATTTGCATAGTTATGTGTTGAACCTTATGGTCGGTGTAACTGCGAGTAATCCTTAAATCGTAAATATTAGGATCTAAATTTACTGTCTGCATTAGGTATTGTTTGGCGAGTAGTTTACTTCTTTCATTGTCAACTTCGTGGTCACCCTCATTTACATTTATTAAATTGAAATTCGGGTAAGCTGAGAAGTTCTGAGGACCATCTAACCTTTTTAATCCGGAAGCTTGTATAGAGTTTAAAGTTAAGAAAAAAGCTAATGAAATTAGTAGAATACATTGATTATACATGTCTGATCCTTAATGAGATCCTTTAGGGTGAGGTATTATAGCTCCTCAGGTGTCAAAATTTTGTATATAATCAATTATTCGTAATAGATTGATAAAAACTTAAGTAGAATTTATAAAAAATATAATATAATCATGATTAATGTTATTATCTAGGCGTTTATTGCCATATAAGATATTCCAACTGGTAGTGCGATTTTGAAAAAACTTCAGCACAAGAGTTAGGAAAAACCAGTAGAAGTTAGGTAAAAAATAAATTATACTTTTAATATCCTCGGTATTTTAAAACTAAGGGTGTAGAATGATTAATAGATTTCTTCAACTGCCTGATTTGTTAAACAAAAAATCAGCTTTCTTATTTGGACCAAGGTCCACTGGTAAAAGTTTTTTGATTAAAAAGCAACTTTTTGAAATATGGTTTTGGCAAGATTTTCTGCAGGAGATATGGACATCTTAGGTAAGAACAAATATCATTGAACCCATAAAAGCCTGCGATGAGCCCAGGCTTTTTGTCCAAATTCGTGTTGAAGTAAAGCCCACTCACCTCTTATACTCAATAACTTAAAGGAGGTATATTTTTCAGCAATGGGCATATTTTTATGTTTGCGGTATTTTTTTCCTGGACCTATTCTTAAATTAGCTTGATTTACTTTGATAGTAGCGCAAGTACTGTTTTTATTGATCAAAGAGCCATGAATCCAATGAAAATCTCCGTCTACATCGCGTACTTTTACCCATTTGCCAGTCTTTTCAACACCACGAAAAGGCATGTTTTTATACACCTGCCATGTCTTTTGGTAGGTTCTACCGGGTCCCTCACGTAAATTTGCACGATGTGAATTAACACATAGAGCATAAATAGTGTTAGAATGAATTACTAAAAGGAAAATAATAAACAATATTCTGTTATTTGACATATTATCCTCTGATATCCAATTAAAAATTGTGTGATGAAATGTGTATATATATTCATTTTCTCAGAACTTCATTTTTCTTTCAAGTGCTTTATAATTGCAATATGATATAATGCAACAGTGAAAACAATGTGGACCGAGATTGATAAATCCAAATTATTTAAAATTGTAACTTGTTATTTTTTGGTTACGCAGTTATTTTTTGCTAAGCAACTAGTTGTTGCAAATCAGCTAATATCAATTGAACAATCTGGAGCAGAAAATAAGATAAAATCTCGATTAAAAGTTGAGAAATTTGATCTTCAAAAATTAAAAGACACTGATTTATTAAAGCAATTTCACTTAGATTTAACGGAAAATCTAATCTATAAAGCATATCATAAAACCATTATAAGCAGTGTTTTTATGGGATATTGTTATATGCAAATTCTTGCTGTACGCTCTATAGAAGGTAGGCCTGTAATAAAGTTTCGATTGGAAGCTAATTCTGCTGACTGGTTGTCTTGGTTCTTTGTCCTTAAAGATAAAGTAACGGGTTATTTTGATATGGAATTTAGTTATCCCTATTATATTAATATTAGTAAAGTGGAAAACAGATATCGTCAATTGAAGGAAATATTATTTGATTATAAAAGTAAGAAAATGTTTGAAGAAAGTATTACTAATGGAAAAAGAAAAAGTAATCAATACCCTTTGGATCAAACAATTTATGATCCATATTCAATAATATATCTTATTCGTAGGTTTGATTTGTATCCAGGTTTAACTATTTATTATCGGGTTTATGCCAGTAGTAAAGATTATTTGTTAAATGCCTCGGTATTATCGAAAGAAGAGGTAGAAGTGAATAAGACCCGATATAAGACTTTAAAATTGCAGCTAAATACTAAGGTGCAAGGAGCTCTTGCGCAAAGAAAAGGTATTTGGATTTATTTTACAGAAGATAAGGCTCACGTCCCGGTTATGATAGAAGCAGATGTCAAAATTGGTAAATTTGTATTGGAATTACAGAAGTTTTGATGACAAGTGTGTCAAAAATTTAAATCTTCTTTCGATCTCGGTAAAAATATGCAGATTTTAATTTATGGTTCTTATAAAAACCTTCTCGTGCTCATTTGTTAGAAAGAGCTAAATTCTATCGCTTTTCGGCATGTAAACCCATTTTATTTCAGGAACAATCTATGCAAATAAAAAAATATTTATCGTTTAGGATTATTAGTATTATATTATTTTTTGTGACTAACTCTAGTATGCTCTCCAATCAAAGGGTGGGTGATGGTTGTTTTGACTTGAGAAAAAATTCCAGGCGTGGTGATGCAGATTTGGCTGGAGGCGATACCTCACAAGTTGGAACTAGAATTGTTAATGGTGTCATATACAACTCATCACGTTTAGTCATTGAAAGATCTGGAGATACAGTCGTATTTACTGCTAAAGGTGATTTTGATTTTTTAACCTCAAAATATCTTCTCGATTATTACATAAGAAGGGAATGGGACTACTCCGGTATTAAAAAATATCTATTGGACTTTCAAAACGTTAGTTCAATAGATACCGCTGGTATAGGGGGTTTAATGATGCTTCTTGAAAATGCTGGTAAACAAGGTATTGAGTTTTCAATTACCAATATACCTTTAGAAATAATGCCTATCATGCAAATGTTTGTATCTAGTTATGTTCAATCTACTAGGCAAGACCAAAAGCTAATCAAATTGGAGTGATTTTACTTAAATAAGTACACAGTTTAAGATTAGAGTTATTTAATCTTCTTTTAATCTGCTGTTAACCTTGCTAAGGTAAGATGATATTTAGAGCCTGAGAAAAGAGTAGTCTCAGGGGGGTAATTTACTGAATAAGGTAAGATAATTTTTAAAAAATAAAGAGTTATTAAATATGTTTTTTGGAGGTAAAAGAAGATGTTTCGTACCAGTAAGTCTTCAAAGATGGTTATTCTAACCGTATTTATTTTCTTTGTACTTTACACTATAAATAGTGAAGCTAAGTCGAATTATAAAATTCCCTATGGATCCGCCCGAAGTGAATTAGATAATGATGCTGTAAGGTATTTGAAAAAGCAGGAAGAGGCTTTTAGGGCCATTATTAAGAAAGCCAGCCCCGCGGTAGTATTTATTAGTATATCTAAGTCTATTTCAGTTCCTGATTATCCCTTTTTAGATCCTTTTGAGGAGTTCTTTTTTGGTTTTAGAAATCACAGAAGACATCGTAGAGCTCCTCAGAAAAAATATGAGCAAAAGGGGGTAGGGTCAGGTTTTGTGATCGATTCTAAGAAGGGATATATTATTACCAATAATCATGTGGTGGGTGAAGCAGATACTATTACGGTTAAAACTCATGCTGGAAAGACTTATAATGCTAAAGTAATAGGTACTGATGCCAACACTGATATCGCTATTATACAAGCTAAAGACTTACCTTCTTCATTGGGGCAGATTTATTTTGCTGACTCTAATAAAATTGCGGTGGGTGACTGGGCCATTGCCATTGGCGCTCCACATGGATTGGCTCAATCTATCACTAGAGGAATTGTAAGCGCAAAAGGTCGGGGAAGCCTAAATTTAACCGGTTATGGTGATTTTATTCAAACTGATGCCGCTATCAACCCCGGTAATAGTGGCGGTCCATTATTAAATTCAAGTGGAAACGCGATTGGTATGAATACGGCTATATTTTCTAAAAGTGGTGGCAGTCAAGGAATTGGCTTTGCTATCCCGGCTAATATTTTACGAAATGTCGCTGAAAAGCTAATCAATGACGGTAAGGTACAGCGAGCTTATTTAGGTGTTGGAATCCAGGATTTGGACCAGGAACTAGCCAGAAAGCTTGATTTAAAAATTACCAAGGGTGTTTTAATTACAAGTGTTGAAGAGGGTACTCCAGCGGATGATGCGGGACTTAGAGCCGAAGATGTTATTGTAGAGGTAGAAGGTAAAGAGATATCTGGAGCGGATCAATTACGCTATGTGATAGGCTTGTCTCCTCTAGATAAAAAAGTAAATATAGTCTTTTACAGAAATGGCAGAAAAAAGAACGTAAAAGTATACCTTACTCCATATTCAAGTGGAGAAGGGCGAGATAAATTGGGTTCTACTCAAGGTGGTTGGGGTATGTCTTTAAAAGAAAACTCTAGAAAGTTACGAAGAGAATTCGATTTAAATATTCATGGAGGATTGGTGGTAACAAAAGTAGAGTATGGATCTGCTGCCTATAAAGCTGGTATTAAGGAAGGAGATGTTATTATTGCTGTTGAAAGAAAGGAAGTCGGCTCTGTTCGATCTTTTCGTAAATTAGTCAAAAAGAAAGATAAGATTTTACTTCGCGTTGCTCGGGGTAATTATCATCTCTTTTTTGTGTTAACTAAATAAAGAATAATTTGTTGCGTTGAAAAAGCCAATTTTGGTGTTGACTTTATCGAAAATTCCTCGTCTAACTGTCAAAAAGTATCTTCGATGTCTTTTAGAATTTTGTCAAGTTCTCTAGTTGCAGTTTGAAAAATAACTTCTTCATCTATATCAAAATATCCATGGATTAACCTATTTCTTATTGCGATCATTTCATTCCAGGGGATATGAGTAGTTTTTTCTTTTGTGTCTTCGCTAATCTTGCTAGCGGCTTCACCAATGATTTCTATTTCTTTGGTAATAGCAAGAACTAGTTTCCTATCTTTTTTGAAACTTTCTAGGTTAATTCCTTTTAAGAAACTATTAATTTCCTTAATGGCTTTGATAATATGAGATATTCTGAATGTATCTTTAGTAGATTTATTTTGCTTTCTCATAGAATACCTCAAGATCAGAGCTTATACTTTTAAAAATCTCAGGGGCTATTTCTTGTTTTGTTCTTAGATCAATATTTTTGTATGAGAATATTGATCTAAGTTCATCTTGCATTCGCACGATTTCAAATAATCCCGGTGATTGTATAAATTCAACCAATAGGTCAATGTCGCTTTTAAAAATTTTAAAATTACCTGTTACTATAGAACCGAATAAAGATAATTTTAGAATATTAAATTTTTCACAAAAGACTTCGATTTCTTTTTTAGATACAGGATAAGGTAGCCCCCTAGTTTTTTTGCCGATAAATTTTATCTGCGAATCAAGCATTTTTTCAATAGTCTCACTTTTTGATAAATTGGATTTTAACGCTAATTGATTAATCTCATGAAGTAGTTCAGAATCTATGGTAAGAGAAGTTCTTATTTTTTTCTCTTTGCCTTTTCTGGGTCTACCTCTCATAATTATTCCAATTAAAATATAAATAGGTATTACTTTAATTATATTATAGTAATACCTATTTGTCAATTTTTAATTTAGATATGTAAATATAAACCTCATAAGATAACTAATTAAAAACCATATAATTTCAAGGTATTAATTCTCATTTTGAAAAAAAGTGTCAATATTTTCATATTTCGATTGACTGGCCGGCCAATTATTGCTACTTGCAAAAACTAACATTACGAAAAATTAAAAACCTTTTTTTCAACCTTAACAGGGAGTGCTGTATTATGAAGAAAACAGTCTTGTTATTGGTGATCTTCCTCAGTTATCTGTTAGCTATGCAGATGTCCTGGAACGCTGTGGCATCTTCGGATGACGATGATGACGATGATGAGGATGACACTACAATGGAAGTGAGTGACAGAGATAAGACAGAAGGTGTCATCACAGATTGGGAAATCCCCGATTATGAGATGAGTGTGTCAGCAGAGTTGGATTTGTCCTACTCAGAAGCAAAAGAAAAAGTGAAGAACGGATTAGCAGGGTTGCTTAAAAACTATCCCTTTATTGCCACTGCCAAAGTTATGGCTCAAGTTCCTGATAATAAAATGTCCGAACATGGTATGGGCGGTCATACAAGTTCTAGAATGAGTAGTCATTCTGGTCATGGTATGGGTGATACCAAGGAAATGGTTGAGACAAAACATAATCGATTTGTAAAAATCCGGTTTACCAAACAAAACATTCTTCCTGAAAGTCTGTTTATGATCAAACAGAAACTCAAGGATTGTTCCAAGAGTGAGGAGGAATACTGTTATGGTGATGGATTAACAATGACCATAACTGGACCGATTAGGGTTTATGGTCCTAAGTTGATACGTATATCACCGAATGAAATAAATCCCAATGACTTGTTATCTTCGGTCGAGTTGACCATTAAGGTTGAGCCAGATAGCTATGATGATCATGATGAATCGGATATTTCAATCAAACTAAATTTAAAAAATGATCGTTATAACAACTTTTTGCAAGGCTTAGTGCGTAAGAAAGTCTTAAAAACCATTCCATCCAAAAGTGGGATTAGAAAGGCTTTTCAGACCGTAACCAAGCAAGCGATAAAATCATTTTTTGTTAAATAAGTGGAGAAATTTATGAAGAAATTATTGTTTTACGCTGATTTGATTATCGTAGCATCTTTGATAACAAGCTGTACTCAATGGTTCCATAGAGAGAGTAAAGACGATCCTACTGTTATTAAAGGTAGAGTTATTTTGCAAACAAGCAATATGGCCCTAATATCAAAATTAGAACATGATCGGCGTTATACTGTCACTACAGTTGATAAAGAAACAAATGTATATCTTTTATCAGGACCCTTAGTTGCTGGTAATGAGGAGCGAATTATAAAAGAATTACAAAGAAATCCGACCGTGGAATTCGCTGAAAATGATCATGTTGTAAGTATAGATATGATTCGTGAACCTAAAGATCGTAAATGGTTTGATTTATGGGGTTTGAAAAATATTGGTCAAGATTCTCCCGATGGAACTGAAGGCAGGAAAGGAGCAGATATTGATGTAATGAGAGCTTGGGATATTACAACTGGAAGTAAAGATGTTGTTGTAGCTGTAATAGACACAGGTATTGATCACACCCATCCTGATTTGAAAGACAATATCTGGATAAATAGGAAAGAAATTCCCGAAAATGGTATTGATGAAGATGAAAATGGTTATCCTGATGACGTTCGAGGCTGGAATTTTTTAACTGATAAACAAGAGAAATTATATCATGGCCAATTAGGTAGTCCAGATCCGATGGATGATAACGGTCATGGTACCCATTGCGCGGGAACGGTTGGAGCTGTTGGAAATAATGGGATCGGTGTGGTTGGAGTTAACTGGAAAGTACAATTAATGCCGATAAAAATTCTCAATAAATTTGGATCGGGATCGCTGATCAATATGTATAGGGGGATTTTATACGCCGCTCGCAATAAGGTCGATATTATAAGCGCTAGTTTTGGTATGTCATTCAAATCCGAGTTGATAGAAAAGGCAGTTCAAGTTACTAAGGAGAACGGAATATTATTTGTGGCTGCTGGGGGAAATGACGGTAAGAATAATGATTTTGAGGAGAATAACCATTATCCATCTGATTATGATACTGATACTATCTTAAGTGTTGCCGCAACAAATCCTCATGATCGACTAGCGACTTTTAGCAATTATGGTTATGAAAAGTGTGATATTGCTGCACCTGGAGTGGGTATCCTCAGTACCATTCCCGTTAATAAGAATCCCAAGGATCCATATGCGTCTTATTCAGGAACATCAATGGCAACTCCTCATGTTGCAGGTGCAGCAGCTCTAGTATTAGCGGCTAATCCTGATTTAAAAGGAAAACCTCTAGAGTTGAAAACGAGACTCATGGCCAATGTTGATAAACTACCTAATCTAATAAGTAGAGTAGGTAGTGGAGGTAGACTCAATGTTTATAAAGCGATAAAGAATGAAGCTCAAAAACCTTTAAATTCTTTCGCCTGGATCGAAAAGCCTTATGAATTAGCTACACCCAGAAGACCTGAAGAAAAAATTAGTACTAATTATAAAATATATCAAGAAGGAGCTGAATATATCCAAATACATTTAGCTTCTTCTATCATTGATGATGTATTCGATATTGCTAGAATTTTCGATGGTAATTATAACCTGATAACTGATGTTCCCAACTTTAAGATAGACTATTGGCTGCCACCAATTAAAGGTGATACGGCTTATTTAAAATTCGGTAATGCCTTGGTAAAGATGGTAGAAGGGGATGATGAATCCAAACCTTTTGCTAATTTTACATCCGATGGCGTTGTAATTGATAAAATACGTTATGTAAAAGGAGGATCCGATGAAACTATGTAATGATTATCTTAGAGGATCTTTTATATTTAAAGCGTGGTTGATTGGGGTAATTGGATTAATTATTGGATGTGATGGAAAGGTGTTGGTAGAAAGCCCAGATAATACACTCAATCCAGAGCCAGTTTTAGAATTTAATGCGGGTTCGGTTCCTCAGCAAGGGGATCCTAGGCAAGAAGAGCAGTGGGCCACAAGTGTATTAGGCTTAGATACTGTGTGGGAAAATTATGAAGGAACAAAATTGATTAGGGTTGCGGTCTTGAGTACGGGGATAGACTATAACCACCCAGACTTAAATAACAATGTTTTTCGAAATTTTAAAGAGTTAGAAGCTAAGCTGCCTGGAGAGGTAAACCATCTGGATAAAAAGGATAATGATGGTAATGGTTATGCTGACGATTTAATTGGCTGGAACGTGATTGAGCAAAATGGTTTTCCTTTTGACAAAATTGGTTTAGGTACTCAAGCTGCGGGTATTATTGGAGCTGTTCATGACAACGGTGTAGGGATAAAAGGAGTCCTTAAAAATGTGACGATGGTTCCGGTGAAATATATTGGTGAAGATGGTCGAATAACTGTCCCCAATATAGTTGAAGGAATTGATTATGCGTTAAGTGTTAACTCCGATGTAATTTTTCTTCATATGAGTAACATTCTTTTGGGAAGTTCGGATGACATCAATACCGAAGATAAAGCGGCTGCTGCTGAAGCTTTTAAAGGAGAAAAAGCTTCTTTGCAGGCAGCTCTTGATAAAGTGAAGAAAAATAACGCCGTTTTAGTTGTTAGTGCGGGAAATATGGCTTCAAAGATGGATGCTGGTAAAGATAGTTTTAGAATTATGAATATTTTTGCCGAAAATAAAGAAAATGTCGTAATAGTAACATCAGTAGATAAAAACAATAGGCGTCCACGTTTAGCTAATTATGGTCCTGATGTAGTAGATATTATGGCTCCAGGAGTGGATGTTCTAACTACTGATCTGAGAAATGAATATTCCCAAGTAAGTAGTACTTTTGCAGCTGCGGCATATGTAGCTGGAGCAATTTCACTGGCTATTGCTGAATTTAGTAATCGGTTACCCCGAAAAGAAATTGTAAAATCATTAATTCAGGATGACGCAAGTACACCGTTTAATTTGAGAGACAATGAATATTATGAGACTGTAGGTAGAAATCAACTTCATGTTGGTAATTTGCTTAGTTATCTGTCAAAGGAAAAAAATAAAGAATAGAGATAATTGGATTGCACTGAAAAAGTTCAAGGTGGCAATGTTATCTGGGGCGAGAAACTACTAGATCAAAGGTTATGAATTCAGATTGAGAGGCTGTTCTCATAACCTTTTTCAATAATTTAAAGGGGACCCTCTTATCGGCGTTTAAAACAATCGTTGATTTAACCTTTTTTAAACGTGGATCATCCTTATTTATTTTCAACATAGTATCCATGTTTTTGCGCATGTCTTCAAAAGATCTGTGTAAAGGTAGAATAGCTCCTTGAGCTTCATTTCTTCTACTGTCTTGTACGGCAAATCCGTTTTCTAGATTTATAACGTGTTTTTGATTTAGAACTATCTCTTGAGTAGAAATCATAAGTTGAGGTTTGGTCACCAAAGAAGATTCAGTCGTAGAACTCGGCGGTTTTAAATTATTAGAAAAATCAAGACTGATTGGGTCAGTGGAGAAACTCATTAGTAGAAAAACTGTTAATATAGTAAACATGTCCAGCATAGGAACAACGTTTAACTCCATTCCATTGGCTTCGCTAGCTCCACCGTGCATTTTGGCTCCTAAAGTTTTATAATTACGGTTTCTAGTTTTTTATTTACAGTCTCTTAAAAACTCTAAAGAATAACTCCACCCATTACAACACTACCAAATAATACAGATGCCGGAAGCTCGGTGCCATTCGGCTTTTTTGTTGTTAATGGAGGATCGTGCTTTCTAATATCCCTAGCGGCATCTAATACCTTAATTATCGTTTGATAGTCGGTGTCTTCATCTGGGAATAATGTAAACATAACCAATCGTGGATGATTAAGTTTGATTTTGACAAGTTGATTGTGAAAATCATTGAGCGCGCCATTCAGATCGTCACCTTGAAAAGGGAATGTGTAGGATTTATCTTGATGAGGACCTTTTTTACCTTGTAGTTCTAAGAGTATCTTGTTTTTAAATAAAGTTACGTTGACGTTAACAGTGGGTTGATTCTTAGGAGTTGATTTAGGAGGTAACTTGGATGAAAGAAAAGGGATTTCAACCTGAATTTGACCAAAGGCAAAAAATGAAGCAGATACTAGAAGAAAAGCATTGAGGATAGTTACCAGGTCGATCATTGGAATAACGTTTATTCCAAAAGCTTCAGCTTCTAACTCACGTTCTTTAAATCGAAACCTTCTACTCATAATAAAACACTTCTCCTCACTGCCTTGATCTTGCATTTTTTAGGCAGAATCAATTCATTTATTCATTGCCAATCTATTTTCGGCAACTTAACCGGTCTATAAGACGAGATGAATATTGGTCAACATCAGCAATAATTTTATTAGATTGACTTGTAATTATTCCGTGAACAACCATGCAAAATATTGCTACCATTAATCCAAAAGAGGTAGCAAACAAGGCAGAAGAAATTCCCTGTGCCAGCATAGTTTGTTTGGCTTCTCCAGTAACGGTAGCGAGAGCTCTAAAGGAATCAATGAGTCCCATTATGGTTCCAATTAAACCAAGTAAAGTAGCAATATTAGCAATTATGCCCAAATAATGGGTTCTTTTAGTTACCATGGGCTTCACTTGTAGTAACGCCGCTTCAACCGCGTTTTGAATCTGGGTGCTGCCTAGATTTGCTCTTAAAAGTCCAAATTTTAAAACATGAGATAAAAGAGCAGATCGATAGGCTGCACACACACGAACAGCTCCTTCGATATCATCTTGTTTGATATAATTTTCGATAGTATTATAAAAGGCCCTAGCATTAATATTGAACTTAACAAAGACCAGATAAAATTTTTCTATGGTAATTGCCACGGCAAAAGCTAATGATAAAAATATGAACCACATGACATAATGATCTTGGAAGTGATTGAGCATGTCTAAGAAGAAATTCACGTGTGCCTCCTTATGATCTTTCAATTGTTTCTTTTATAGTAATTTTATGCTATTAGCACTAAAGTTTATTGTAAGAATTTTGGAAGGGCAAGTCAATCAGATATGAAAAAATTGATTAAAGAGTATTTTGCGGCGAAGGGGCATTTATCAAAAAACTTCCTTTCTTTTGAGTATCGGAAAGCTCAACAGGATATGTCGGGTCAGGTATTAACAGCTTTTGAAAATAGATCAATTTTTGTATGCGAAGCAGAAACCGGTACCGGAAAAACATTTGCCTACTTAATACCTGCTATTGAATGGTCCACCAGGAAGAAAGAGCGGATTTTAATTTCAACTAATACAATTAATTTGCAGGAACAAATATTTTTAAAAGATATACCTGCTTTAAGTAAATTGGATCTTTCTTTTAAAGTTGCCTTACTTAAAGGAATGGGAAATTATTTATGTTTACTTTCTTTAAAAGAAATTGAAACGGATCTGGAAAGATCAAAGTTTTTCTATATTGAAGATTATGAAAAGGAATGGTTTAAGGAGGTAATTGAATGGTCGCGTGAAACCACTGATGGAAGTATTGGTTCATTACCCATTACTCCAAGATCTGATTCTTGGGAAAAAATAAGTACTACACCTGAATCATGCTTAAAAAAGAAGTGTCCACACTTTGAACCCTGTTATTATTTTAAGAAAAGAAGAGCAGCGTTAGAAGCTGATATTATTATTACTAATCATGCCTTATTATTTGCTGATTTGAGTATCAGAGCCGAACTTGAAAATAATGATATAAATACCATTTTTCCGCCATACCAATCGGTTATTATTGATGAGGCCCATCATATAGAAGAAGTAGCATCAAAACATTTTGGTCTTAAGCTCAGTTGGTATGGAATAAATCATACTCTTGGACAAATGCAAAATTATAGAAGAAAAGATAAGGGATTTTTACCCCAGTTACAGCAGAAATTGTTATTTGAATTGAATAAAAAAACTTCTCCTTCATCTGACACAATAAAAAAAATAAATAAGACAATGGATTTTATTGCTACTGAAATATACCCGATATTTAAAGTATTAGTAGACAGCCTTCATAATATCGGTGCTGATATCCTTGAAAAGGTGGACCTTTTGGATGATGGTAAATCGCGGTCAATCGGTACGCGTAATAAGATCAGACTAACCAATGGGATTGAAAAAAGTGATTTATGGCAGAATAGTATTGTCTCCAGTCTAGAGAAGTTAAATGAGATCATAATACTTTTTATAGAAAAAATTAGAAGTTTAAAACAGTCCTTAGAAGAATTAGATGGAAGTAAAACCTCTAAACCGACAAATAAATATTATTTAGAAAAGATGAGGATCAATTCAATCATAACTTATTTAAAAAAGGTTATGAGAACCATTAAAATCTTAACTAAATATGAAAATCCTAGTCCATATGTAAAATGGGTTGAAATAAAGGACTCTAAAAGATTTGGTCAATTATTAACTTTTGAATGCGTTCCTTTGGATGTAGGTCCTCTTTTGCAACAGTATTTATACAAAAAACTAAAAACTATCGTTGCTACATCCGCGACTTTGACAGTGGGAAACAACTTTTCTTTTTTCAAAAGTCGTACTGGACTCGACGCAGTAGAAGAAGATCGATTAGATACCAAAATCTTAAAAAGCCCTTTTGATTATCAAAAGCAAGCCTTGATAGCCATTCCTTCAGACATTCATGAACCATCTCATCCTGATTATTTCTCTGATATTGTTCCCTTTGTTCTTGATGCGGTTACGGAGGCTCAAGGTAACTCACTGCTACTTTTTACCAGTTATCAAGCAATTAATATTTTTTCAAGTATGATCGAAGAATCTTTTCTTGATAAAAAGTTATTGCCACTAAAGCAGGGGGATCTGAGCAGGAATCTTTTGATCAATCGTTTTAAAGAGTCAAAAGGATCCGTTCTGATGGGAACAGATAGCTTTTGGGAGGGGATAGATATTAAGGGAGAAAGATTAAAATTAGTGATCATTTTTAAATTACCATTTCAGGTTCCCACCGAACCTTTATATGAAGCTAGAATTGAATCAATAAAATTAAATGGAGGAAATTCATTTAAGGAATATACATTACCTTTTGCTGTTATAAAGTTTAAACAGGGCATGGGCCGATTAATTAGGTCCAAAAAAGATCGTGGTGCTATACTTGTATTGGATCCTCGTTTATTAAATAAATCTTACGCGAATGTATTTTTTCAGACATTTCCTTGTGCTCCTATTATTGAAACTAGAAAAGCTATTATCGATCAATTGGAGTTTTAAAACTTAAACTCAAGTTGTTAAATCTTTTAATTTCAAATGTAGTTTGTCTTGCCAAATAGTTTTCTTATTGTCTTTTTTAGTTTCTTTTAATGCCTCGGAAAGAGTTTCAATGGCGGCTTCTTTTTTGCTCATTTTAACTTCAATATCTGCCTTTAGAAACACTGCATGATACCAAGGGTTTCCATAGGAGTATTTCAATGAAAGAGTAGCATAAACATATGCCTCATTAAGATTTTCTTTTTTTACTAAATAATTGGCATAGCTATTGTTTAAATAGAATTCATGTGGATATGCCTTTACTAATTTAGTGTAAACTGAATCTACGTTAGCTTCTTGCTTTAATTTTTTATAGCAATTGATAAGTAATTGATTAGAATACCTTGATGTACGGAATACAGAGTGCTGCATAGCATTTTTACAGTTATCAATGCAACTACTTATAGCAGCTTCTTTTATATCACCACTATTCAATAACCATTCTGCCAACCTAATAACATTTGATAATTGCTCATCGTTTAAAGTATTTACAGAGTCATAAGTATTTACTTTTTGTTTAAGCTCCGCAATAGTCATATTATAATTTTTATTTTTATCAAACCAATCAATAAAGGCGCTATTATGCAGCAGGTTTATTTGCATTCGGTCTATCTCATTTAATTCCGAATCAAGTAATATTACAGATGGAAGAGCTTTACGTGGATTTAATTTTTCCCATAGATTAGACATTGTTAAATCATCTACATATACTTTCACAACATCTTTGGTTGTTTTTTGAAAAATATCAGTAGGAAATACATATTCTTTTAAATAAACACAAGAAGGACACCAATCTGCCGAATATACCAACAACACTCTCAAATTTTTTTCTCTAGCAATTTTTTTTATTTGCTCAGGAAAGGTGAAATTAAAACCTTTTAATGATTTAGCATCATACTTTTTTTTATCTTGTAAAGCATCCTGATGTATTTCATAAATTCTAGATATGTTTTTATTTTTGCTTTTAGACATTATTCGACACTCCATTTTTTGTAATGTTTGTAAAATACTAGATGATTAAATCTTTAGTTATAATAAACTAAAGATTTATATTGTATTTATACAAAATAAATTGGTTGATAAAATAGATTTACTTGGTAAGTAAACACTAAAGAAAGATGACTGTTTGATCATTTTTTTAATTAAGTAATTGAAATTATAAGTTAATTTTGGGAAGAATCATTAATCTTTTTTGCGGCTTTTTCTTTCATTTCTTTTATATATACATTGGCCAATCTTCCATATACACCATCTTTATCAATATTATATAATTGGTCCAAATATTTCTTATATTTAGATGACTTGCCAGCCTTGTCTGCTATTTTTAAGGCTGAATACATAAAGGATGGTTTTTGTTCGTATGAAGGATATTCTTCTAAAAATTTGGTCTGAGTTTGATCGGCTGTTTTCCATTTTCTTAATTTTTTTAATGCTCTGATTTGGGCCAAATAGGCTTTTCGTCTTACGTCCTTGTTTTTATCATTCTTTTTAAAAATCTTTAAAATTTTCTTACTTGTTTGAAGTACCCCATACCATGAATTATTTTTTTCATATTTATTTTGAATAATAGGTAAAAAATTAGCGATTAATTGACCTTTAAATACTGCCAGGTAATCCATAAGGGAGTTTAAAAATCGGGTAGAATTATTAGTATCTAAAAGGCGTTCAATTACCTCAGTAGGAAACTGGGAAGTAGTTACTTTTGTTTCTATCTTTTTCTTTTCTTCTTGTTGAGCCAGTTTTACATATTTAATCGCTTGACGGGTTTTCTTTGCGTAGATACTTATCTCAGCTAATTTTAGATAAAAAGGTTTTAAATGTTTGGTATCTATATTTTGAGTTTTTTGTAGAGATTTCCAGGCTAAACCATATCTTTTATTAAAACGATATGCTTCGGCTAGTTTCAGATACATTTCAGGATCATTATAATTCTTATAAATCGATTGAAAATTCTGTTCATAGTAGTAAATCATTTTGCTATAAGCTTTTTGTTCATAGTAAGTGTATATATATTTCCGGTAGTAATCTGTAAAATAGGGTCGAAAATAGGTATTAAATTGGCTCATGGGATATTTATCTATAAAGTCTTCCATTTTGTTTACATGTGTGAGATTTAATTCTTCTGTTTTTAACATAGTTATCAGGTAATAGTAAGCGGCCAATTCTTGGAAGAAGGGACTTAATTCGGGATTAACTGCAATTTCTTCCAGCTCTTTTTGATAAAGAGAAAGAGCTTTTTTGTCCACTGAATTTAGATTTCTTAGGTTATCTTTGCGTAGAAAATTGATATAAGTCAGCATCAACTTGGATGCTTTGCCAGATAGTTGGTCTCCATGCATGAGGGAAGAATAATGATACCAATATTTGGCTTTTTTAATCTGACCTAGTTCAAAAGCTATATCACCCATACGCATTAATGCAAATTTACCAACTCGAGTATTCATATGGTGTTTTTGTAAATAATGGTAATATTTTTCTGCCTTCTTATTTTCTCCGATCCAAAACTTACTCTCAGCAATGTTCCAGATTAAGGTCGGTTTGTCCCAAATGAAATTTTTATCGATCAGCATGGCCATTTTAAAAACGTCATCGGCTAAAATGTAATTATTGAGTATATAGTAAATTTCAGCTACTCGATAAAAAGCCTGAGCGGTTAGTTTCTCTCTCCCATATAAACGAATGGTTCGATCAAATTCCTCAACCGATTGTCGAAAATCTTTATTAAAAAAGAGTAATTCAGATTTTAAAAATGAAATGTAAAAATGATATTTGGAATCACTTAAAGTTTTTAGAACCTGATTGCATAGATTATAACTCATAGTATAATGGTTATCTAAGTATAATCCTAAGGTCAGGTTATAATAAACAATAGGCGCTGTTTGATGATTTGGATTTTCTTTTATGGATGAAAATAGATAAGAAAGGCCTACAAGGATGTACTCAATATTTTCATCATCATTCATAATGTGTCTTAAAAACGTACTCTTGGCTTTTTCGAACCCGTAGTGAAAATAAGACATTCCTATAACCAGGTTTATGTGCCAACTTAATGGACTTTGAGGGACTCTTTTTTGGTGGTCTTCCAACAGTTTACTAGTTTGTAGATATTTCCCTAAGTTATAGAGTCTAATGCCGCGGTTAAGGGTTTGATGATCCCAACTGTCACCTTCAACGTGAGGTAGCTTAGGAAAAGGAAGAAATTTAAATTCTATGGTGGAAATGGAACTGAAGGGTTTAAAATAATAAGGATATTTCTTTACCCATCTTCTACTTTTTTCAGCAAAATCTCCAATAAAAATATAGCGTTGTAGTAAATCTTTTACGTTTTTATATTGAGGGGTAGCAGGTAGCGAGAGGGTGAGGGTATAGCTAAAAAATATAAATAAAAGTAAACGAACCATTGAAGTACCATAATATCATAATATCTACATGTCTTGAGGATCATAAATAATTTGTATATCGACTCTACGGTTTAGGCTTCTTCCTTCTTTGGTAGTATTAGTATGAATTGGTTTGAAGTGTCCAAAACTCGTTGCTGAAATCATGGTAGGGGGAAAGCCTTTTTTGTCAATCAAATAACGAACCACAGACAAGGCCCTAGCAGCTGCCAACTCCCAATTGTCCTTGTATTTTCCTCCTTTGAGAGCCATAGAGTCCGAATGCCCCTCGACTTGAATGGGTCTTTTAATTTCTTTTAAAAATTCTGCAAGCTGGTCCAGTATTTGATGTGCCGCGGGTAATAGTTTGGTTCCTCCAGTAGGGAAGAAGTTACGGGCAAACATTGTAAGCATAAAGCCTTTCGGACTAGGTTCTATCTGTACAACGCGGTTTTCGAAGGCTCCTTTTTTGCCTTGTATTCTCATTAAATAGTTTTCCATTTTGGTTTTTAATTTGATCATGTCACGATTTACAATATGAATCTTTTGTGGTTCAGCAGGATATTTTTTTATTACACTGGCTATGGGAGCGTTTCCTTTGAATTGATCGAAAATTCCTATTCCGGTACCACCTTTTCCTTCTGACTTTGAAAAATATTGTGATTCAGGTATACCGAAACTTCTACGCATCGACTTTTCAACTTTTTGGGATTTTTTAAGATCTGTCACGCCTTGTGCGTATAAAACCACAAAAAGAGCAAATAAAAGGGTAATCATATCAGCATAAGGAATAACCCAACGTTCATGGTTTTCAAATTCCGGACATTTATGTTTTGGCATGTTACTCCAATAAGTACTTAATGCGATTGACAGAACAGGCATTATCTCATTCTCTTTGATTACAAGTTGTGCCTATCGCTTTATTTAAGTTTCTTCAGAATGCTCTCCCGTAAAAATTTGGAGCTTTTCCTCTATTACTCGAGGGTTTAATCCCTCCAGAATTCCCAAAATTCCTATAATAGTCATTTCTCTGGAATCAGCCTGCAGTTTGGCTTTCCGTTTGATCTTTTTAGCTAGGGGCATGAAAATAATATTGGACATACCTACCCCGGCAACGGTTGCAATAAAAGCGGTTGCAATACCGGGTCCGATCATGTCCGGGTTACTTAAGTTTTCCATTACATGCATTAGACCAAGTACAGCTCCTAGAATCCCAATAGTTGGGCAAATACCCCCCATATCCTCCCAAAACTTGGCTGAAATTTCTAGGTGTTCTTCCATAATACTGCTTTCAGTTTCAAGCGAATCTTTAATAACGGTTGGGTCCATACCATCAACCGCCATTCTTACGGCTTTACTTAGGAACTCGTTGGTTAAGTTGCTTCTCATCTTTTCAAGAGCTAAAATACTGTCTTTTCTAGCTGTGTTGGCCATCATAATAATGTCATCTTTGATTAAGATAGGATTGGGTATTTCGGCATTGGACATTACAAGTTTTAAATCACTAAAAGCCTTTGTGATGTCAGTCATAGGACATGCAAGTAGCATTGCTCCAGTGGTTCCGCCTAACACAATCATCCAAGCAGGATAACCCAAGAGAATAGGCAAAAAATGGCCGCCTTCCAAGGTCATTCCTAAAACAACTAATCCCCAACCCACTATAGGGCCAATTAATGAGGTAATATCCATTAAATTACTCCCATAATACTCTTTTTGAACATTTTTACTCTGTCTATTACTGTAGATATCTCTTCTTTGATAATAATCTTGTCTCCGTTTATTAAAGTAAGAATAGTGTCAGGCTGACTTTCCAAACTTTTAATTAAGTCGGCATTTATTACAATTTGGCTGTCATTTAATCTGGTTAAGAAGATCATATATATAATTATATAATATGCTTGCCAAAAACTCAATAACTGTGGATTTTAATTAGGGTTTAGGATGAAATTTTAATTTTGGCATCGACACTAATTATTTTATTATCAAAGGCTATCAATGGATTTAAATCAATTTCTAAAATTTGGGGGACTGTTTTTATAAGAGCTGATAGTTTACAAATTATTTCAACGAAAAGGTCTTTATTTACTTTCTTCTTTCCTCTAAACCCTTGTAAAAGATTGTACCCTTTGAGCGACCTAATCATATAAGCTGCTTCGGATTTAAACACCGGAGCTAATCCAGCCTGAGTGTCCTTAAAAAGCTCAATCAAAATACCCCCAAATCCGCATAAGATTACATGTCCAAAGGGTGGTTGATATTTGGCTCCTACAAATAATTCAATTCCTTCCAACATAGGTTGAATGACGATAGATTTTGTACCAGGAATTTTCATTAATCGATCAAATTCTTTTTCAACCACTTGATCAGTTGTAATATTTAAGACCACACCATTTAATTCGGTTCTATGGAGTGGGCCAATAATCTTCATTGCAATCGGGTACCCGAATTCTTTGGCTATTTTTACCGCTTGAGTTTTATTTTGGACAATTTTTTCTGGTATAGTGGGAATTTGAGCGGAATTTAATAGAATTTTAACATCTTCGGGAGGGAGAAATCCTTGTTTAACTTTTTTAATAGTACTTAAAATAGGCCCTTTTTTGATAGGAGGTAATTGTCCTTTGGTTTTAAATTGGGGAGTATTAAGAATATTTATTAAGGCCTTGCCAAAAGATGCTTCATCTAAAAAATATGATCGTCCTAATGATTTGAAAAATTTTAGTTCTTTTTGAGCCGTGATTATGGATGGTAGGATTGGAAATATTGGTTTACGGCAGGTTTTCATTTTATTATGCAGAGTCTCATAGACCTCACTAATGTCGAATAATCCAGGTGATCCAAAGATAACAATCATTCCATTTATTAAAGTAAATTCATTTTCTACATAATCAATTATTATTTCCAGTTGTTTGGCATTTCCAGTGGCTAAAAAGTCAATCGGATTTTGTATTAGAGAGCCTGGATAGAGTTTTGATAAGAGCTCTGCGCTTTTTTTCCCTTTTAGTTGAGGAACAGGTATTTCTCCTTTAGCTAAAGTGTCGGTAAGTATTATTCCCGGTCCACCAGCGTGCGTGATAATAGCAAGTTTTTTACCTTTTAATTCGGGGTGAACGAGTATGCCAGCAGTATAAATAAGTTCCTCTCTTCCATAACATCTAATAATACCAGCCTTTTTAAATAGGGCATCAACTGCTGAATCTGGGTTAGCAATGGCTCCTGAATGCAATGAGGCTGCTCTACTACCTGATTCAGTTGACCCAGCTTTAATAGCCGCTATTTTACATCCTTTTTTAATAAGTGATTTTGCATGTATTAAAAAGAGGTCGGGTTTTTTAATCTCTTCCATATAAAGGAGCTTAATCTTTGAGCTGTTGATAGGATCATAGTTCTCATCCCAATATTTCAATATATCTTCAATGCAAATTTGGGCACAGTTTCCAACATTAAAAACACTGGCAAAGGATAATCCTGTTGTTAGCCCTTTTTCAATTAGAAAAACCGCTACTCCGCCTGATCCAGAGGCAATATCAATTCCTTGAGGGTTGAAATTAAACATAGGTCCGGCAAACATACCGTGGTAATTGGGTGTTTTACAACCTATACAGTTTGGTCCTAATAAAGAGGCCTTATTTTTATTTATTATTTCAGTAATTTCCTTTTCTACCTCTTTTCCTTCATTTTCACTAAGGCCGGTCAGTACTATAAAAGCTTTTGCCTGTTTGTTTTTTGTCAGGAATTCAATGTTATCTTTGATAAAATTCGGTGGAATGGCTAAAATAACTAAATCTACAGTTGGGAGGTCATCGATCTTTTTGACACATTTGATTCCTTGGACTTCAGAAGTCTTCGGGTTTACTACATATAAATTACCTTTATATCCTCCTTGAATAATATTATATAGGATTCTTCCACCCACTTTTGCAATGTCATTTGAAGCGCCGATAACGGCAATGGATCTAGGATTTATTAAAGCTTGATCAATCACTGTGTTGCAAAGCCTTTACAGTATGTTTTTTTTCTGAGGGAATTACTTGTAATGCTTGTTTTAGTTCTTCCGGTAAACAATATAAATTTACGATATTAATTGGTTCATTGTAATGGTCAATTAAGCGAGAATTATTCTCAATAGGTTCGATGTATTCATGAATCAATGAATGTTTTCTTAAATAAATTTTGCCGTTATTCGTAATAGAAGATTTTTTTTGTCCTAGTTGACTCATATATTGACTAGCTTGAACAATAAAAGGCTGGTAACCCATGTTTTTCATCTTTCTTTCCCAATTATGTATTTTTCTCATTGATTCTTCTGGACTATTGAAGTTAAAACTTCGGATTAACTTAGAGGGAATCCGGTTAAAAATCTTATTGGTCCAAAATTTATGACGATGTATCCTAAAAAGTTCTTTTAGTCGGTCCTCGGTTAAAGATAAATATGCATCAATATTATGACTGATTTTTATTTCAAATTCAGTATTTTTAAGAGCCTGTAGTAAATAATAGTCAAAACAAAGAGAAGTTTTATGAAAATAGACCTGCAAGAACATATGATATCTGGCTAATAAAAAATCCTCAAAGGTATGGATGGCATTTCCTTCTACAGCTAATTTGATACCATTTTGATCGAAAGCTGATAAACTGGTAACTATACGATCTACATCGAAATTACCATATGTTACGCCAGCAAAATAACTGTCACGTAATAAATAATCCATTCTATCAACATCTATTTCACCTGAAATAAT
>CAZJDM010000008.1:0-51549 GCA_964544765.1 uncultured bacterium
TCCTATTGACAGTTTTTACATTACAAGGGCAACCCCCTAGAGGAGGAGGAAAAATTTTTCCTTCAGAAGATGACCCATTACCTTCAGAAAATGAACCGCTGCCTTCAGAAAACGAACCGCTACCATTAGGAGCTGGCCGACCAAATCCATCAGATAATAAACGTGTTCAACGCCCAAGTAAGCGTATCCAACCACCAGGCAAACGACGTTTACAACAACCTAGTTCTGTCAGAGGTAGATTTCCTCCTTCTCGTCCCAAAGCTAAATCCGCGCCTAAAAGGGATTATAGAAGCCCTAAACCAATAAAAAAACCAAGCTCTAGTGCCACTACCACTAAGAAAAAAGGAAAGCCCATAACCAGGTTTAAAACCAGAATTAAAAATAAGAAAGAAATGGTTCATATTGATTTTCCGGAACCAACAGAACTTAAAGAGGTAATTAAAGCCGTAGCACAATGGACCGGCAAAAATATTGTATTAGGCAGAAACGTAAATGGCAAAGTGCAAATTATCTCTCCTACCGAAGTTACAAAAAAAGAAGCATATGAAGTTTTTCTATCAGCACTTAATGTTGGCGGATTTACTACTATTGAAGAGGGAAAGGTACTAAAAATCGTACATAATCGAGCAGCCATGAAGGAGAATATCAGAACTTTCAAAGGCAAATCTTTTCCTAAAACAGCTCAAATAATTACTCGCGTCATCCCTTTAAAATATGTTAACGCCACCCAAATTAAAAAAACACTGGATCCATTCGTTCAAAGATCAGAATTGGTCGTATATGAACCAACCAATACCATTATTCTTTCTACTACTGGTCATAAAGTGGATAGGGTTTTACAAATAATAAATTTATTAGATGTTAAAACTCAACAACCAGTGGTTAAAATAATCGCCATACAGTATGCCGACGCTAAAGATATTGCTAGTAAGTTAAAACAAATTTTTGTCGCTGGAACAGCTAAAAAGGGCAAAAGGGGGGGGCCTTCTGGTAATTTCTATATATCCAAAATATTAACTGATGAAAGAACCAACTCTATAATATTTTTAGGAAACACCAGGGCTTTCACAGAAGTACTAAAATTAATAAACAAATTAGACCAACCCTTGGATGAACTGGCCAATCAAGCTCGAATTCATATTCACGCATTACAATTTTCTGACGCGATGGAACTAGCAAAAACATTATCCAGTCTAGCCTCTGGAAGAAGACCCTCTTCTAGATCCTCTCGTTTTAAAGGAAGCAAAAAAAGCAAGACAACCACTCCTGCGGTAGCTGACTTTGGAGACTTAAAAATAACCGCCGAACCTACCACCAACTCACTTATTGTCACCGGCAGTAAAACTGCTTACCATGCCCTGGTACCAATAATTAATAAAATTGATGTCCGTAGGGCACAAGTATTTGTTGAAGCAGATATACTTGACATCCATTTGTCCGATGGTATCAACCTTGGCACAAGCATTATAGCTGGTGAAAAAAGCGCTCTGGGTATAAAGGATGCTAAAGGAATTTATGGATTTAATGCTAAGGATTCATTTGGTTTAAGCGCCCTTGGCGCTGCCCAACAAACAACAGGAAGTACCACTGCCGGTGGTGGTATAGCCAGTGCCGCCTCTGCTGCTTCTTTATTGAGTCATACAGTTCTAGGTGTCCTTGGAGGGACCGACGTAGAAATCTTTCCTAATGTAAAAATCAGTACTCCTACCGCCCTAATTACAGCTTTAAAGATGAGTTCTAATACTACTGTACTGTCCACTCCTTCTATTATGACCTCTGACAACGAAGAAGCCAGTATGTCAGTAGGACACAAAGTTTCTTTTCTCAAATTTCACAGTACCACTACAGATGGTATTCCAGTAAACAGTACTGATTTTGAAGAAGTTTCTCTATCTTTAAATCTAAAACCTAAAGTCAGTGCCAGTGATGCCATTACTATGTTGATTAATCTTAAGGACCAAGAATTAGGAACCAAGGATGTAAATGGCCAACCTCCTATCAATAAGAGGGAAACCAAAACTATAGTCACCGTTGATAATCACCAAACCATAGTTATCTCTGGTCTGGTTCGCCATTTAGAAACAGAAGGTAAAAGTAAGATACCTATTATTGGAGATATTCCTATTATTGGATGGTTGTTTAGCAAATCATCGATCGACAAACAACAAAATTACTTACTGGTATTTCTGACTCCACATGTAGTAAGAAATAAGAAAGATATAAGTAAAATTTATCATAAAAAAATGAAAGAACAAGAAGAGTTCCTTGCTACCGCCTTTGGTAAAAACTATCGAAAATCACACGTTTTTAAACATATGGACCAAATGAATAAATCCGTTGATAAAAATAATAAAGAACCCGCACCCGAGAAAAAACCAACCTCTATTAAAGAAAAGAAAAAAGAGGAAAAATATAAGGAAGAAGATGAAATTATAGTCCCTATGCAATCATTTGATACCCCCTCTTCTTCACCATCGCCCAGTAATTCACCGAACAATTCATCAAGTGAACCTTCTGGTAACCCGGATAGTACAAACAATGATGAAATGGAAAACAAGGAGTAACTGGATATGAATGATAAACCAGAAAAAGATCCCTTTGAATCATCAGGGGATAAATATATAAAACCATCAAAAGAACGTAAAAGTATCGGGGAACTGCTTGTTGAAGATCATGCGATAACCAAAGAACAACTACAAGAAGGCCTTGAGGCTCAAAAAGAAAAACAACAAAAATTAGGCGAGATCCTGGTAAAAAAAGAATTTCTTTCTGAGACAGATCTCTCCAAAGCTCTGGCTAAACAACTGGACATCCCTTTTTATGATAAACTACCCGTCAATGATATCGACCCTAAACTTATTATAGATATCCCGATCAACTTTTGTAAGACCCATTTTTTACTCCCTATTGCCAAAGATCATTACTGTTGTACCTTAGCAGTCTCCGATCCTCTAAACTTATTTCCAGTAGACGATTTACGTCTTATTTTAGGATCAAACATAAATCTGGTGGTAGCTCCCGCTGATATAATCTTAAATAGTATTAACCGGGTGTATGAACGTAGTTCAGATGCCACTCAATCTGTAATAGAAGATCTAGAAGATGATATCTCCGGAATCGAAGATCTAGATGAAACCAAAGACTTATTGGATGCTGATGATGACGAAGCCCCCATAATAAGATTAGTTCACAGCCTTTTATTTAAGGCGGTAAAAGAACGAGCATCAGATATACATATAGAACCTTATGAAAAAGAACTGGTAGTCCGTTTTAGAGTGGATGGAGAGCTTTATGACGTGCTTTCTCCTCCCAAAAGACATCAAAGCGCTATTGTCTCAAGAATAAAAATTATGGGTAAATTAAATATCGCTGAAAAACGAATTCCTCAGGACGGTAGAATCCCTATCCGAGCTGCCGGTAAAGATATCGATATTCGTATATCAACCATTCCAACTATTTTGGGTGAAAGAGTAGTAATGAGACTCCTAGATAACTCGAGTGGGCAATTGGGTCTGGATCAAATCGGTATTCCACAATCCTTGATGCCTGAAATTCGTTCTTTAATAAATAAAAAACATGGAATTATCCTTGTAACTGGACCTACCGGTTCAGGAAAAACTACCACCCTATATTCGATGTTATCAGACATCAATACACCAGAAAAAAATATTATGACCGTTGAGGATCCGGTCGAAATTAAATTACCAGGAATAGCTCAAATTGCCGTTAATGATAAAGTGGGACTTACTTTTGCTGGAGGACTAAGATCCATTCTAAGGCAGGACCCTAACTGCATTTTAATTGGAGAAATACGTGATCCGGAAACCTCTAATATTGCCGTTCAAGCTTCCATGACGGGCCATTTAGTCTTCAGTACCGTCCACACCAATGATTCAGCTAGTACGGTCGCCCGAATGATAGATCTAGGAATAGAAGCCTATCAAATAACCTCTTCTTTACTAGCGTCAATTGCTGTACGTTTATGCAGAACACTATGCAACCTTTGCAAACAAAAATATACAATCACCGAAATTGATCTGAAACATTATGAATTATCCGATATGTATTTGAAAAAGGAAGTATTCAAGCCAGGTGGGTGTGATAAATGTAACAATGTTGGTTACCAGGGACAAACAGGTATATACGAACTATTTCATATTGATGATGATATCAAGGAACTTATTCTCCAAACACCTGACGCGACTCAATTACGTAAGTTGGCCGTAAAGAAGGGCATGCTAACTTTAAGAGAACAGGGATTTAGAAGGGTACTGGATGGTTCAACTTCTTTTGAAGAAGTACTTTTAAAAACACAAGTCGATAATTAGGAGAAGTAGCTTTGGCTCTATTTATTTACAAAGGTATTCAACAAAGTACCGGCACAAATACTAAAGGTAAAATTGATGCTGACAGTGGCAAAGAAGCCAAAATAAAGTTAAAAAAACAAGGCATTTTGGTTGTTGAGATTCACGAATCAGTAGTCAAAAGCAAAACTAAATCTAATATTCGCTCATTATTTGAGTCAGTTCCTATTATGGATATTGCTGTAATGACAAGACAATTTGCCACATTGCAAAAAGCTGGTATACCTTTAGATGAATCGCTAAAGGCTCTTTCTGAACAGGTGGAAAATGAACTTTTAAAAACCATTCTTACCCAAGTAAAAGAAGAAGTTAATAAAGGAACATCTTTAGCCAAGGCCTTAGGTTCTCACCCCAAGGTATTTACCGAATTATATACCTGTATGATTGACGCTGGTGAAAACTCTGGGGCGCTGGATCTAGTTTTATCCAGATTGTCCGATTTTACCGAAGCCTCAGTAAAGCTAAAAAATTCGGTTGTAAATGCCATGATGTATCCATTAATCATGATTTGTATAAGCTTCTTAATAATTTTCTTTCTATTCATCAAAGTATTACCGCAAATTACCGATGTACTGGCAGGGTTTGATATTCCCCTACCCATAGCTACCAGATTTGTAATGTGGTTATCAAATTTTTTACAGGATCAATGGTTTTACGTTATTCTGACCTTTGCCGCAATATTTATTCTCTTTCGTAGATGGAAAGAGAGTAAAAAAGGAAAACTAATTTGGCACGCATTTATTCTAAAAATCCCGGTCGTGGGAGAAATAAATAGAAAAGTAGCCATATCTATGTTTACTAAGACTTTAAGTACCCTACTAGCTAATGGGGTACCAGTTGTAAACTCCTTAGAGATCGTTAAAAATGTAATAGGAAATGTTGTCATTCGTGGCATTGTGGAAGAAGCTAAAATATCTGTGGTAGAAGGAAAGCCATTAGCCAAACCACTGGCCGACAGTGGACAATTTCCCCCACTTGTCACTCATATGATCCAAACGGGTGAACAAACCGGAGATTTAGAAAATATGTTGATGCATGTTTCTGATGCTTATGATAATGAAGTACAACATAAAATATCATCACTGACTTCCATTATTGAACCAGTGATGATAGTACTTATGGCGGGAATTATTGTTTTAGTGGTAGTCGCCATATTAGTACCTATGTTCGATATTTTTAGTTCAGTCGGTAAATAATTTTCACAAGGAAGCAGGAGGAACCATAATGAAACAATCATGTATCAATAAAGACTTAGTAGGATTAAATATTCATAAAAAAGGGATGACACTTATTGAAATACTAATAGTAATTGCTCTTTTGGGGTCATTAATCGCTTATTTAGCTACTAAACTTACTGGTTCCAAGGAACACGCTGAACTTCAGCTTGCTAAAATGGCCATGAACAGATTACATCAAGATCTTGACCGCTTTAGCCTCACGGTAGGAAGATATCCATCTGCTTCCGAAGGATTAGATGCCTTAGTATCAAAACCAGGTGGAGTGAAGGGTTGGGCTGGACCCTATACGGATAAAAAAAACATAAAAGATCCATGGGGTAATAAATTTGATTATCAAGCAAAAAGTCGAAAAGAATTCGTCATTACTAGCTCCGGTCCTAATGGTGAGTGGGGTGACGACGATGACCTTAAATATCCTGACGATGAGGAAAATGAATAAAATCCGGGCATTTTCCTTAATTGAAATACTCATAGTAATTGCCATAATTGGCCTGGTCATGTACATTGTGGCTCCGCAAATGGGTTTAGTTTCGCTGGTTTCTACCCAAACTGCTCTCACCAATCTCACTCGTACTATAAAAACAGCCTATAACTACTCTGTTATCAACCGAACTACCCATAGAATTGTTTTTGATTTGAAAAATAATATCTATTGGGTAGAAGCTTCCAACGAAAAATCTTTAATCACTAAATCCAAAATCGAAAGAGAAAAAACCGAGAGTGAAGAAAGAGAATGGAAAGAAGAAATAGACGCGGAACTAGAAACCTTAAAAATAGATTCTCAAAAAACCGATGTCATTTTTGGAGAAGAGGGAGAAGAACGCAAAATTACTTATAACTCTCCCCTATTAGAAGCTAAACAAAAAGAGGCCCAAACAGCTTTTAGAAAAATTAAGGTTCCTAATATAAAGCATATGTTGTTATCTGATGATTATCACTTTGAAGCCGTGCAGACACAACACCATACTAAAAAGATAACGGCTCCTACAGAAGATGACCCTCCTGATGAGGAATACAAGGCATATATGTACTTCTTATCTAATGGCTATGTTGAAAGGGCAGTCATCTACATTGCTGAAAAAAATACCGAGATAGAGGATCCTGATAGGATGGTTTATACGATAATTACTAACCCTTTGAGTGGAGAAACAGAAGTACATAACGAATATAAAGAGATATCTTTTGAAGAAAGAAAAAGTGATGAATAATTTTTGTGTGGCGAAAAAAAAATCACATAAAATAAATAGGGGACAAAGGGGATTTACCTTAATAGAAACTATGATAGCCCTTGGAATTCTCACTTATATCATTCTTCAAGTGATAGAAACCCAATCAGGAGCTATATTTTTTAGTAATTATTCTTCTAACCTAATAACAGCCTCTAATTTAGCCCGAGAGAAAATGACTGAACTTGAGTTATTAACCGAAAGAAAGAAATTAAAGGACGTTTCAACTTACGCTGATAAAGGGAAATTTGAAAAATTTCCTGAATTCTCATATGAGGTTAAAATTCAAGATACTAAAATAAAAATTCCCCTTCCTAAGCAACTGATTCAACAAGAACCTATGATTCAAATGCTAGCAAAATATTTAGAGAAGGATATCTTTTCTGAAGGTGTAGTAAAAATAATTTGGCAGGAAGGAAAACACAAACAATCTATTCAAGTTAGACAACTTTTTGCCAATTGGGCCTTTTTGAAAGACTTAAAAAATATGGCAAACGCACCGGGTTTATAGATGTTAAAGAATTTAATTTCTAACAATATGGCAAATTTCACCTCTAATAAGACAGGATTTACTTTTAATAAGACTAGGGCTCCCTTTGATAAGGCTGGTTTCACTTTTATTGAATTACTAATTGCTCTAGCCATATTATCCTTTATGGGAATCTCTATTGCAAATCTATTCAGTGGTTCCATGGATATAGCTAACCTTTTATCCCGCAAGGGTAATACTACCCGCAAACTGTATATAGCCATGGATAAAATCACTAAAGATATTCAGCATTCATATTTATTTAAGGATGGAAAACAAATCGCTCGTAAACGAACCAACAAAACTGAGTTTATTGCCAATGAAGATGGCTTTTTTTCTAAAATCGATATGGTTATCAACAATAAAACCCGTTATTTTTCGGGATCACGAGAACCTGATCTGGCTGAGGTGGGCTATTTTGTTGAAAATGATAGTTTAACTTCCAACCGAAAAACACTCTTTAGAAGAGAAAGCGGATATGTTAATGATTCTCCAGAAAAAGGCGGTGTGGTAAATAAACTGATTGATAATGTCGCCGAATTTAAACTAAAATTTTCTGACGGCAAAGATGAAGACTTCAGACATACCGACTGGAGTTCAGAAAAATCCGAGTGGAAGGGCCGATTACCTCATGCGGTAGAAATTGTCTTATCAATTTATACCAATATTTCTGAAGAAGATACAGATCTTAGCGATAAAAATACCTCAACTTTACGGACCAGGGTACGTATTGAAAACAGGCCCTATCAAACGAAAAAAAAATGAGTGAGACTTTATGAAATTGACGAGTAGAATAAGAAGACAAAAAGGGGTGGCAATTATGATGGTTTTAACCATTTTAATTGTCATGTCCATGATCATAAGCGATATAATATATACTTCTCGTATTAATACTCAATTATCTCAATCAGCTTATAATAATTTACAAGCTGAGTATTATGCCAAAAGCGGAGCCACATTAGCTTTAGTGATACTTATTGCTGATGCCTTAATGGATAAAGCCAAGAAACTTTTACCTGGGGCTGATAAAAAATCTTCCTCTGTTGACTCTAATAACGACATTTGGAAACTCTTAAGTAATATTGACTTAACTAGCCTTGACGCCTTACTGCCATTAATGATGAAAGACGTCGATGGTTTTGAACTTGAGGACACACCCCCTCCTACAGACACTCATGGTGTAGAAACCACCTCTGAGGATGATAATATGAAGACCGAACCTATGGCAGGAGAAGGAAACATATTTGCTAGTGATTTCATTGCTGAAATGAAAAAAGATGAAGCTGGTCTTAGTTTTAATATTCAAGATGAAAGTAATTTAATTAATATAAACGCACTACAAAAAAAAGGAATGGATGTACCTATTAAAGCATTATTAAATAGAATATTAGGTGGGTATGCCGAAAGAAAGTTCCTGGAAGATAAGGACCTCACTGTTGATCAAATTGTTGGTGAAATGAAAGATTGGGTCGATACGGATGAAAAAGCATATAATGGTGGAGCTGAAGACGATGACTATTTCAATATTGAACCCCGTTACAAAGTGCAAAACGCCCCCTTTGAAACCATTCAACAAATACGTATGCTGGCCAGTATGGATGATGATTTGTTCAATGTCTTATCTTCATATTTAACGGTTTACCCTAAATCAGGAGATTTTCGAATAAATGCCAACACTTTAAGCCGTAATGCGCTTTTATCGATGTTTCCAGAAGCTCAAAAGAATTTGAAGGATGTGGAGCAGTTTTACGCTGATAAGGATAAATCTCGAAGTCCTTATTTTGATAATGTTAAAGCTCTTAAAACCAAACTCCAACATTTTGGTGTAAACACTGACAGCAAAGCTGTTAAAAATATGTTAAAATATTTTAAAGTAAACTCAAGTTATTTTCGAGTAACAGTCAATGGTGAAGTGAATGGTTATTCTCAAGTATTAACATTAATAGTAAAACGAGAAAGTGGAAAAAAGAAAAAAAGGCGAGGAGGGAAAAAACCTAAAGAAGATAAAAAGAATAAACCCAAAAAAGAAGAACCCGAATATGAAGAACCTGAATATCAAGAGGATGGATATGGTGAGCCATCCTTCCAATTAGCTGAATTTTTTCCATTCAGGATTCTTCACTGGAAAATGGAGTATTAATTTATGCAAAAAATCGTAGCTTTAGATATAGGCAGTTATTCCATCAAAGCTCTAGAAATTATTAATACCTTTAAGACACATCAATTTCAAAACTTTTATGAACTTAAGGTTCCTGAACATAGTGAAGAAGAAGATACAGAAGTATTGTCCCAAGCATTAGAAACTTTATTTAAAACTAACAATTTAAATGCTGACCAAATTGTAACCGCTATGCCGGGGCAATATATTTCATATAGAATATTGCCTTTCAATTATAACGATCCCAAGAAAATTGAATTAACTATCGAACCTACTCTGGAAGACATCGTACCGTTCAATTTAGAAGATATGATCATATCTCATCAAATACTAGGCGATGGATCAGATAAAAATAAATCAAATGTCTTAGCGGTAATGACACGAAAAAATTATATAAGTAATTTTCTAACTAACCTAAAGAAAGTAAACATTGACCCAAAGTTCATCGATGTAGACTCGATTTCCTTATTTAATCTCAACAATATTATTACCCATCCAGATGATGAATGTTATGGAATTTTGGATCTTGGACACCTTAAATCATCGTTATGCATTATCCTCAAACATGAATTAAAAATGTTTAGAACTATTTATTTAGGAGGCAAGTTTTTAACAGAATTTCTGGCCACAGAACTAGGAGTATCATATCAGAAAGCCGAGGAAATCAAGCATACTACCGAAGCAATTTTACCTAATGCCAACATAGGAACCAATCCCAGTTCCAACTCAAATAACTCTCTAGCCTCAGAACACTTAATGGCTGGATTTGATAACATTATTAATGAATTAGTCAGAACCATGTATGCTTTTAAGCAAATTTGTAAGATTCCTGTCACTAAGTTTTTTATTTCGGGTGGGACATCTAAAATAAAAAATATAGATCAATATCTTTCTAATTTCCTTAATATACCCATTATTCCTTTGAATGTTTTAAGACCCGGATTAGATAATACACCTATGCTCAATCGCCACAAAAATTTTATCCCTCAAGGAGTTGCTATAGGACTCAAATCAGTAGGAGTTGGCCACTACATCTCAAAAATAAACCTAAGAAAGGATGAATTCGCATATTCTCAAAACTACGACAAGATCCTCGAAAAGATCGGTCTATTCGCCAAAATTGCTACTATTATTATATTAGTATTGGGACTAAACTACGGGATCAAATATTTTATGTTTTCCCAAAAAATCAATTTGATTAATAAAAAAATCAAAGGATACGTTCGACAAGCCTTTCCTGAGCGTATTCGTCGACTTAGTCGCTATAAAAGCAACATGTTTAATCAAAAATCGGTTAGTTTATTCAAGGAGCAGATCCAAAACAAAAAAGACGCGCAAATTGAAATGCAAAAAAACTTAAGCGCTAACACAACTTTAGAGATTTTGGACATCTTATCTAAATATATCAGTGAAGAAGTAAAAATTGACACTCAAAGACTTAAAATAATAAATGGATCATTTATTGAACTAAAAGGAGACACCACTTCATTCGAGGCTGCTAGTCAGATAACTAATTTATTAAAACGAAGTAACCGATTTGAAACGGTAAAAGAGATAAGTCAGGATAAAAAACCAGGTACTGAAAAAATTATTTTTACATTACATTTAACCCTGAAAACAGATTAAGGGTGTTGCATGATGAAACTAAAAAACCTTCAAGAACGATTTAGTCATTTATTACTCGGTCCCAATTACGAAAGAATTGATTATATTGTAGACTCTTTCTTAAAACTCAGCATTCGGGATAGAAATATTACAATTATCTCCTCGGTTGGAGTAATTTTTATTCTTTTCGTATTGTTTATTTACAATTACTTTTCTTCCCTTTCTGGTTTAGAACATGATCTGGTCTCAAGTCATTCTTATTTACATAAAATCATGAAATTAAAAAGCAAGTACAAAACTTTGGATGACGAATATAAAACTTTTGTGGACCAAGTAGCATCGGCTAAAATGAATTTTAATTTAAAATCTTTTTTAAACACGATTGAACAAGAAAAAAACTTAAATTTAATGTTTGAGGACATTAGAGAACCCAGTTCTCTACCTTCTACCATGCGAGAGGATTTTTATGAAAAAGTAGTAGAGGTAAAATGCAATAAAATATCAATCATGACCCTGGTTGATTTTTTAAGACGTATTGAAGCCTCTGGTAAATATTTGCGTATCAATATGATTGAAATTGATAAAACTTATCGTGGAGAAGGCTATTTTAGAATAAAGCTCAATGTAGCGAGCTTGCACGCTGGACAACAATCATAGGGCGGACTGCGTCCGCAGCCTGATGACTGACGACTTTTTTAGAGGATAATATGTTAAAAAAAATTGGTTGGATCGTAGGATATATAGGTTTATTTTTTATTTCATTATTTCTCTTTATGTATCTTACATTTCCTTATAAGCTATTATCCAAGCGAATCGCGTTAGAAATCACCAAAGCTAGTGATTTTGAAGTTTCGATTAAGGAACTCTCCCCTTCCTTTTTTACCTCTTTCCATTTGGAAAACATTGAAATTTATCATAAAAAAGATCCTACTACTCCCATCGTTATTGATTCCTTACAAATTGGATTTTCCTTTTTTAAGCTTTTAGTAGGTAACCTAGGAATAGACTTTATTCTCAAAATGAAAAAAGGAACCATATCTGGTGATTTAAACGGACAACTTCACCCCTTTGCCAAAAAGTCTCCTCCAGTTGTTCCGGATAATATTGATATTAAATTTAAACAATTTAACATCGGACCACTATCTAATTTTGGAATAGATTTTTTAAAACAGAAACTGAAGGAAAATGAATCAGCCAACCTTTTAGCTGGTCCCTTAATTGAAAATGTAACTCTTAAATCCAAATTAAATGGTAAGATAAGATTACAACCTAACCTGGAGGACTTCACTAAAACCAGTGGAAATATCTCACTAAAATTTACCGATACATCCTTACTGGATCTGGGTAGTGAATCCTTAAAAATACCTGATCAGAAATTTACTCAGGCTCAATTATTATGCAAAATCGATAAAGGAGAGCTAAATATTGGAGAAAAATCAGCTCTGACCTCCAATGAGGTGGATCTTAAACCCTCTGGTAAAATATTGCTCCAAAATGTTTTTAGATTATCACGATTAAATTTAGCTTTAAAAATAAAACTATCCGGACAAATTGATCAGAATTTTGGTTTTATTTTAGGACCTCTGTTCAATCTACAGAAACAAGCTGATGGAAGTATGCAACTATTCATAAAAGGTACAATTGCCCATCCCAGAGCTTCAAGTTATTAAATTAATTTAAATACTTTTTTGGAGGTTCATAAACTTAATTACGGCCCATGACAATATGCTGAATATGAATAATAATGTAATCGCCATCTTTCCAGCATAATTTTTAGAGGAAGACATATCATGGTGTATGGCGCAATAAAATAATCCCAAGACTTTATCATCATCACCATTACTTTCATCATCTACTTTTTCTTTAGGAATACTGGCGGCTGTTTTTTTCTTGATTAACTCTTTTCGTTTTTCAATATTAGCGGCGTTCAAAGAAGGATCTATATCACACGAGTCCAATGAAACCTCTTTGGTGGTAAAATAAAAACCCCGAATAATAAAATTAGTAGCAATCTCACATTTATATTTTCCATTATAATATTGCTTATCAGCCAGTAAAAGAGCATTCGAAAAATCTACAAACTCACCACGAGGATTTTGGATAAAAGGCAAGGATTTAAGTACTAAAAGAGCAAATTCCTCCCGTAAAGAATTGACCAAAGAACTTCTGACTTGCCATAAAGTAGCAACCCAGATATCACCGGACACATGAATATCTTTATTTATATCTTCTGGATAAACCAATTCATTAATTCCGGTACGAATACATTTATTACCATCAGCAATCGCTGATTCCCCCAAACACGCGTCACCGGCTAAATGATATGTAAAAAAATCAGCGGTTCCCTCATGAATTCCTCCACTTTCACCATCTAAGGATTTTATTCCTGCATAAAAATATAGAATATGATGAACAGTCTCATGCATTACCACATCGCTATCGATAGATAAATTTTGCAAAAATTTACCATCTCCATCGCCAATATGAACCGATTTATCAAACGGATCATAATTTGCGTTGTTCCAGCCAGGTCCAGATGGATTATTAGGATCAGGAACATGTACATAATAGGTGATTACGCTTCCTAAAGGGATATCATAACTATCGAACCATTTTAATATCTGGGTAGCATAGTAATAAGTACTAACTTCACCAAAATGACTGTCATCGTCACTATATATAAACTCCAAGGTTGGTGATACCGCATTTTGAACATTGGGTGCGCTATTAAAAACTCGTGCAAATTTACCCTGTAGTTTATCTGTATTCTCGTTCAAATCTACTAAATCAACGATTTTTGCGTTAGGGGTCTTAACTTTATTTTGTGGATAAACTCTCCCTTTGCCCGTTAAATCAAATAATAAAGATGATTTTGAAAGAAGATCACCGGTTTCGGCGTCTATTATTACTCTCCAAGCTGAGATATTCAAAAGAGGACTGGAAAATTCAACTTTTTTTGCAATATACATCTCTCCCTGATGGTAATAATAAATATCCTCGACCTCAAAATATGAAAACTGTGATGTTTCAAATAAATTAACAATTATATCTTTGACATCTGCTGTAGTTAATAAAGGATCAGGAGGATAATATATATCCGATAAATCGACAAAACCTGTACCATTCATGTGAATAATTTCATTATCAACCAAATGAACCGAAAGATATAAATTTTCAATCGCATAACCGTTAACCTCTACCTTATAGCCAACATGCCTAGTTATTCCATCATCAATAATATTGTCTACTTGTAAGTTATAAAAATCATGGGGAGTATTGAATACTTCCTGCAAAACATCCTTAACTCGCTGAATTAATGATTTTTTATGCTTAACCAAATAGAAGGTATCGGACATATCATCAAAAAATTGCTCCTCATATCGAGGAGACAGATCAATTTTTCTAAGTCGATGGTCTATAGGATCTGCAGCTAACTCCTCAATTCCTAATAATAAAATCATGCTGAACATCAGACTTTTTAGCCAAGTCCTACTAGAAATGATAGTTTTAAGTGAAATCAATATTAAATTTTTTAAGTCATTCTGAGTACAGATCATATCAACTAAATCGGTCACTCAGAGATATTCTTAACGAATTATATAATTTATTTTATAATTTATTATAAAATACCTATATTTATCAATATTTTCAGCCTTATATTATACGTTTTAGTTCCATTATTTTGTTAAATATGTTAATAATACATAGATTCTTTCTAGAAACCAGTAACTGGTGACTAGCAACGGTTATTTACAACCCACGGTCTAATTATGCAACAAGTTAAAATCATGAAGGAAATAATTACCTTTCTTCATGATCATGGTTATACTGACAAAGTTATTTATCGTTTCAAAGATATAAGAATTTGGGGAAACCGAACTTTGGTAAGTATAAAATATATATCAGTAAAAATCCTCCAGAAGAAAAAGAAGGTTCATGTTGATACTATCGTTTTAAGTTTGGACAGTTCCAACCTAAAAAACAGTATTTTTAATGAAATGACAGATTTCTTGCAAAGAATTGACGTCGCATCATAATCCTGATACTTTATAGTCCATGATTTTTCAGATTATTTTTCGTTTATTATCAAAATTAACACTCTATATTATTGTTGGGGGACTTGTATTTGCCATCATTACTACCGCCTATGTCCTCTTTGAGTTACACTTTGGAGATTACTCGCAATTTACCAAGGAATATATTCAAAAACAAATTTCAGCTGAAACGTCTGTATATTATAGTAATGCCAAGGATAAAATAGGTGTTTTCTTTTCCAACCAACATCGAGTATATGTACCAATATCTGAAATGCCCGGACACTTACTAAACGCTTTAATCAGCGCTGAGGATTATTACTTTTATAAACACCCCGGCATTAATCCTTTTTCTATGATCAGAGCAGCTATAGCTATTATTCAGGCCGGAAGAATCGTACAAGGAGGTAGCACGCTTACTCAACAAACCGCTAAAAATATTTTTCATCGCACAGAACGAAGTTTTAAAGCAAAATTTATCGAAATGGTACAAGCTTTAAAGTTAGAAAGACGTTTCAGTAAAAAAGATATTTTAGAGTTTTATCTTAATCAATTTCATGTGGTCAGCAATGGTCGTGGAATCGGAATCGCTGCCCGTTATTACTTTAACAAAGAAGTTAAGGACCTAACCCTTGTTGAAAGTGCGTTTATAGCAGGTTCGGTCAAAGGACCATTTAAATACGATCCCCACACCAAAAAAACTGAATTAGCCAAAATGGAGGCTCATGAAGCCGCACAGAAAAGAAAAAACTGGGTACTCAAGCGTATGCTACAAAACAACACTATTTTGGAAGAAGAATATCTCGAAGCTGTAGATAAAGAAATTCCTTTTAACTTTAGCAGTTTCCAATACAAATCTGTCTCCATCCTTGATTTTGTTCGCACCCAACTCAATCGACAAGAAATTTTAGATGCTTTAGGATATGACAATGTTTCTCAAATAACCAATTCAGGATTACGTGTTATCACCACTCTAGATGCCCATCTACAAAAACAGGCGCAGTTTCATGTTAAAAGAAATTTATCTCGAGTTGAACATACTCTAAAAGGTTTTCAAAAAGGAACTGAAGAAGATTTTAAAGAACTGGATAGTATTTATGAACTAGAAAAAAAAGAATTCTATTATGCACGAATCTTAGAAATAAACCGAGATAAAACTAATCCCAGCATACGCATTTCTTATGGAGAGCCCACTGGCAACATTGACTCAAGAAGTTTAAAACAGTTAGCTAACAATGAAAGATGGTTCATACCTTATGACCAAATTACCAAAGGTCTCAAAAGAGAAGATATCGCCTTAGAAAGAATTTTAAATCAAATTGAACCTGGAGACATTGTTTTCACCAGCATTGAACATGTTGATAGAGAAGAACGGTTAGTTCGGGCCAGATTAGAAGTGAAACCTGAAGTAGAGGGAGGTCTAATCGTTATTGATAAGGGCAGTATTTTAGCGCTTATTTCCGGATTTAGTCGACACACTTATAATCGAGCAGTTTATGCTAAAAGACAACCTGGAAGTGTTTTTAAGCCCATTGTTTATTACGGGGCCCTTCAATTAGGGTGGAATTTACTAGATCCCCTTAAAAACGCTAGAACCATACATAACCTGGGATCAACCTTCTATTATCCCAAACCGGATCACCCTCCTCAAAGCGAAGAAGTCTCTATGGTTTGGGCCGGGGCTAAATCAGAGAATCTAGCTACTATTTACTTACTCATCAACCTGACTGAAAAACTCAATATGGATGAATTTAGAGAACTAGCCTCTTTTGTGGGTATGGCCCAAATTGAAACTGAAAAAACAAATGTATATGCCAAGCGTATCCGTGATCGACATGGTATAATAATGAGTCAGGACCAATTAAAACGTTATATCTTTTCATCAGCAACTAAAGAAATCTTACCAGACATTATTTTTGAATCTGGAAAGGACCTTGTTAAAACTGTAAGAACAATGAATTACGGACTTGGGTACGCTTCTGAAATTGAAGAATATACCAAACAACTAGATCCCGAATATGTAAAACTAAAAATGGAAGAAGCTAAACAAAACGGTGAAATCCCTGAAGATCCTTTACCAGAAAAAGAAATTCTCCATCGGATCCAAGCTCTAAAAAACAATTTTCTTAGATATAACAAACTATCACTCGATATCCAAAAGGACCTTCAAGAAATATATGATTTCTATTTTAGTAATATCAAGCCTTTTGAAAATGAACTAGATCTAACTAAACTCGTTGGTCCCCCCAAACCTAAAGATACTGATCCTGAGCAAGGTAATGAGGTTGCTCCTTCTCAAAATGAAAACAAGGAATCCACCTCTAAAATTAATATTCCCGAACACATCCAAGAAATTTTGGCCAATTATTTTGTGGAATATGGGCAAGACGGGCAATTACAAAAGATTGCTTATTTTAAACCATTACCAAAAGAAGATGAAATAGAAGACCTTAAAAAGAAAGATTCAACCGCAACTCTAGAGGATAGTAAGATTGAATTTAAAGCCTTCCAAGAACGGCAAATACCGGGAAACTTAATCGCACTTGATATATATAACCTGGTACATATCTTACAAAACCAAGAAGACAATGAAGATGATGATGATGAGCTTGAAGCTTTACTTAATGATGACTCAACTGACAATGACTCGGCTAACAATAAAAAAATAGCCAGTAACAAAGTTGACTCCCAACCATCGGCCCAAAAACCCATTTTAAACTATAAAAATATTCATGTTGATGGAATTATGCCTCTTTGGGTAGTAGAAAAAATTGCTTTATATTTAGCGGAAAAATTTGATCCCTTATGGGCTGAAATTAAGACAGATTTATATTCAATAGAAAGTCTATCCTATCATAAAGATTTTCGTATCTTACTAGGACTTAGATATCTGATTAGACTCGCTAAGCACTCAGGAATTCATAGCCGTTTATCACCAGTCCTTTCCTTTCCTTTAGGTACTAACGAAGTTACACTTGCCGAAGGCGCCAAACTCTACCAAACTTTCCTCACCGGTAAAATTTATTCATATTATGATAATGAAAAAGGTTTATATAACCAACTTAACATCATAAAACAAATTGAAGACAGAAACGGAAACCTTTTATACAAACCCACCAGAGAAGAGTATCAACTAGTTGACCTCAGTATAAGCAACAAAATGTTTGAAATTTTAGGAAAAACAATGACCCGAGGAACTGGTCGTTATCATGCTAGAAAAATAGCTATCTCCTTTAGGAATATAACTGATGACCCAGCGTTTAAAAATTTACGCATCAAAATTCCAACTTACGGTAAAACCGGTACTACCGATGATTATACAAATTCCATCTTTGTAGGCTTCGTTCCTTATCCCACTCAAAAAGACCAACCGTTGAATCCTTCTAATTCATATTTAATCGCTTCTTATGTAGGATACGACCAAAACTCTAGAATGGTACGAAAACCGGTAAAAATAACTGGAGCTAGAGGAGCATTACCAGTTTGGGCCACCATTGCTAATGAAATTATTCGATTAAATCAGTACGCGGATTTCCTAGATATTTTTGACCTGGATACCCAACGAAAAGGCGTTTATCCCACTATGCAAAATACTTCCAATATAGGTATTCGAGTAAATCCAAAAAGTGGATTATTTGAATCTATATTGCAAAAATATATTCCAGCTTATAACAATTTTGATTCACCAACCACCCCCAACAAAAGTTATAAAAGCTTTAATAACGTTGTTTTCGTACAGGGACTTATCAATGGGCTAGAATTTCAACCTTTAAAACACTTTGCCTTATTTAATAAAATAACAGCTAATCCTTTTGGGCCAAGAGTTAAGAAAGTAAAAATTACTAAGGAAACACCTAAACAGTTAGAGTAAATACTTAAGAAACATATTAGAAACATATTAGAAATATACTAGAAACATATTAGAAATATATTTGAAATAAAAAAATATAAGAGAATTGAAGTTGGAGATTATATGCGTCTTGATTTTGTCATCCACATATTGATCGTGATTATATTCAATTTGCTTATTAGCTTTGTGAATAATCCAATCATGTCCCTACCAACCTTTATCGGTGGAAATCATGCTGATATTAAATGGGACAAGTTAGTAAGTTCCAACTTCATAATTTTTTATCAAAAAGAGGCATTCAATGAAGCTCAATATGCGTTATCCCACCTAGAAAGGCATTTAGCTGCTCTCAAAGATGACATCGGTATTACTATAGATCAAAAAATACAGGTTGTTTTATTCGCCAAAGAAGGGGTAAGTGGATTTGCGGACCCGGTAACTGATACTATCCAAATTCGAACCGCGGGAAAATGCAAGAAGGATCTTTTTATCCACGAACTCACCCACCATATTATGTACAAACATTTCGATCAAGTATTGGGAGTAATTCAACGACTGTTCCACTTGATACCCCTTCCAGCTTGGTTTTTAGAAGGGCTGGCTGAATATGAATCTAACTCTCATGGGCCCTTTAGAAAAGAACAATTTCTCAATTCCATGTATTTAAATGACACTTATCCTTCTTACGCTAGATTACACAATATTCTACAATCTGCTTCTTGGGGGCCTTCAGGATATATTGTAGGAGGAGAATTGATTAAGCTGATTCTGAAAAAAATGAAAAAGATTCCTTTAAAACTACTGAAATTGCATTCGATCTTTAAGGACAATACGTTAGGATACCGCTATTTGTGGGCATTCGATGCCACTTTAAAAGAACTTATAAACATGGACGGGGAACAACTCTACAAAGAATGGATCAAAAAACATAAAGATATCTCTTTTAAAAAATTTAAAGATAAAGATCGTATTCTCGACCATTCAACGGCCATCCCTTTCTCTGGTTATACTATTCCTTCTAGCTTTCAACCCCTTGATTCTCTGGGCAACTATGTTTATCTGGATATGTCCAATGATCGAGGCTATTACCACCTAAAATTTATTAAGACCCTCAATAAGAAGTTTAACATTTACGATAATATCTATCTACCTTTTAAGGTCAGTCCCCCAAGGTTTTCAATAAATCATGAAAGAAATAAAATTGCTTTTATCGAGACTGAATACGATTTATATGGCTCCCCCTACTCCACTATCTGGGAACTGGATCTGAAGGATAAATCTTTCACTAAAATCTATACTGCTACTCAAAAAATAAGTCAGGCTTTTTATGCTAATAAAAATTTTGTCCTATTAATTAGAGAAACTTCTAAAGAAATTATGGCGCTACTTTATCCAAAGCTTTCTACTGACTCTAACCCTGACTCAGCTCAGTCAAAAGAATCAAAAATTGAAATTCTTAAAGAAATAAAAACTCCCCTTAACATTGAAATTCAAGATGTTTCCAAATATTATGGTTCCATTGTCTATACAATTGAAGATGATAAATATAATAAAGTTCTCTATCTATACCAACAAGGGAAACATAAAAAAATTAACAAAATTCTCTCAAACTATTACCCTTCTTCTGTCCGTTTTATCGATGATGAAAATTTAATAGGACTTTGTTATCCCGCTAAAATATCAAATATTTTTACATATAATATCTTTAATAAACGATTTCACATCCATACGGATTACGCTGATTCAATTAGCAATTTATATTATGACAAGCATCATCACTTAGTATTCTTTAACTATTTTAAACATCCCTACTGGTATCTTAGAATGATAGATTTTAAACATGATCGTTCTCGTCATGTCCCATTAAAACAACTATTAGCTGGTAAGAAATCCAAATCACCCTTCTATACCATGCCTATTACTAAGAGAGGAGCCAAACTTTTAAACAATCAATTCTCCTTCCAAAACGATATGCATAAAGAACATATCTGGGGAGAATTTAAACATTTGTTTACAGTTCCCTTTATGGGAAATGATGAACGAGGTATGACAATTGGTGGTTTTTCGGTACCTATTATTGATTCTTTAGAGACTCACCTGGTACAAGCAAGTGCCACCTATGGACTCTATAGCGAGCGGCCATCATATTTTCTTTCTTATACAAATAAACAATTTCAACCCACCATTCAAATTATGGGTGGAGATGATGCTTTTTATAATGGAAGAATTAATAGCAAAATAAGTTATCTACAAAAAAGATTCGGGCAAATTTCCATTTCCATGTATTTCAATCCAATCAAGGCTAGTGTATCTTTCAGTAAGGAGCTGGCTAGTTTTAACCGATTATTAGGACCTGAGGAAGTTACTACTGGTTACCGGTCACTAAACATGCTGGGTTTATCTTATCAAAACACTGCTCTTTTTGGAGCATACGGAATATCATTCAATTATAGTGTTACTGACACCCTCAAAAAAAGTGTATTTGAATACATGAGATTTTGGGAGCAAGCTTGGGTTAATATGGATATGCCATGGGATTATCATTTACTTCGCTTTTCATTTGAACATGCTCTCACTACAGGAGATCACACCCTTAATGCTCCTGAAATATACACGACTTTCAAGGGACTTCGCAACACCAACGAAAAGGGATTAAACAACTTGGTCTTTCCTCTAGACACGCCTTATACTGTCAATGCTATTGTATCTCAACAAGGAGACCAAAAAATTGTGGCTAAAATAGCTTATGATTGCCCATTGATTGACGACTTAGACAAATTGGTATCCATTTTCTATCTTCATCAGATCAATACTACCAATTTTCTTTATTATGGTCAGGCCTGGAAGACTGGAGAATTTGACTTAAATAATTTCAATCTAATATACGGACTGGCTTTATCACTTTCTATAAAGAATAAAGGAGTTTCATTCGCTCCATCCTTGGGTTTTACTGTAGACTTGATCGAGAGCAAACCTGCGATTTATGCTTCTTTTTCTTACACACCGCTGTTGTAATATAATCTGAAAAACTGGGTGATGCTAAACATGAAATTGGGTACTACTTTGTCTAATCCATTATAATAGCACCAGCTATATTTTACTAAAGAATCATTTTTTTTTGCCGAACATAGAGATATGGGAGAAGATAAACGTCAAGCAATTAGACTAATAGTCCGGAAATCTCTAAGAGTATATATCCGTTCAATAGGCTCTAATGTAAAATATGAGTTGTTTAGCAAAAATATCAGCCATAAAGGTATAGGTCTGGAAAGTTTTGTTGAACGGAAATATCCATTTGATCTCAACACCTTATTAGACGTTTGGTTACAATTGGATGATCAGGACAATACTGTAGTTTCTTTTTGCGCTAAAATTGTACGTAGTCAAGATAGCGACGGAAAACAGTCTTATGGATTATCTATTTGTCAGATTAATGATGACCAAGAAACCAAATTGCATGAATATATTGAATCTCATATAGCTAACCTAAATGATGATAAAGAAGAATATTCTAAAGTTTCGTGATATATTGTAATTCAATTCTCATAAAATAGGGCTTTACTCACTAAAAAGTGGGTTATATAATTTGCTTCAGGAGCGATAAAAAGCAAAACCAACTACTCAACCCTAAGGTTAATAACAGGTAAGGTTTGGAGATGTGTTGATGAATAAAAAAGATATTGTTGATAAATGGATTGAAGTGGCACTTGATGATTTAAATACCGCTCAAAATTTATTACTTCAAACAGAGGATTTCATTACGTGGTTAAAAGCAAAGCTGAAGTAGAACACATTGTAAACCAATACATAGAAGCTATTAAAAAAGTATTCTTTGTACAAAAAGTATATTTATTTGGCTCATATGCCAAAAACACTCCAAAAGAATGGAGCGATATTGATATAGCAATTGTTTCAGAAGATTTTGAACATATGAATGATTATATAGCCATGAAAATATTATCAAAATTACGAAAAGATATTGATTACTCTATTGAAGCTATTCCATTAACTCCCAAAGAAGTCATTTCTCCTACCATAGGTACGATCCAATATTCAGTAATTAATGAAGGCAAACTTATTACCTAAAAAAGATTACGCTTAGTCACCTATTGGTATAACCTTTTAACATCCAAATATCTTTGAGGCATGTTTTTACCACAATAATACTCTGTTCGAGTTAAAATGTTATATTTAAAAATGCACCAAAGAGCCTCTAATCCGTCTTTAAAGCCTATTTTTTTACCTTCACCATAAGTACGTTGATTATAAGAGATAGGAAACTCATATATTCTACAATTTAATTTAGTAATCTTAGCTGTAATTTCCGGTTCAAATCCAAATCGCTTGCTTTCTAATCTGATATTCTTAATAATATCGGCTCGAAAAAGTTTGTAACAAGTTTCCATATCGGTTAAATGAACATTAGTAAAGAAGTTGGAAGCAGTAGTTAATACTTTATTACCCAGATAATGGTAATAACGAAATACTTTAGTCATCATAGGGGAGAATCTAGAGCCATAAACAACATCAGCATCACCGCACATCATTTTAGGTAATAAAGTTAAAATGTCTTGTGGATCATATTCTAAATCGGCATCATTAATTATAATGTAATCACCCGCACAACTTTTAATACCATCTCTAATAGCCGCACCTTTGCCTTCATTCTGATCTTTATATATGGATTTAACATTCTCCGCACCCCCAGCAATTTCTTCAATTATTTTTTTACTATTATCTTTGGAAGCATCATCAACCAAAACAATCTCAATATTTAGAGGAAAAGCTGTCTTTGTTATTTTATTATAAACCTCTCTAAGGGTTTTTTCTTCATTATAAACCGGAATTATTATGCTAAGCATTTTATTCGATGATTCCATTTACCGATCCTCCTATATAGGCCCGAAAATAACATAATTTTTTTACATGTCCAATACAAATACCAAAGTCCCGGCAACTAAAAAAATTCTTTGTATTAGAAATAAAATTAATGTTAATCTTATCTATCTTTAATTGTAATCGAGTTATTAATGATCGTCACAAACCAAAAAAACTCTTTTTCATCTAACGCCTTACCAAATAAGCCCTTATCCAAACTGGTTGGAAAATATGTATTATTTGCTATAATAGCCACATTAGCGAACCTTTTCTCTCAATTCATGATGATTGAAATGATTACCTTGCCTTTTTATCCATTGTATTGGGGAATATTGGTTGGAACCCTTATTGGACTATTTGTTAAATACTATTTAGACAAACACTATATATTTTATTTTCAAACCCAATCAAAACGACAAGATATGAAAAAATTCATAATCTATTCAACGATGGGTGTTTTAACCACTTTAATTTTCTGGTTCTTTGAACTGAGTTTTAATTATTTTTTTGCCAATGTATATGCTAAATACGTGGGTGCGTTAATAGGACTCTCTATTGGTTATGTCACTAAATACAACTTAGATAAGAGATTTGTTTTTAATGAACGATAATACTACTACTAATAATAATATTAACGATCATATCAATAATAATAGTAACTATAATAGCAATGACAATATAACAAAAGCCGATAGTCAAGTTTTAGCTCTCTTTGATTTTGATGGAACCATCTCTAAAAAAGATAGTTTTTTTGACTTTATCAAGTTTACCAATAATCCTTTTAAAATAATCGGTGGATTAATCTATCTATCTCCCACCCTGCTGCTTTATTTATTAGACTTTATGCCTAACTGGCGCACCAAAGAAATAGTTTTAGAATACTTCTATAAAGGGATTCCACAGAATGTTATAGAAGCGCTAGGAATGAAATATTGTGAAATACGTATAAACAATATTTTAAAACAAACCGCCCTTGATAAAATAAATTGGCACCAAAAACAAAACCACCGAATAATACTTGTTACTGCTTCACTTGATATTTGGCTAGCCGAATGGACTAAAAGAATGAAAATCGAATTAATTGCCACTAAACCCGACTATAAAAATAACGTTATTACTGGTAAAATAAAAGGTAAAAACTGCTGGGGTCCGGAAAAAGTTATTCGAATTAAATCGGCTCTCAATTTATCTGATTATAACATCATTTATGCATATGGTGATTCCAGGGGAGATAAAGAAATGCTGGAAATAGCTACTCATCCTAATTATAGAAATTTTAAATAAATTAACAAATAGATTAACGCCATGCGCAAGTTTCACTTACACACCGCAGTTTAAGCTTTTAATTGTTAAATCGTTTGAAGTTTGAATTTCCACAAAAATTCTAAATTCCCAGTTTTTTAAAAACAGCTTCCGGAATATGAATAATTATAAACATGATCCATCTCCAGATCCATTTGGTATATATAACATTCCTTTTCTTTTTAGCTGCGCTATAAATATCTTTGGCAACCGTAGCTGGTTTTCCTGTAATAATAGGTGGAAGTTTTAATCCTTGGGTCATGGCAGTGTCAACAAAACCGGGTTTAACTGTCATCACATGAACACCGGCTTCTACCATATTATTTCTAAGACTGGATAAATATGCCGTAAACCCCGCTTTGGCACTTGCATAAAAATAATTTTGCCGCCGACCTCGATCGCCTGCTACTGAACTAATACCAATAATCGTCCCTGTTACTCGCTCCTTAAAATCTTGCGCCACAATATTTAAAATAGAAACTGCTCCAGTGTAATTAGCATCTATTATTTGCCTAGCCTCTTTAAAGTCAGTAGTGGCCTTCTCATGATCTCCAAGATAACCAAAGGCACAAATAACGATATCTGGTTTATCTTCCAGATCATCATAAAAAGTTTGATGACTATCAAAATCTAAAGCATCAAATTGAACACCTTTATGGTTCACCTTGGATCTAACCTTGAGATCCGATAAAATGGGATCGAGTTTCTGCAAAGCCCTTGCTGCCATGGTTATAGCACAACCCTTAACGGCATATATACGTGCCAGGGCTACCGCAATATCAGAGCATCCTCCTAGGATCAAGACATTTTTCATATGCACAAACCCAACCTTTCTGACTGCATAGATCTAAACCTACATTTAGGGTTATATTTTCTCACAATTTCGGTAAATGCTGAAATATTGGCATAAGTATCTCTAAACATATCTCTGGACATCCGTACATCTTTAGTAAGATAGAGTCTACCACGATATTTCAAAACTATCTCATCTAATTCATTTAAAAAATTAAATATCCCTTTGGTTAACGCAAAATCAAGAGCCAAGGTATAACCTTCCATCGGAAAACTTAAAATATCATCCTGATGACCAAAACGTTTTAATACAGCTAAAAACGATCCCCTACCGCTGGAAGTTATTTTTCGCAATATATTTTCCATACCTTCATAGCTAGTTTCCAGAGGAAACACACATTGATATTGAGTAAATCCACGCTTACCATACATACGATTCCAATTATCTATATTATCCAGAGGATAAAAGAAGGAATCATAACCCACCATATTTTTGATTAAGGGTCGTCTTAAACGGTTATAATAAAGACTATTGAAGGTTTTAACGGACCACTTATTCAAAACAAAAGAGGGTAAATAAATTGGAACATCAAGTTTAAATTGTCCCGGTAGAACCAAAGGTTCCTTTCTTAGTTTGTCAGGCAGATCCTGTAAAGAGGCATGTTCTCCTCGCATTAATATTCCTCTACCCATTTTAGATCCTTTAGAAATGCAATCGATCCAAGCTACCGTATACCGCCAATCATTGGAACTATCTATAACCTCCATTAATTTCTTTAAATTAGGTGCCTGAACTATTTCTTGATTGATATAGGCTGACTCGATTCTCTGCAACTTAAAAGAAGCTCTTAGAATCACACCGGTTAGGCCCATACCTCCACAAGTGGCAAAAAAAAGATCCTCGTTTTCATCTCGGGAACAATTTACAATTTCACCACTCTCCACCATAACTTGCAAATTGAGTAAATGATGAGAAAAAGAACCATCTACATGATGATTTTTTCCATGCACATCAGAAGCAATGGCCCCCCCAACCGTAATATACTTAGTTCCCGGTGTAGTAGATAAAAACCATCCCCTGGGAACGAAAGTATCAAGTATATCCGATAGTAACACACCACTTTCAGTTGTTAGAACCCCACTTTTTCCATCGAAATCAATAAAGCGATTTGAACTAGTCATCTGAAAAATATTCTTTTGTAACGCGGAATCACCATAACAACGACCATTGCCTCTGGCAATGACGACCAAGGGTTCATTTTGCTGTTGATTTTCTTTTAACCAGTTTTCCAGCTCATCCTTGATAAGGGGGGTTTTCAAATTTGCCTTTATTTTTGGATAATTCCCCCAATTAGCGACTTCTTTATTTATCATACAGTCCTCAGTTGTCAGTTACCTGTTATCAGTTACTTAAGTAATTTAACTTAATAATTATAGGTTCCAAGCGTTTGATCCACACTATTATCAAAAATCAAATATACAAAAGTACCACAAAGGTAGCTACCCACCCCAAAATAGTCAATTGTATAAAATGATCCTTAAATAAAACCAAAGTGGGACTCCCACTGTTTTTTTCAACAAGTGCTATTTGAAAATATCTAAGCAATCCTATTATTACGAAAAAAGAAGTTAGATAAATATTTTCACTTCCAAACCTCAATTCTACTTCAGGAGAAACGGTATACATTATATAGCTAACCACTGTAACCGCTGCGAAGAACGCTAAACTTACATGAACAAATTCCAGATTATACCCGTCTATACTTTTTCTAACACTTAAATCCTGCTCAGTAAGTATTAAATCTGACCTACGTTTTGCCATACCTAAAAACAGAGCCAATAGAAAAGTCATTAACACAATCCATTTAGTTATTGGCAAATCAGCTACTACTGCCCCACTCCAAATACGGAGAATAAATCCTATTCCAATAATACTAATGTCTAAAACAGCAATATGTTTTAACCAGATCGAATAAGCCAGATTCATAATTAAGTATATTAAGAGAATATAGCAAAGTTGGGGGGTCAGTAGATAAGCAAAAGATAAACTAATAAGTGCTAATGCCAGCATTAATATTAATGCTGGTTTAGTTTCAATTTCTCCAGCTGCCAAGGGTCTATTTTTCTTGTCAGGATGTACTTTGTCTTCATCTATATCTTTATAGTCATTAAAGATATAGATACTGCTAGCCATAATGCAAAAGCAAAGAAAAGCAAAAAAGGTTTGTAATAATAAAAGCAAATTATCGATTTGCAAAGCAAAGAATAGCGGTGTAAATATAATAACACTTTTCACCCATTGATGAACACGCATCAACTTAATAAAAGAAATCATTTGTTCTAACCTTTTAGCCGGATATTTTATGAAAAATCCGGCTTTTATATATTTCCAAATTTAGATAATAACCAGCATATTATAAATGTAACTTTAATACTCAGATTAGCATTTTTATAGTTGAAAGGCTAGTGATTTTAAGATGATAGAGATACTGGTTACTGATTACTAGTTTCTAGCTACGGATATACATGGTCCATGGTCTTCACTTAACAATCGCTCTTGATTCGATTACTCCACAAATAATATGTTCAATTAACAAATGCGCCTCTTGAATAGTAGGTGTATCTGTTGAAGGTGCCTTTAAGCAGTAATGACATAAATCTTCCATTTTTCCACCATTTTGCCCAGTCAGACCAATAGTAATTAAATCTTTATCTAAGGCTTTTTGTAATGAAGTTAGAATGTTAGGTGAATTACCTGAAGTTGAAATAGCTATATAAATATCGCTAGCTTTACCAATTGCTTCTATCTGCCTGGCGAATATTTGATCATAGCCATAGTCATTACCAATGGAAGTAATTACCGAAGTATCTGTGGTTAACGCAATAGCTGGTAGAGCCTGTCTGTCCACATAAAAGCGATTAACCAATTCAGCCGCAAAATGTTGGGCATCAGCGGCACTCCCTCCGTTACCGGCCAGTAGAATCTTGTTTTGATTTTTCATACAAGAAACACAAAGGTCAGCTATCTTATTTATATTGGTGATAAATTCTTTGTCTTCTAGAATACGCTCTTTTACGGTAATAGAATCTTGGATCACTTTTTTAATGTCGTATGTCATTTAACAATATCTCCTAATCTCCTATTACTACTTACTATCAAATAAGCCTTATAATTAGTCCCACTAAAACCACATTCCTATAGCCTTATCATAATTTATATGATCAAAGCCAGCGGCTTTTCTACTTATGTTTCTAAATCTTTTTATGCTTCTTAATCTTTAAAAGTACATATTTTTCATATTCTTTAGGCCTAGACCAGCTTGTAAATTCACTATCACCCTTTACTTTCAACTCAACAGCAATATAATCTCCAAAGGACTCCTCAATATATTCCTTTAATAAATGAGCATGACTAATCATAACAAATCCAAATCGTGCCTCACCACCCACGACTAAAATGCGAATACTTTCATCTATTACCGATTTACCTTTCTCAAATGGTAGATTATTGATTAATAAATGGCTAAAAACAAAATCCTGTGATTCATCTCTGAGATCCAAATTTGCGGCATCAGCTGCTATCAAGTTACGTCTGTGTTGTTTTATAAATTGACGCATTTTTTGTAATATTATAAAATAATCATGCTCATATACAACAGCCTATAATTAGCTGTTTTTCAACTAATGATTGATCGTATATTCAAATTTAATTTGAAAGTCAATATAAAATCAAGATGAAGATCAACATTTTTGTTGACTACTATCACTACTTTGATATACACAAAGATTATCATTATTATGAGTATTACCACGAACCAAAATCAACAAATAACAATATCAAAGATTTTGGATGACATCCATAATGAGGCTCATAGCTCAGATAAAAATGACCTCAATCCTCAAATTAATCAAATAAAAAGCTCTTCCAACCATGAGTTTTTTACCGAAAAATCGCTCAACCAGTTTTATAACGAACTTCCTGCTTCTAATAAGCCGTCATTAAATTCATTATTAGAACATGAGGATCAAAAGTTCCTTTATCACGTTTATAAAAACATTCTAGACAGAAAACCAGACCCTTTGAGTATTAAACACTACTTACACTTATTAAGAATTGGTAGAATTTCCCGCATTGAAGTGATTGGCGATCTTCTTCGTTCTAAAGAAAAAAACATATTAACTAAGCCCTTGAAAGGAATATGGTGGCGCTATATGCGAGAAAAAATATTTAAGGTTCCTTTAATTGGATATTTACTTGATTTATTATATGTTTTGGTCACTCTTCCAATACGAAAAAGGGAAATCAACAAACGACTCTCTAAACAAAACGCTGATCACCTTAAAGCTATGGCGGAAATCTATGCTAAAGTAGAGCAACTTGAATATCAATTAGAGAAAACAAAGTAATAATGGATGGTTGAGGTAAGAAAATGTATGACTAAATTGGCAATTGTAATCCCTTGGTTTGGTAAAGATATTCAAGGAGGAGCTGAACAGCAAGCTTGGCAAATAGCATCCAGATTGGCTACTAAAGGCATTGATATAACCGTTTTAACTACCTGCTCCAGGTCTTTTCATGACGATTGGGGAAAAAATCATCATAAACCTGGTCAATACCTAGAAGGCAATTTTTCTATCCTCCGCTTTAAAGTAAAAAGGAGAAACACTCACCGCTTTAACCGTGTTGTTGATAAACTATTAAATATCGATAAAAAAAGTCTTGTTCCAGGCATATCACCTATTTCTTCTGAAGAAGAAAAAACATATGTGGATGAGAACATCAACTCTCCTGAATTAATTGCTTATTTAAAGAGGCATTCTAATTATTATGACTTTTTTCTTTTCATGCCCTACCTATTTCCCCATGCTATTAAAGGTATTCCCGAGATTCACGAAAAAGCAATACTACAGCCTTGTTTACATAATGAATGTTATGCTTATTTGACAGCAGTCAGAAATAGTATATACGCTGCCCAAGATATCTTTTTTAATTCCAAAGGCGAACAATTACTCGCCCAAAAACTTTTCGGACCACAGATTTTAGCCAAATCTACCGTAATCGGTGAAGGTGTTGAAATAGGTGAGGGCATTAAGATTAGTGAAGACGCAGAAACAGTCAAAGATATTAAAATCTTATCATCTCAACTTGACGTAATTGATGAAAAATATCTTTTATGTTTAGGTAAAAGGTGTAAAGAAAAAAATACTCATACTCTGATAAATGAGTTTGTCCAGTTTTTACAAAATAACCATACCGACTTAAAGCTAGTATTAGCTGGTCCCTCAACATTACCAGTCCCAACTAATAATCGCCAAATCATTGATCTGGGATTAGTATCCCATGAAGAAAAAGTTAATCTACTTAAAAACTGTCTTGCACTTATCAACCCAAGCATTAATGAAAGTTTTTCTCGGGTTATCTTTGAGGCTTGGTTCAATAAAAAACCAGTAATTATCCCCCAAGATTGTCTAGCCACTTACCAATCTTTTCTCGATTCCAACCAGGCGGGTTTTACTTATTGCTCCCAAGAACCTCTGAATCAAATTTTAACCCAAATTGATAAAACCTCACCAGAAGTTATGATGGAACTAGGACAAAAAGGCTACAATTACGCTAAATTAATTGCTAATTGGGACACTATTTGTCAAAAATATATGGCCCAACTGGAAATAATGAAAAATAGTCAAATAGATGTAAACGCTTCTTCCAAAAAAATAGTCTTAATGGGCGAAACAGTAGTAGATAATGACGCGGTTGGAAACGATGTCATTCAGCAACTAAATCTTTTTAGACAAAACAATATTCAAACCCATTTATATGCCCACACTTACAGTAAAACACTCAAACCTTTTTACATTCGAAAAAAGAGCTTAAAAAAATTATTACAGGATTCTAATTCGATAGTAATTTACCATCACTCAACTTATTGGGATGAAATATTTGATTTACTTGATGGCACCAAATGTAAATCATATTTACGCTACCACAATGTTACTCCACCCGAATTTTATCAACAATATGTCAATGACTATTACATCGCTACCTATAAAGGCAGAAAACAGACTAAAGAATTGGTTCAAAGTGGTTTATTTACTCGATACTTATCTTGCTCTACCTATAATTCAGGAGAATTAATTGAATATGGCGCTAATCGAGAAAAAATCCAAATCCTTGCCCCCTTTCATAAAATTAACGAATTTGATCACGCCAAGATAAATAAAAAACTAGCTAAGAAATTTGAAGACAACGTTTTACATGTACTTTTTATTGGCCGTATCGCCCCTAATAAGGGGCATAAACATATTATTAAAGTCATAAATGAATATGTTAATCATTACGACCATAAAATTAAGATGCATATCATCGGCCATTTCGATCCACGATTAGAGAAATACATGGGCGAAATTAAATCTCTCATTGACAAATACCACCTTTGGGACAATATACTTTTTCATCTGCAAACTAATTTTAACGAATTACATACTTTCTACCAACATGCTGATATTTTTCTACTAATGTCTGAACACGAAGGATTTTGTCTGCCCATTATTGAAGCTCAATACCACCACCTACCAGTAATTGCTATGAATATGGCAGCTGTGGGCGATACAATGGGAGAAGACCAGGTAACCCTTAATCAAATGGACCATAAACTATTTGCCAGTGCTATTCATGTGGTAGCGAGTAATAAACAATATCGTTATTTCTTAACCCAAAAAGGTTTTCATAACTATTTGAAATATGAAAAATACTCATTAGAGCGATCTTTACTCAATTGTATTCACTCCTAACACTTCTATTATCTTAACTTATCATCTAACCTTGCATGGTTAAAATTACTATGGTAGAGTCGGTCGGTTTTTATAATCATTTGGATCATTGAGATGGGGGATCTATGAAAGGAATTATCTTAGCTGGCGGAAGTGGAACAAGACTTTTTCCTCTTACAATCGCTGTTTGCAAACAATTACTACCAGTTTATGACAAACCTTTAATTTATTATCCTTTATCTACTTTAATGCTATCGGGCATCAAAGAAATACTTATAATTTCAACTCCCCAGGACCTACCTCGCTTTGAGCAATTACTCGGAGATGGTTCTCAATTAGGTTTAAAACTTTGTTACAGAATCCAAGAAGAGCCGCGAGGATTAGCTGATGCTTTTATTGTTGGTAAAGATTTTATTGGTGATGATAATGTATGCTTAATTTTAGGAGATAATATTTTTTATGGGCAAGGATTATCTTATATGCTGCAAAGAGCAGCCTCTCAAAAAGAAGAAGTAGCCACTGTTTTTGGATATTATGTAAATGATCCAGAAAGATATGGTGTAGTAGATTTTGATACTGATCAAAGAGCCCTCTCCATCGAAGAAAAGCCATCAAAACCTAAATCAAACTATGCGGTGGTTGGTTTATACTTTTATCCTCATTCAGTAGTTGATTATGCCACCAACCTAAAACCATCTCCTAGAGGAGAATTAGAAATAACTGATATTAATAATATTTATCTAAAAAAAGAACAATTAAAAGTCGAACTAATGGGAAGAGGATTTGCCTGGCTCGATACCGGAACTCATGCCTCGATTTCTGAAGCTACTAACTTTATTAGTACCATTGAAACCAGACAAGGGTTAAAAGTGGCATGTATTGAAGAAATTGCCTATCGAATGGATTACATAGATAAAAATCAATTACATGAATTAGCCAAACCTCTCATGAAATCAGGTTATGGAGATTACCTCCTTCAATTATAACAAAACACGATATGTTGATGGTGAAGAACCCAGCGACTAAAGACCACTGGGTTTTCTTGCCAAAAGCATTATAAAATGGGGTAACTATATGAGATCATTTAAAAATATACTAGTAACTGGTGGATGTGGTTTTATTGGAACCACTTTTATCAAATATTTATTAAATAGAAACGATTTCACTGGACGAGTTATCAATTTAGATAAACTAACCTATGCTGGAAACCCGCACAATCTAATCGATATTGAGGAAACTTTAGGTGGTAAAAAGTATTTCTTAATCAAAGAAGATATTTGTAATACCTTAGCTGTACAAAACATTTTTGACGTATATGATATTGATTGTGTAATACACTTCGCAGCTGAGTCCCATGTAGATCGTTCTATTTTAGGTCCCAAAGAATTTTTTAAAACCAACATAGAAGGAACTTTTAATCTTTTAGACATTGCTAAAAATAAATGGATCAACCAAAATAATACTTTATTTCATCATGTTTCTACTGACGAGGTGTATGGTAGCTTAGGATCTACCGGTTATTTTTCAGAAACAACACCCTATGATCCTAGAAGCCCTTACTCAGCTTCTAAAGCATCTTCTGATCACATGGTTAAAGCATATTATCATACCTTTAAATTACCGATTACCGTTTCCAACTGTTCAAATAATTACGGTCCTTATCAATTTCCCGAAAAACTGCTCCCTTTAATGATATTGAACATTTTAGATCGTAAACCATTACCTGTTTATGGTGAAGGGAAAAATGTTCGTGACTGGTTATATGTTGAGGATCATGCCAGCGCTATATGGACCATTGTTACCAATGGTAAAATCGGGGAGACATATAATGTAGGTGGAGAAAACGAATGGGAGAATATAAAGCTGGTTAATTTCCTTTGTGAAAAAATGTCAGCCAAGATTGGCGCTCCCTTGGAGGAAATAAAGGGATTAATTACCTTTGTTAAGGATCGACCTGGACACGATTTGCGTTACGCTATTAGTTGCGACAAAATTAAAAACGAATTAAACTGGAAACCATCCCGAGATTTTGCAACCGGTCTGGATGACACTATAGACTGGTATTTAAATAATCATACCTGGATTCAACAGATAAAAAGCGGTGAATATCAAACCTGGCTCCAAAGGCAATATTCGACTAATTAAATCAAGGCAAATGAGAAAAAATGACCGGAGCGCGTAGCCGAGGCATAACATGCTGGTTAGACGAGGAATTTTTTTGATACTAACGCAGATATTGTGCTTTTTAGACGGAATCTATCTTAAATGCTTATTACTCTCCATATCAAACCACATTGCAAAAAACGTGGATTGTAATCCAATAGTGACAAAAAAGGTCCAGGCAATAGCTGAAAGTTCGGGAATACTACCAAATAAAATCCATCTATCAACCATTCGATAAAAAAAGAAAAAACTGAGCAATATTGAAATGAATCCAGAAAAATAAAAAAATACTAAAGGATGAAAGTTTCTCACCACATACTTTTTTACCATTCGCATAAAAAATAATTTTATTAATAAATAGCTAATGGTAAAAATAACTTTTCTGACTTTTAATTTGGATTCCTCTCCAACATGGTAAACAGGATGAGTTTTAACATCTCTAACCCGAAAATTATGAATATTTAATCTAACCAATACATCATTTGGTTGACCAAACCTTTTATACATCTTATCCCAATTAATCTCGTGAAGAGCCTCTTTATTAATAGCAGTATAACCGGTCTGCGAATCAGCAATATGCCAATAGCCTGATGCAATTTTTGTTAATAACGATAAGATAGAGTTACCAATTAAACGAACTTTAGGAATGGTTTTTAAAGCATCATCAGCTATAAGTCGATTCGCCTTGGAATAATCCACCTCTCCTTTAACCACTGGATCTAGAATAACTGGTAGATCATCCGGATTCATCTGCCCATCACCGGCCATAACAACGGCTACGTCAATATCATTATCTCTGGACCATTTATATCCAGTGGCAATGCTTCCTCCCACCCCTTGATTTTGTTCATGATAAAAATAAATGATTTTATCATTATTCTCCTTTAGTTCGTTTACAATTTCACCAGTATTATCAGTTGAGCAATCATCAATAACAATTATTTTATCAACATATTCAGGTATTGTAGTAATAACTTTCTTTATTTGTTTTCGTTCATTATAAGCAGGAATTACTACCGATATACTCTTTCCTTCATACATAAATCGCCTCTATTTATTTTCTCACCCTCATCCTCATCTTAGATGATTTCTGGCAAAAGGATGGTACTCTCCCTTTAATCCGATTGGCTTAGTATTTCGAATAGCATAAACCACTTCAATCGAAGAACGAGAATGTTCAATTCCAAAACCTTTTCCACTCAAGATATTTTGATAACTAACGGTATGAAGATCGGTAAATCCTCCACTAAACTCGATTTCCTTTTCGTTAACCGTAATTGATCTATATGTACGAAGTTCTTTCTGTTTAGCTGTTTCAGGTAAGTCATTCTCATCAATAGATAAAAACCAACGAACTCGGGCCTTTTCTAATTCTAAATATCCTGAAGCTTTGTATTGATCAAATACATTTACCGTATTTCGAATGGGTTTTCCAAAGATCCACATCAACATATCAAAAAAATGAATTCCTATATTAGTTGCTACCCCGCCTGATTTAGTTTCATCTCCTTTCCAAGAGTATTGATACCATTTCCCGCGAGATGTAATATAGGCTAAATCAATGTCATAGATCTTCTGATTATCTTTAGCTATTTCTTCTTTCAGCTCCAAAATCGAAGGATGGTGACGTAATTGTAAAATAGTAAAAATTTTCTTATCACAATCTTCTTCAACTAATTTTAATCCATCTATATTCCAAGGTGTTAAAACAAGAGGTTTTTCACAAATGACGTCAGCTCCCGCCCTCAAAGCAAAACGCATATGAGCGTCATGTAAGTAATTTGGAGAACAAATGGTAACATAGTCAATTTTCTTATGCGGCTCTTCTCTCTTGATCATCTCCACATGACGATCGAAACGCTCGAATTCAGTAAAAAAATCAGCATCAGGAAAGTGAGAATCAATAATCCCCACTGAATCACTTTTATCTATAGCCACTACTAAACGGTTTCCCGTATCTTTAATAGCTTTCATGTGTCGGGGAGCTATATAACCGGCCGCTCCTATCAAAGCAAAATTTTTCATCAAAATGCCCTCCTGTTCATAGGATCATAGGAAATGCATCATATGACATCGAATAATTCGATACAACAACAATTTGAATAATCATATAGGTATATAGGGAAAATCTTATTGCATAAAGACTATCTATTTGATTTGTAGTAATTTAGTTAGTAACTTAGTTATGTAGAATTGAGAATAATCTTCTGGTCAATTGCTCTGATCCAAAATTGACTGGTCGTTCTTCAAAATATTCAGCAAAATATTTTTCAACGAAGTATTGAAGTATTGAAGCATTTACAGAGGTACATAAATGACAAATTCTAATATATTTATCCATGAATCCAGTTTTATTGACGAACCATCAAATATTGGTGAGGGAACAAAAATTTGGCATTATTGCCATGTTATGCCTAATGCCAAAATTGGTAATAACTGTGTTTTAGGACAAAATGTTTTTGTTGGCTCTACAGCTGTTTTAGGAAACAATGTTCATGTACAAAATAACGTATCTATATACGATGATGTTATTTTACAGGATGATACTTTTTGTGGCCCTTCCATGGTATTTACCAATGTTATTAACCCCCGTAGCTTTATAAACCGTAAAAGCGAATATAAAAAAACGATAGTAAAAAAAGGCGCTACTATTGGAGCCAATGCAACCATCGTTTGTGGAAACACTATCGGAGAATATGCTTTTGTTGGCGCGGGCAGCGTTGTAACGAAAGATATCCCAGCATACGCACAAGTAGTAGGAGTACCAGCTCAAATTATTAGCTATCGCTGTAAATGTGGAGAAGCTTTAAACCTGGATGAGATCCCGATAATAAGATCGGTTAAATGTAAATGTGAGAGTTGTAACACCTCTTATAAAGGGGAAAAAGGAATTCTAAATCTAGAGTAAGCAAATCTAGAGTAAGTATTAAGTATTGGAATATAGGAATTATAGAACCGCAAAAATATAGAGCAAATCATTACAAGGAGTAATAAAAATATGCCAGTAGCCTTATTAAATATGGAAAGAGTCGAAAAACCACTTTGGGCCGAACTGCAAGAAGCTTTCAATTCAGTTTTAAAGCAAGGAAAGTACATTAATGGACCGGAGATTAAAGAATTAGAAAAACGCGTTTCCGAAATGTTTAATACGCCTCATGCTATTGGTTGTGCTTCAGGATCTGATGCCCTTTTGGTAGCTCTGATGGCCATCGATATTAAACCGGGAGATGAAGTCATTACCACCCCCTTTAGTTTCTTTGCCACAGCTGGTTGCATTGTTCGTCTGGGAGCAAAACCGGTCTTTGTTGACATCGAAGAGGGAACTTTTAATATTGATCCATCACTCATAGAAAAAGCCATTACCCCAAAAACCAAAGCTATTATCCCTGTACATCTTTTTGGTCAATGTGCCGAAATGGATCCCATATTGGACATCGCTCAACGCCACAAATTATATGTCATTGAAGATGGAGCCCAATCAATTGGCGCCCGCTATTATGATCGCTTTGCCTGCACCATGGGAGATATTGGTACCTTTTCTTTTTTTCCCGCCAAAAACCTTGGTTGCTTAGGTGATGGCGGAATGGTAATTTGCAAAGATGACAATATGGCCCAAAAAATACGAATTCTATGTCGACACGGTGGTGCCAATAAATACTTTTATAAATATGCAGGATTAAATTCCCGGTTAGATACTTTACAAGCCGCCTTTTTACAAAAAAAGCTGCCACATCTGGCCAAATGGTCCGAGAAGCGACGTCAAAACGCTCAGTATTATCGAGATAACTTCAAATGTTCACAAATTATCCTACCTGAGGTTAAGACATATAATCAATCCATCTATAATCAATTTGTATTGAGATGTGAAAAACGTGATGAACTTATCGAACATTTAAAAAGGCACGAAATTGGACATGCCATTTATTATCCACTAAGCTTGCATAAACAGGAGTGTTTTTCTTTTTTGAACAGCAACCAGCCCAACCAGCCAGCAAAGTTTCCCGTGGCAGAAAAGGCCTCTCGTGAAGTCCTAGCTATACCTATTTATCAAGAATTAAAAACTGAGGAACTGGATGAGGTTATCCAAGTAATTACTTCATTTTATTCATAAATTTACAAGCAAACGGTAAATTTGTCGATTTAAAGATAAATTTGTTAGTTAGAAGTTTTATCTTTAAAATGACATTTGTTGATTTAAAGATAAATTTGTTGGCTAGAAGTTTTATCTTTAAATTGACAATTATAGATAAAATTTAGTTATAAAAGGAATATATCGTCCCAAGACAAACCAAATACCAAAATAACACATCATAACAATATACCCCACCAAAAGTAGTCTTTGAGCAAGCACGTATTTTAATAGGTCACGTAAATACACCATCCCGTAAGTTATCATGGTCGGTATTATGGTAATAAAACATAAATAATATCTTGCCTGTTTAGCAGCTTGATTATACCGACACCTTTCCATAAAATATTGAGGAAATACATGGGCGACATGATAAAAAACAATTAATATCAAAAAGGGTAGAAAATACCAAAATAGATTCATCTTATATCTAACTAAATATACGATCGACAATGATAAGAATATACCAAAGAACCATGTAATATATGGCTGAAGATGCCTTCTATACACATGCTTGTGAGTCAGAAGACCACTTAACTGCTTATTCATTTCATCAAAAACCATCATTTCATATCTAATAAAACTAATCGGTTTTCTACCTCTACAATAATCCCGTTTATAAAGATTAAAATATTTCTTTGAGTCTTGTGTCCCATGATAATTATAGTGCAAAAAAGTACTGAGAACTATCATGGAAGATACATAGATAAAAGGCAATTGCCTCTTTATTACCGGTCCTTTTATTAACGACTCTCTGAATAATTGTAAAAAACTATCTCGATATCTTTTTAGACAAAAAAGAATTAACGAAATACCTGGAAAAAATAAAACAATAGGAATTCCATTCTTTTTAGATAGAGACACCAAACAAGCCGCAATCAGTGCCAACCAATAATGTTCGAGTTTTTCTTTTTGTAAAAAGCAAAACAAATGATAAATCATCATAGTCGAAAACAAGAAAAAAACCGCATCGTAATTAAAACTACCCGCCATAAAAACAAAGATGGGAACATTAATAATGGTGACCCAATAGATTATTTCCCCAAAAACACCCCACTTTTGTTGACGAGCGAAATGAAAACAAATGACTATGGTAATTAAATATAAAAGAAGATTAATTCCCCGATAAAATTTATATTTTACTGGTATAGAAAACTCTTTAAGCAAAGGGTAAAATAGATAAGCTATAATCGAATTTAACGGAAAGTCATCAGGAGCCTTGGCAGGAAATAATAATTGCTGGGTCTCACTTAATTTTACCCTATTAAAATGATATTCCTCATCAGGAGGATTATGAAAAGGAACATATAGTAATACCTGCAAAGCAACAATTGTAAATATCATCACTGCTATAGTAAATACCCATAATTTGTAATTTTCCTCATTTTTAACAAAATAAGAGTTTTTGTTTTTCCAAAAGAAATAAAGTTTCTCAATCAACCAATAACTAGGAAATAATACCAACGTATAATGAGCTATCTGTAGCAGATTAATAGGAAACAGCAGATTAACTATGACAATCAAATAAAATACTGTTTCAATATCTATTTGATATTTCCTAAAGGTAAACTTCTTGGAGGTTAATAGAAAATGAAAAAATACAAATGGAACAAGTATTAACAGAATAACCATTCTGACTGTTTGACTTGCCTTTTTACGAATGATGGGTCGATGTTTTATGTTTATTTGTGAGGCATTATTAGTTTGTTTAATATTGGAAGATTTAGAGGAATTAGAAGAATTAATTGAAACGCTGGGAGGTAAGAACCAATAAACAATAATCAATAAAAGAAATAGTAAAAAACTAAAGATAATATTTTTCATTCTTTTTACTCATTTCACTCTTTTTACTCTTTCAATTATGTTCTTTTCACATTGTTCCACAATATAAGAAGTAACATCAATAGTTTCATTAAGCATTGCGGTCCTTAGATCTTCTCTTTTCGATTGTTTTGTCTCATCTAATAAATCTTCTAGAGCCAACATAGCTTCGGCAGGACTCTGTACCGCTTCTAACAATCCATATTTTTTATAAAAGTCAATTACTCCCAAGGAATTAGCCAACGAAGAAATATATAGAGCAGGCACTCCTAAGACAGCTGCTTCTGTTAAAGTTGTGGACCCATCACCAATTACCGCATAGGCAAAAGCCATTGCGTCATGTAATTTATCTGAAGAGATATTTTTTAATCGATATGGTTCCAATTGTGCGGGAAGACTCGATTCATCTGATATAAACAATTTGCAAAACTTGGAAACTTTTTGGGCCATCTGGACCTTAAAATCACTTTCGGTCTTACGATGAATCAAGTCATGACTCGCTTGCCATGACACAAAACGCAAGATAATATATTTTTCACCCTCTTCTACTCCCAACTGCTCAAGTATATTTTTATCAGGCTGAAAATACTCTGGTCGTAAATATGCCAGGTCATGCGTTCCATAATATCTCACCTGTTTCCTACCAAAACTTTTCTTCAAACAAGCTGGAGTGAATATTTTACTAGTAGCAGGAGAATATAACAATCGTTGGGTAACAGATATTTCAGTATCATTAAAGGCCAGGTGAGGTATACCGGAAATTTTAGCCGCCCAAGCCATAGCGGGAGAACCTATACTGACAGTAATATCAATTTTCTCCTGCTTGATAATTCGTCGAGCAATTTTAAACCATTCCAACAGTTCCCAACAAACTGAAATTCCAGAACGCTTGACCGAACCAGGGAAATAATCTAACCCATAACCGGACAATAACTGCCGCGTTACTTCTTTCTCACGAGCCTGAATAAAAACACCCCATCCTTTATCCTTTAAAATTTTACAGGCATTTCTAAAAAGATGTACGTGAGCCGGATGACCCATATCAAATAATATATTAGGCACAATTACATCCCCACCGTAGTTTTGATAGATTTAAATAATTGGTGATATAATTTAATATCTTCAAATTTCACCAAAATTATTTCTATAAATTTTACTTTAGTCATCCCAATAAATATAATAATCTTTATTATAAAATTTTGTATTGTCAAGAGACATTCTTTCGATTATTCAAGTTTAGCTAGCTGACTCCAAGACTTTTTAGATTGATAAATTATTACCTATTAAGTAAAATTATCATAATAATTTTACTTATGAGGTTTAAATGGAATATATATTTAAACGGTTACTAGATATATCAACTACAATAGCTAGAAAAAGTATTTTTTTATTTGGCCCTAGACAAACTGGTAAAACTTATCTATTAAAACGATTATTTCCACAGGCAGAATATTATAACCTATTATTATCAGATGTTTTTTTTCGTTTATCCCAAAACCCCAGTAGATTACGAGAAGAATTGCAAAGCATCAAACCTAAAGAAAAGTTGATTATAGTTGATGAAATACAAAAGATCCCCCTATTACTTGATGAGGTGCATAATTTAATTGAAAATGGATATAGATTTATCTTGACCGGTAGTTCTGCTAGAAAACTAAAAAGAGGGGAAGCCAATTTACTAGCCGGTAGAGCTATTACTAAAAACCTATTTTCCTTGGTTACAGCAGAAATTCCTAATTATGATTTAAACAGAATTTTAAACTTTGGATCATTGCCCGCTATCTATAATTCAAAAGATCCACAAGAAGATTTAACGTCCTATGTTGGCACTTATATTAAAGAAGAAATTCAAGCTGAAGGTATTATTCGTAAGCTAGAAAATTTTTCTCGTTTTTTGCAATTTGCAGCGTTAGCTAATACCGAAATGTTAAATTTTTCTAGTATAGCTAGTGAAATCGGTATTTCAGCTAAAACTATTGGCGAATATTTTAGAATATTGGAAGATACTTTAATAGGTTCAATACTAGAACCATTCATTTACACTAAAAAAAGACAACCAATTGTAACTGGTAAGTTCTATTTTTTTGATATTGGCGTAGCCAATATCTTAGCCCATCGTCACAATATTAATAGTGAATCTGAACTTTTTGGTAAATGCTTAGAACATTTAATCTTTTTAGAACTTAAAGCTTATCTAAATTATCATAAAGACTATCGTCACCTTACCTATTGGAGAAGTAAGTCTGGTTATGAGGTTGATTTTTTAATAGGTAATGATATAGGGATTGAAGTTAAAGCTACAAAAAATGCTAGTAATAAACATTTTAGAGGAATTAAAGCATTAGCAGAAGAACTACCCTTGAAAAGAAAGATTATTGTATCTAATGACCCTAAAAGTCGATTAGTAAATGACATTGAAATACTTCCGGTTAAAGTTTTTTTAAATAAGTTATGGCAGGGTAAAATCTAATAAAGCATACTTTTCGTTTTTTATCTTGAAAGCAACAATCACTTTGATAAGACTATCCAAACTATAAGCGGTACTAGTAGCAATAGCCGCACCTATTAGTCCATAAATCGGAATTAAAACAATATTCATAATTATATTAACCAATACTGTAGTAAAAGAAATATACGAATTAAAAAGAGGTCTACCGCTTGCGTTTATAAAATGAGTCAATATTCTTCCAACTGTAAATATTAAAATTCCTACAATTAATATTCTTAATGGTTTTACCGAAGGCAAAAACTTAGAACCGTAAATAAATTCAATAATTTCAGGTGCAAAAATATAAAGAATACTCGCAGACACAGCGGTAATCATGAAGACATACATTAATATTCTCAATGTTAGTCCCCACCGCCTTTTTAAATCCCGCATATTACTTAAACGAGCATAGTAAACCAAGCCGATTGCCTGAGAAAAAATCCAGATACTCTCTACTAACGCAACAGAGACTGAATAATATCCAACTTGAATTGAGGTTAAGAAATATGCGATTATTATTAGATCAAATCTATTATTTAATAACAACAAGACATTGGCAATATGTGACTTTAAACCAAAGGGCACTACTTTTTTTAAGTAAAGTTTAATATTCAGTTTAACTGATTGAGGTTGATAATATTTTTTTAATATTAATGAAAGACTAAGCAACGCTGATAAATATCGAGCAATTAATAGGCTGCCAATGGCTCCATAAATGCCCAGAGAATATACATACACAGCTAAAAAAGACAAAGAAAATAATAAAATCTGACCAATCAAAAAAACAATATTAAATTCAAAGAAATGTTCCTTGGCCCTAAAAATACATTGCAAATACTTGATAAGAAATAAGGCTGGTAAAACTAAAAGTCCAATATAAAAAAGTTCTATATTGATATTTTTAAAAAAGGAATCGCCCCAAAAATATATAAAAATTATGCCTAAAATAATTGCCAAGACAGATAAAAGGATAAATAATATCAGATTTCCTTTAATAGCGTCGTTAACACTAAAATCATTCTTTCCCACATAATAAATAGTTGAAACCGAAATTCCCATTTCCAATATTGACGATAAGATCACCGGTAAAAACACAATCAGAGAATATTGCCCTTGACCTTCCGGACCTAAAACCCGACCAATAATCATTGATATTACAAGCGTTGCAACCCCGCCTACAGCTTGTCGGCTAAAAGTAAGAATCGTATTATTTAGAAAAACTCGACTCATAAATTATTTCTTCTGATAAAGGCCCAAAAGCCAATTGGACCTACGAACCTGGGGCCATATATTATGTAAAGAAAAGCTTGAACGACTATTATTTCCCCTACTTATGTTTATGTTATTATTAAGGTTATTGCTTATGTTTTGATCTTTATTCAGATCATTATTCAAATCATAATTTGTTGAGTTTCTATAATTACATTGAGGACATATCGCGTTAATTGGAAATCGCTGCTTGGGAAAAGCTTTATTGATATAAGATCTAATGGGAGCGAATAATTTAAACCCCCAATATATATAAGCATATATAGGTTGTAACTTAATAATCTCAAAGTTCTCAAATAGATTTTTCAACTTATCATGATCGAAGATACGCAAATGTCCACACGCGTTGAATTCACAATAACAATAAGGACACTTAACATTAACTAGTTTTTCTTTATTAGGAACCGAAATAATTATATATTTGCGGGCAACTCGCTCGATTTCCTGTAATGACTTTTTATAAGAATTAAAGTTAATATGCTCTATTACCTCAAAAGCAGACACTATATCAAAGGAGTTAGATTCAAACGGCATCGTATCAATACTAGCCTGTTTAATATCTGACTGGCAAATTTTACCTTCAATTGCCCCCATTGATTGCTCGCAGCCTTGTATGATTTTTCCTGTGGTAATTTGTTCCATTTTACTTAAAAACAAACCATTACCACAGCCAACATCTAAAAGAGATTCTATATCCTGAGGTATAGCATCAACACAAAATTGAACGCGTTTTAAATGTCCCTCACTAGTTGTTAATGGGGAAGTTTCCCAGTACTTTTTTTTAGAAAATAAATTTTCAGAATTCACTTCGAATCCTTATTGGTTTTACCTATAACCATTAGCTTCACCTATAACTATGAGTTTTATTTATTACTCTTTTTATCTCTGCTAGATATTTAAGAGAAACATTTTCCTCACTCATATTGCATATGGTCGTATAGGAGTTTTTTAAAATATTAGTATTATTAATAATATTAACTGGGTCAACAATTTTATCGAGAACAGAACTAAGATCCATATCAATTGTTTTGTCCCATAAGAACCCATTAAAGCCATTTTCTACCACACCATCAATACCTTGCCCCTTCAATCCAACCACTATTAAACCCTTAGCCATTGCCTCTAAATAAACAAGACCAAATGTTTCTGGTTTACTAACCAAAAGAAAAATATTTTTCTCCTTATTTATCGCCATAACCTCTTCTTTAGTTTTCCAACCCACAAATTTAATATTGTTTTGCAAATTAAGTTTTTCAACCAAAACTTCAAGGTTCCTTCGATAACTCCCGTCACCAACGATAGTATATGTCCATTTAAGCCCCTTTCTTAACTGAGACAGTTTATAAAGCGCCTTAATACATTGATCAATATTTTTGCCTTTATATATATTTGATACAGTCACAAAATCAAAGCTATCTCTCTCAACGGCATGGTTAAACTTTTCAATAAAATACTCCTTAGACTCAATATAACCGGGATCAATTCCTGAAAGTGCTAGAAAACTCAAGCCTGTATGGGATTGAAATTGTTGATTAAAATGTTTTTCAATAGTTTTTGATCTACAAGCAACCGCATTACAAAATTTAAAGCATTTGTTGAATCTGTATTTAAAATACTTAAATTGAAAAAGAAACTTATCTGAACCATGAAGACCAGCTACAAAAGGCACTTTAAAATGTTGGGCTATGCGCCATGACCATAAATAGCTCTTATACATGTGAGATACTACTATATCAGGCCTAAAAGACATTTCATTAAGATGTTTAAGAGGATTTAAAAAATAAAATTCAAAACCAGGAATACGTATACCTTTAATATCTACAACTTTAACCCCATCCACCTCATAGTTTAAATTTTCATCCTCATTGAATGACTTTGGAAAAAATTGCGGACGTAACACCAAAACATTATTTTCTGGCTGCCAAAATCGGCAGATGTTATGCAGGGCCATTGTAGGTAAATGCTGTTTCCGTATTTCACTACTAGGATATAAGTGGGTAACAAACAATATATTCATTGAATTTTTACACTAACTTCAAAAGTATCTTTTCTAAAACTGTTCTAGAAAGTATTCGTGGATTATTTCTTACTCTTTGGATATTGAAACCTTCTTCTAAAATAAGAGGTATATCTTTAGCTGTAAGCCCCAAATCAACTAATGTAGTCCTTAATCCAACTTCTTGAGTTAAATTGATGAGATATTCTTTGGCTTGAAGAAAGTTCTTAGCATTCATTATATAAAAGAGCTCATTCAAAGTATTGGCAAAATATTCTGCACCACGAGGATCATTCAATTCTTGCTCTTGCTCTTGTTCCAAGATATGAGCATTGAACTCTAAAATATGCGGTAAAGTGAGTATTACAGCTTGTCCATGGGCCATATTATAATGCGCGGTTAGAGGATAAGAAATGGCATGACATGCGGTTGTTTTACTTATATTAATGGCCCTACCCGCCAAATTTGCCGCTTTAGCAATAGATAACATTGATTCCATAGAAGGATTTTTTATTGAATCAACAAAATGGTTCATAATTAGGATTATTGCTTCTTTAGCGTACCCTTTTGATTCATTAGTTGAATTAACGCTCCAATAAGACTCAATCGCATGACTTAAAACATCAGCTCCCGCAGAAGCACGTACTAAAGGAGTAGCTGACAACATCAGACTGGGATCAATTAATACGTTATCTGGAATTAATTGTGGATGATCCAATGAATATTTTTGAGATTTATAATATACCACCGCAAATTGAGTGGCCTCACTCCCTGAACCTGCTGTAGTTGGCACCACAACCAATGGAGCTTGTCGTTTTTCTAGTATTCTCTTATTCTCAATAAAATCCATATATGGTTGTGATTGATGTTGAAGTCCGGTGATCAATTTGGCCATATCAATAACATGACCACCTCCAATCGCCAATACCAAATCGCAATTCTGCTCATGAAAAAAGTTAATGCCTTTTTCAACATCCTCAATTAAGGGTAAGGAAGCGAAATCTGTAAAGTGTGAAATTTGGTATTTGTTTTCTAAAGACTGTAGTGCCTGTTGAGCGCCACTTTGGACAAAAGAATTTTTTCCTGTTACTAAGAATATTTTATTAGGACGATACCCAAAAAGAATATCCCCTATTTTATTTATGCAATTTTCTCTCAGTATTGTATTATTTTCCATCAGATAAAAATTCCATAAAGTTATTTTTATTTTCTATAGGAGTACTTTTGGGTCGACCTAAATCTGATCGAGATCCACTTTTTACTTTTATTTCTAAAAAATGAGGGCCCTGAATAGATTTAATTGCTTCTAATTGATTAATTATTTCTTGTTTAGTCGAAACACTTTGATAAGTTTTATAACCACAAGCCTTAGCAATTAAAGGGAAATCTAATTTAAAACCAACCGTGGGCTGTCCTCCCACAGATTCATGGGATCCATTATTTAATAAAATATGTATAAAATTAGAAGGGGATAAAGATCCAACGATACCAAGAGAACCCATATGCATGATAATTGCTCCATCTCCATCAAAACAACAAACGTTTTGATTCTTCTTACTCATCGCAACCCCTAAGGCAATTTGTGAGGCATGCCCCATCGAACCCACTGTAAGAAATTCTCTAGAGGTTGGCGATTTAATTTCTCGCGTGTATTCATATAATTCTCTGGAAGTTTTGCCCGTAGTAGAAACAAATACTGAAGATGAATCTAGCTGGCCATAAACAGTTTTTATAGCATCCTCTCGTTTTAAAGCCTCTTCTCCGATGACTGATGAAAAATCATCCGATTCTATAGCTACTGCTTCATTTAAATTCGTATTTGTCCTCTTTTGATATGGAGCAAATGTACCTTTTCGAACTACCAGAGCAAAAGGTTTATGATTCTCGATCATCACTTCAACCGCATTTTTTAAGCACTCACGAGCATCTTCAATATCCGACGGCATTATCTTATAATTAATACCCATACTATCTAATTGAGATAATGTAATTTTTCCTTGTTTTATATGTTGTGGTTCATCTTTTTGGCCCGGCTCTCCTCTCCATCCAATTACTAATAACATGGGAACACTATAAACGTCCGGATCAACCAAAGAGATCAGAGGATTAGTCGCGTTACCTATACCTGAATTTTGCATATATACTAACGGTAACTTACGATTAGCCATGTAATAACCAGCAGCTAACGCAATAGCGCTCCCTTCATTGGCGTTTATTACGTGGCTATTCTCATCATAATTATCCATCAAATAAGAACAAAAGTTTTTTAAAAGAGAGTCTGGCACACCAGTAAAAAAGTTTATCTGATTTTCTTCTAAAATTTTAAAATATTGTGCACAATCAAGCATAATTTGACCATTTCATTTGTTATAACTATAGTTAACTATAAATAAATTATTATTATCTATTAGGAATCAGGTTTAATATTTCCTTAATAGGCATGCATAAATCATCGCAAGCTTCTGAACATTCATTTTCTAATATGCTCCTTGCAGTTTTTACCATAGCTGGATATCCACTTCTCAGTAAATGATTGGCATAAATTACTATACTGAACCCGGCCTCATTTAATTGTTTTTCTCTAACATGATTATATGTTGATGGTACCGCTACCAAGGGCACCTTTTGATCAAATTGTTGATAATATTTGCTAAATTCAATAATCTCGGCAGGGTCCTTTTCTTTACTATGAATCATTATACCATCGGCGCCAGCATTAATATAGGCTTTAGCTCTTTTCACCGCATCATCAACTCCATTTTTTAGAATAAGGCTCTCTATTCTAGCTATTATCATAAAATTATCAGTAATTTGAGCCTTTTTACCTTCTTGTATTTTGTGGACAAATTTTTCAATTGAGTCCTGTTGTTGAAATACTTCCGTACCAAAAAGAGAATTCTTTTTAAGACCTATTTTGTCTTCAATAATTACTGCTGATACACCCAAACGTTCCAAGGTTCTCACCATATAAACAAAATGCTCCGGTAATCCCCCCGTATCACCATCAAAAATTATAGGTTTAGTGGTTACCTCTAATATATCTTGCACCGTATTTAATCGAGAGGTGAAATCAACACATTCTATATCTGGTTTACCTTTAGTAGTTGAATCAGTTAAACTACTTAACCACATGCAATCAAATTCTTCTCTCTTGCCTCCCTTTACAATATTGGTTCGCTCTACAATCAGACCTGTTATGCCATTATGAGCCTCCATTGCTCTAACGACATCTTTGGACTCCAACAATCGGTGCAATTTCCCTAACCTAATTTCAGGTGTGGTACCTATTTCTTGCATACTTTTATTTAACATAGTGGAATTAATTCCAGGAGTATATTCAAACTCAACCAGTTCACCTCCCCACTCGCTGAGAGCATCTATAACTCTTTGCCGCACCTCCTTTTGAACTCCAGTTCTCCAGTCATCACCATGCACAACATAGTCAGGCTTATACTTACGAAGATTGGGAACATAATCCAACGTTTCCTGCGGAACCACTCGCTTTACACCCTTTATATTACTGACAACTAGTTGACGCTGTTCAAAATTCAAGAATGGTAATCGTTTATAACTAGCAATAGCTTTATCGGTTAAAAGCCCAATGGTTACTTCACCCACTTCTCTGGCCTTTTCAATTATATTCAAATGCCCAGGATGCACTATATCCGCACTCATAGCTACATAAACCTGTTTCATTTTCGACTCCCGTCTTAAGGATTAATTCGCTAGTATCCATCAAATTTGTATTGCAAAAATTCATAAATTTCAAGGATTTTCCAGCAGTGATTTATGAAAGGTCCATATAATACGTTTTTATTTTTCACCAGATTCCATGTATATATGAAAATAGATTGCCTTTTTTCTAAAGGATAGTTAATCTCTTATAGCTATGCAATTGAATTTGGATAAAAAAATAATCAATCAGATAATAGAAATCATTACAAAACATCGACCTGTACAAAAGATTATTATTTTTGGTTCAAGAGCAACATCGCAAAATACTCCTTCTTCTGATATTGATATCGCAATTATTGATCCAGATTGGAGCAGTAGGGATATAAATATAGTAAAAAATGAACTTGATGAAAATATCAAAACCCCTTTAAAACTTGATTTATTACACTATAATTCATTAAACAAAGAATCTCTTAAACAAGCTATTATAGAGGACGGTTTCACAATTTATAATGGTTCCAACAATACCTCTAAGCAGCTGTAAGTAAATAATTAAAGGCGGATAATTATGGACATTGAATATAAAATTAAATCTATTTTTACAGATTTTGAAAAAGCTCTTAAAAGATTGGGGGACGCTTTACAAGAACCTGCTACAAAGGGCGATATCCGTGTCGATGGAACTATTCAAAGATTTGAATTTACTTTTGAACTTAGTTGGAAGTTATTAAGTAGAATATTAAATTTTCAAGGAGTGGAAGCTAAATCTCCCCGATCAGCTATTAAAGAGGCTTTCCAATTAGGATTAATTAAAAAGGGAGAATCCTGGATTGATATGCTAGAAGACCGAAACAAAACATCCCATATATATGATGAAGAAGTTGCTTTTAGTATTTATCAAAAAATAAAAAGTCAACATTACGGTCTTTTTGCACAACTACTGGTCGAAGTTCAATCCTATATAAGCTAAAATCGCCAAATTTTCTCATACTTGTAAGAAAAGTGAATGAATACCGAAAGAATAGTGAAAGGTTATCGAAAGAAAAGTGAAAGAATGTTAAGATTAAAAAATGGATCCTAAATTTGATTATTCGGAAACTATAGTAAGAATGTTACAGGAAATATCTAAAATGGAAGGAGAACTACAGGGTCTTTCTCGTTCTTATGATGATGAAAACGGTTTATACGCAAGAGCATCAGTTGACTCAATTCATTATTCTACAAAACTTGAAGGGAACCCGCTTACTTTAGAACAAGTTAC
>CAZJDM010000009.1:0-48239 GCA_964544765.1 uncultured bacterium
CCCGCTACAGAAAATTTGAATACTTTAGGTTGAACAATTGAATAAACTGAATAACTATAAAGAAGGGCAAAAATAAGAAAACAGAACTTCTTCATAAGATCCTCCATCCTTGGGGCTTGTAGTAAATATTACGGCAACCGTGCCTAAAAAACTTTAGTTTTAAAGTATTTCTTATCCTCTGTATTACCTATTTTGAGATTTTTTGCAAGTTTTAATTTTTTCTTTATTTGATTATAGGGCTTTTTGAAAATAGATTAGAATTAATTAAAGTTAATGGTATATACTTGCTACTTTAGTTCCAGTGAACATCTTCTAGGGTAAGAATTTTAAAAAAATAACCTTCATTTAACAGTGACTCTTCAGGTGGGACTACAGATATAAGGACAGGATCAATCGTCCAATTTCTGGGATTTTCAAATTTATTTAGTTTAGTTTCAACCTCTTTTATAACCTCTTTTCCAACTTTGTTTTTGAACTTTATTTCACAAATAGTATAAACATCATCAGCTCGCTCAAACATGAGGTCTATTTGAAATTCAGCCCATAATCATAATTTTATATAGTTATGGGCTGAATTTTAAATCATCAGCATTTCTTTTCATTGACAAAGATCATGTACATTTGTATCAAATTTGATAATATACGCGAAGGACAAGTTGATTTCACAATATAGCATTATTTAGGTAAAAATTTATGGTAATAACTATCTGGCATCTTTTCAGTGTTTGCATCATTCTACTATCCATATTTTTGTTTATTCTATACCGACTTCGTTTTGAAAAAAATTCTCTAATCTCTATACTAGAAAAAAAAGATATTGAACTCGAATTTCTAAATGATCAGCTCATAGTCAAGGATAAATCAATTGAACAATTACAAAAGGACTATATGGACCTAAAGGTCAAACATACAGAAATATCTACTCGCTATGAGCAGGAAAAAAGTTCCATGCAAGATAAACTGGACATTCTTAAAGAAGCTAAAGAAACCTTATCAACCACTTTTAAAAGTATTTCTATGGATTCCTTAGAACAGAGTCACAAGTCTTTTTTAAGGTTAGCTGAATCTTCCTTTGCCAAATATAATCAAGCGGCTCAAAATGACCTCACACTCAAAGAAAAAGCTATTGACCATTTGGTGTCTCCTTTAAAACAATCTTTAGAATCTATGAATAAGCAGTTAAATGAAATTGAACTCAATAGAACATCATCTTACTCAAGTCTTACTGAGCAAATAAAAACTTTAACTTCTACTCATAATTCTTTACAAAAAGAAACCGGCAATCTGGTTAAGGCACTTAAAATACCTAATGTCAGGGGCAGATGGGGTGAGATACAATTACGAAAAGTTGTTGAGCTGGCAGGTATGCTTGAGCACTGTGACTTTGTTGAACAGGAGTCTCGTGAAACTGATAGTGGCCGTTTACGACCTGACATGATAATAACCCTACCCAATGATAAAAATATTGTGGTTGACGCAAAATCGCCATTATCAGCCTATTTAGATGCTGTCAATTGCGAAGATGACGAGGAAAAAACTTCTTTGCTTAAACATCACAGTAAGCAAATTCGCAATCATATAATTTCTTTGTCATCCAAGAATTACTGGCAACAATTTTCACCAACACCTGAATTCGTGGTGATGTTCTTACCGGGAGAAAATTTCTACATGGCAGCTTTGGAGCATGATACTTCTTTGCTTGAATTTGGTATCAACAGGCAGGTCATTTTAGCCTCCCCCACCACCATCATAGCTCTTTTACGAGCAGTGGCTTATGGATGGCGGCAAGAGAAGATGGCCAAAAATGCCCAATCGGTCTGTAATCTGGGCAAAGAGCTTTATGATCGACTGCTTGCTTGCACAACTCACTTTGAGGATTTAAAAAAGGGGTTGGAGCGTTCATCTGATGCCTACAACAAATTAGTTGGATCAGTAGAAAATAGAATACTGGTATCTGCCCGAAAATTCAAAGAAATGGGAGCTGCCGAAGGTTCTGAGTTAACTTCTCTTGAACCCATTGAGAAGAAATTACGCTCAGTTAAACAACTTACCTCACCCCACCATACCTAAAAGGCATCTAACCACAATAACAGAGGCTTCTCAAGTTATTATAGAATATGGTTTCATTTTAACCCGGCTCATACACCTGAAATCACTCAATAAACTAGATATATTCACCTATTTAAAAAATATAGCCGATAAATAACTAATATTTGGATTTGTTCCATATACTATAGAGTAAAGATATAATTAAATTATGAATAAAAGAACAAAAAATAAATTAAATAAATTCTGGGCCATACTAGGAATAGTATTAATATTAAACAACTGTGGCTCTGATTATACTATTAGAAGAGTAAAGCGTAATTCAACTCTCGAAATCCCTAGTGACCGAATAATGTTAACTTTTTACCGCCCCAAAGCCCAGAAAGCTAACTTGGTTGCTTCGACAATGGAAGAGCCTGAAGAATTAGGCACTAGAGGTGTTAATAGCCCCCAACCTCAACCAACTCCAAAAGCACCTGAAACGCAAGTTCTCAGTCCATCAACATATGTAGCAAAGGAGCCAACTAACGGACTCAGCTGTTTTTCTTTAGTGGCAGGAGGACGTGAATGCGGTAATGCTACTGATGCCTTAGATAGACAATTGAATAAAACGCGAGCTGACTTGAAAAGCGGAAAAGTAATACCCCTTAAAGAGATTGATAAATTACTTACCAGAGTTGAAAAAGCCGCTATAACCCTACCTGCACAAGGAACAGATGAGCTGCCCAGAGAATTGGCAGCAGTTGAAAAACTTAAAGAGACAATTCCTTTAATTATGGATGGTTACAAAAATAATTTTTCGGAAAGTAGCGGTACACTGAACAAAGTAATGTCTCTCGCAAGAACCTTAGATATCGGTTTTTTTGATGCGGTAGATTTAGGGATGAGGCTTGTATCAAACCCAGAAAATACTGTTTCGGCTAAACTTAATTTTATTGTTCCAGAAAGATGGGTATCAGAAAACGGTGGAAATAATAACTTTTCTGTAACCAGTAACACCAATGCTACAGTTGATAGTCGAGGAAATATGACTTCAATGAATTCTTCTGGAAGGCTAACATATGGTCCACAAGCGACTGCTAGAAGTGGATTCGAAGTTAAAATCAACGATGAATCTGGTAGAACAACAACCGTTCCAACCACAACTGATCCTAACCAATTTCCTGGAGCCAGACCAGAAGACGCAAGCACTAGTCGTGGATTCGACGCAGCTAGAGCCGCCAGAACAGGAAGTGAATTACGATATAGGGTTAAATCACAACCAGGTAAACCCGGATTACTATATACCGAAACCGCTCGCATAGTTGACTCAATAGCTCCGGGACTACTTGCAAAAACATCAAGTCTACCACCTATCACAGGCGCAGAAGTAACAGGTCAACATAACAGTGGATCTATGACTGTTAGAGGTGGAGCAGCTTACGATAATGGAAATTTACGAGTTGGTGCAGTCATCACTGACTCATCAACAGGATTAAAACTTAATACTAGATTAAGTGAAAATTATGGTGATAGCTATGCACGAGTTGATGTTGATGGTGGAACACCAGATATAAACGGCAATGGCGCAGTAAATGTTAATGGTTATGGGAATTATGCTGGTTATGTAGATGCCAATCATCCAGAATCAAGATCTGAGGTTAGTTTAAAAGTAAGTGGAAATCTCTCGAGCCCTACCACTAATTTTAGTGGCACCGGAAACTTAGGTAACGGCGCTGCTAATGTCGATCTTCAAAACGGAAAGTTTCATAGAACATCTGGAGCTACTGAAAGTGATTTTACAGTTAGGGCACCACAAATCAATGTCACTTTAACAGGACATGCTGAAGGAAATCCCAAAACAAAGACTTTATCAGCCGGATTTCGAGGAACCGCGCCTTTGCAAACAGTTGTAGAGCACGGTAACGTAAATTTAAATAACACAAGACTAAATGGTGGTATGAGTTTAAATTCTCGTGGATTAAATACCCAAGGTGATGTCTGGACCAATGGAGATGTGGATTTAGCGACAAAGACTGGTAACATGGGATTTCAGGGCCAAAATAATACTGCAGGAATCAGAACAAATGGTTCTGGAACAGTAGATGTTAAAAATGGTGATCGTATTACTGTTGATGCTAATCTGGACAATCCATTTGGTACTGCGCATATTACCGGAAATGGGAATATACCCACAAAAAATGGTACTGTAAGAGCAGACGTACAAGCATCACCTAATTCATTCTGGCCAGGAGCTACAGTCACTGCAACTTCCACCACAACTGATGGAGCTAATACATTCAATGTTAACGGAGATGCAAATATACCTACTTATCAAAATGCTGATGTCCACGTTGATGGAACGGTAGGTAATGATGGAAACAGCACTTTAAATTATGATGCTAGCTGGGGAGAAGGAGCACCCACTGAAAGAGCCTCAACTGAAGGAATACTTACCAAAAAAGGAGATATCATTTCTGTCGAAGGTACTGGAAGTCATCCCAATGTAAGTGGCGGTTATAATGGAAGTTTAAGTACTTCTACCCAAGCAGGTGAATTAAATTTTGGCGTTACAGAAACTAGACCTGATGGAGCTACTGCAATTGGTCAAGTTAAATCTACCCCTGATCCTTATTTTGATCCTAATTTTGATTCCGGTGATGGTCGAAATACAGAATTAAATGGTCTAGTCTTTTTTAAAGATTTGGGTGGTGGAGTACTAGTATTTAGTGACGAAGTTGATCTTAATAAACTTCCGCAACTTACGCCTGATGTTACTGTCCAACATTATCCGACTGGCACAACAATTAAAGGAGGCGGCACACTATACCCAGATGGCCGTATGAATATGGGCGGTCAATTCACTAATGATACTTATGGAGTAAATGGATATGGAGGAGTTAGGGTTGACGAACAAGGTCGAGCAAACGTAAATGTTAATGCAATAATTGAGAATAGTACTGATCCCGATCACCCCAATGCATTGGTCGATGGAACGATAACATTAGATAAAAACGGTGTTGCTACGGCTCAGGGCACAGTTGGTGTAAGCGATATTGGTAGATTCGGTGTTTGGGGCACAACTCCCAACATGGAAACCTTAGATGCTGTTTATGGTTTAGCTACCGGTACTCTTTATGCTGGTGATACCAAATTTTATGGGTATGGTTTTGATAAAAAAGTGCAAACTCCACGAGGAGATACATTACAAACAGGAGCGGGAAAAGTTGATTTATATGGAGACAATTTTACAGGCCAAGTCAGAGGACGTCATATTGGTAGCGCCATTGCAGGAGATGTGGATCTTGAATTCACAAATGGTGGTTCTGTGGCCGCTAATTTGGCTGGAAAAGCTAACCAAACTGAATACGCTGAAATGCGCATTGATAACATAATAGTTGATCCAGGAACTGTAACATTACCAATTATAGGTGAAGTCAATCTACCCACTCAATATTTTCCTCCTATCGATGCTAGAACCTTTAAAGCCGAAGATGATAGCACAAAAGTAGCGGTAAGTATGGAAGGAGTGCCAGGAGAAATACATCTTGGCTTGAATGACGTTATAGCAGCTATTGAAACAATATCTCCTGCCATTGCAAGAGAGGCAGAAACAAGGCTTTTAACTAAATTCGATTCCTCTACTACTCAAGCTGAAACCCAATCAACATTCACAGATAATATGGCCAGATGGGCTGTTCAACAAATATCACCTTCAACAGATGCTCAAGAACAACCTGGACCAACTTTCTTAGATATTGTTTCTGAGCATGGAATGTCCACAATAAGTGATCTGTCAACCCAGGCTCAAAATATAGCCGCAGAAGGACGAATTGGCTCAACAATAGCAGATGTATTCAGAGGAGCCGCAGAGCACGTATCTAAAACGGCCGCAGAAATAAGAAACGCATTTGAAATATCTGTTCTTCAAACTAAGAATCCCTCAACTCCTACCCCACTACCCATGCCGACTCCTCCTAAATCAACTCCAAAAATGAATTTGGTACATACGTCAGAAGATCACAGTAAACCATCACCCTCATCATCACCTACACCTAATCTGCTAACCGACAAACAACTCCAACATTTAACTGCTTGTTTTAAATCTGAAGCTTATTTCTTAGCAGCTGACGTTATTATGTATCTCGACAATGGTATTGATAGTTGCGGTGATCAGTTAGTCATTGCAGTTCAAAGTGCCGATCAACCTGATCCAGTCAATGTCACCGCTTCGTTCAAGAATATTGGTGAATTAACTCAAGATAATGGAGCCCATTGGATTATAAGTAAAATTATTTGGCAGGATTCAATTACTAATAAAGATTTAATTCCAGCTTGGATACAAAGAGATCTCGCCGATAAAGAAGAACTATCAACTGGCTTATTACTACAAGCTATTGTAGCGGTAAGGCAAAATAGTATTTCATATGCCAGATATATTGCTGATGAACAATGTCGTATTTATAAATCTTCTGGATTTGACAGCACTGAAATTTGTGAACAATTGAAACAAGAGCTGGCATGGGAATTATTTCAAGCCGTGACATTTCAAGATTTTGCAAAAAATTTAAAAGCTGATATAAATGGATTTAAAGTGATTTACGAAGCCTATAAAAAAGAGTTAAAATCTAAAGCTGAAAATAATAATTAATCAAAGTTTCAGGTAGGTGACATTATCAAGAAACAAAAGCAAATACCAATACCTATAATTCCTACAATAACTATAACAACTATAATGCTCATTATTATTATTTCTTTGAGTTACAATGCTTGTACTTATCGAGGCAAAAAAAGTCACCCCCCTCCAGAAACCTACACTAGTGAGGTTACGCATATTTATGGAAGAGATGACCGAATTCCTATCAATCATTATAATACAGCTTTAGCTAAATCAATTGGAGCCATCCTGGTTAATGGATTAATTACTGGTACAGGCTCATTAGTTGGAGATAGATTGGTTCTGACCAGCAAACATATTCTTACTTCTACCCCAACAGCAGTATCAAATCTGAAAAACATAACCTTTATTCCTTTCTCCAACTTTAACGATTCTTCCCACTCACAAAACTCTGTTTCAATTATAGATATTAAATCAGGTGGTTACAATGGTTCTGATCGTGCCTTAGATTGGGCCGTATTGTCATTAAATAGGCATCCAACCGATAGTAAGGGACAATCATTACCCTCTTTACCAATTAGTAATCAATCCCTAAAAAAGGGTTTGAAAATTAGTTTGGCAAGTATGACTGCTATAAGAAGCTTTAATACAGCAACATTAAAAATCCATCCCAACTGTAATATCACTCTTGCCAAAATTTATGACCAAAACAGGAATATATGGCCTGGTATGTTTTATCATAATTGTGACGCAGGAAAAGGATCATCGGGAGGTCCTATGTTGGTAAAATGCCAGAATAATCGTTACTGCATAGTTGCCATACAAGTTAGCGCGGTTGTTTCTAGGCGTGATGGAATAACTTCACCTGAAACTCACTTTCAAAAATATTATCCAGCTTTTTCTAACCTAGCTATTTCGTATAAAAATTGGAGCCGGGCAATCAATAGATAAATAATTTGCCCTTAAGAAACCAATTTCAATTTGTCTTCGTGAGCTAAAGGCAAACATAAAAGAACCTCTGTGCCAACTCCCACTTCAGAAGTTATTTCAATTTTACCGCCCTGATTTTCAATATTGGATTTTACTACATCCATTCCAACCCCTCTACCTGAAATCGTATTGATTTTGGTTGAAGTTGAAAATCCAGGCTCATATATCAACTCTATTAGCTCTTTTGAGGTCATCTTAGTCAATTGTTCTTTCTTCACTAATCCTCTTTGTAGAGCCTTTTGTCTTATCTTCTCCAAATCAATGCCTCTACCATCATCTTTGATCGATACATTAATTTGACCCTCATCAATAAACGCTTCTAACAAAATTTGCCCTCTCTCACTTTTGCCTGCTTTTCTTCTTTGTTCACTGTCCTCAATTCCATGATCACAGCAGTTTCTAATTATATGAATAAGTGGATCAGATAACGTTTCAAGAATAGCTCGATCTAATTCAAGTTCATCACCAGAAGTAGTAATATCTATCAATTTATTTAGATTTCTAGCCATTTTGCGAACCATCCTAGGAAATTTCCGAAATAGATCACCCAAAAACTGCATTCTGGCATTCATAATGGTTGCCTCTAAATCAATCGTTACATTATCTAACCGAGTTGAAACATCTTTAATCTGATTGGCTTGATTAGCTTGGTTAGCTTGATTAGCTTGCTTAACTTGATCTCTAATTAGTGTCAATTCTTTGGATAACACCATCAACCGATCCAGAATATCAACTTTGACCCGAATTGTTCGAGTATGAAGATCGATAGGTTCACTATCAGATGATTCTGATATAATTTGCTTACTATCTTGATGTTTCCCCTGTTTCCATTGACTCCCTTTAGGTTTCTTTTGATGTTCTCCTTGATGTTCGGTCTGATTTTTTTCAAGTAATTTGTCAAAATTATTTATACAGGCACTGATATCGACTTTTTCACTATTACCAATATCAACCAGCATCGTTTCAATATGGTCCACCCCTTCTAACAACGCATCAATAAATCGTCGTCGCCTTGTCGTACCACTCTTAATTGAACCTTTTTGTAAATCCTTATCTATATCCTCATTTCTATTTTCACTTAAACTAATTGCGGATAGTACCGTTTCCATAGCGTGGACCAAATTACCTAAATTTTGAAAACCCAATAAAATACCACTACCTTTGATAGTATGTAAGTTTTTAAAAATTTTATTGATTAGATTTTTACTGTCCTGATTAGACAACTTGTCTAAAGCTAATAAACTTTCTTCAACAAGCTCTAAATGTTCTTTTGACTCAACTACAAACACTTCTAAAATAGTCTGATCTACATCCATAAAAATAACTCCTATTTACAATCTATAGATATATGATAAAAGTATAACAATATTTTATGATAAACAAAAATTAATAGGGGGTGATTATGCCCAAAATTGTTTCAGCCAAAGAAGCCATTCAAGCAATACCTAAAGGCAGACGTATATTTCTGGGTTCTGGAGCTTCAGCTCCACTTACATTGATGCAAGCAATGTTTGAAAACGCTCATCTTTTTCAAGATAACGAAGTATTACATTTATTAACTTTAGGAGAAGCTGACTTTGTTAGAAAAGAATTAAGAAACAATTTTCGAGATAATAGTTTATTTATTGGCCCTAATGTACGTAAAGCGGTGCAAGAAGGTCACGCCGATTTTACTCCCATTTTTCTGTCTGAGACTCCGGACTTAATTAGATCTCCATCATTTCCTTTAACCGCCGCTTTGATTTCAGTTACTCCTCCTGATCTACATAATATGTGCAGTTTAGGTGTAAGTGTTGATGTAGTTTTGGCGGCTATTGAAACGGCTGATATTAAAATAGCCGAGATTAACCACAATATGCCTCGTACTTTCGGTCAAACCTTTATCCCTTATGATTACTTTGATTATGTAGTTGAGTCTAATAACCCCTTACCGGAACTACAATCACCCCAAATAGACCCCGTTACTGAACAAATAGGTAAAAACATTGCAATGTTAATAAATGATGGTGCTGTTATTCAAACCGGCATAGGGGCCATTCCTGACGCAGTAATGAAAAATCTTTATGATAAAAATGATCTGGGAATTCACACTGAAATGCTATCTGACTATACTACTGAATTAATGAAAAAAGGGATAATTAACAACAAAACCAAAAAAATTGTCAAAGGCCGTACCTTAACCAGCTTTTGTATGGGAACTAGATCTCTTTATGACTATGTCCATGAGAATCCTCTAGTCGAATTTTATCCCTCGGATTTTGTTAATGATCCTTACATAATTAGTCAAAATAATAATATGATCAGCATCAATTCAGCCTTAGAGGTCGATTTAACCGGTCAGGTCTGCGCTGATTCCATTGGCTCCAAATTCTATAGTGGTATTGGTGGTCAGGTTGACTTCGTTAGAGGAGCAGCTAGATCTAAAGGAGGAAAGCCCATTATTGCCCTTCCTTCAACCGCTAAAAAAGGCAATCTCTCACGCATAGTTGGGCATCTGTCTGATGGAGCCGGTGTAGTGACTTCCAGAGGTGATGTTCATTTTATAGTTACCGAGTATGGTATAGCTTGTTTACATGGTAAGCCTATTCGTCAACGAGCGTTGGAACTGATCCAAATCGCTCATCCCAAGTTCCGAGATGAATTACTAGAATTTGTTGAAAAGAATAGATATGTGATGTTCAATAAATCTTTACTGGAAAAAGGTAATCATTATCCGCAAGAATACGAAACTATGGTTACCATCGACATGAAAAAATATCGTTTACGTCCCATTAAAATCACTGATGAGAGTAAACTTAAGGATTTCTATTATTCGTTTGATGATTACAAACTAACCGAACATTTTCTACCAAGGCATAAATCCATCACAGTTGAGCATATTCCAGAATTAGCCAAACTTGATTATGAGAAAAATATTGCTTTCATTATACTAGAAGAAGGAGAATTTAAATCCTCTATAATAGGTCTGGGAAGGTGCTTGAGCATGCATCAAGAAGATACGGTTGAAATTAATCTCCTAATCAAAGATGGTTTTCCCAAAATATCAATGGGAGCTCAGCTAATTCAAAAATTATATGATCATGCTCGTTCCCAACAAATTCCTAACATCCATGTACCTGTTTCAGCATCTAATAAAGATGTAAGAAAGGCCTTGGGTATGGTTTGTGAGAATTTGGAGAACTGGACTTCTTCAAAGAGTTCAAGGGATATTATAAATTATTATTTAAAGTAAACTAGAAGGCCTAAAGATGACGATGTGAAGAATATACTGGCCATACCTCCACATCTTCAATATTAGAAAAAGAATCTGATTTACAAATCAGTATTTTTCGTAAATTTGCCTTTTTCTTTAAATACGAACGTCTTTAAATAAACAATATCACGTTGATCGGGATTTTTTGTATTTTTGATTTCTATTGCGGTTACGGTGTCCCGTAGAGATAATTGGTGGTTATTCATCGTTTTTTTAGTTATAATATTATGTTAAAATACAAATTTATAATTTTAAACAACTAGATAAGCCTGTAATCTTTCGTTGACAACAATAATAGGAGATTTATATGGATAATATATTTCTTTTCCAAAACCTACAAAACCTAGGTTTTAGATTAATTACTTTATGGGCAACGTTAATTCTAGGACCATCTATCAGTCTTGCTTTATCGACAAATTTTGTTTTACCATCAAAGACAGAGTACTTCTTAGCAGAGCAGCAATTTCCTACCCATAAGTTTTATTCAGAGTCACAACCTTTTCAAGAGTTGGAACAAAGGGCTCGCAATCCACTTAAAAGGATTACTCCCGAAGATCTACCTTTCCTTATTCCCGATGGAGATTTGGAACTTTTCAAAAGGGCTCTTAAACTGCAAATTAAACGATGTCAGAAATTACCCGCTAATAAAACCTGGACCTTTGACCAAAGGATCGTTACCAGGAAAGTATGGTGTACCCGCACCGCCAAAGCTTTTTTGCAATTGGCCAATCAATCTACAACTACTGCTGACTTGTGGGAAAAAGCTAAGAACTATTTCGAATGGTATAAATCTATGGGGTTAGATCAAAAAGGTGGTGTCCATTATACGGGGTATTATCTTCCTTTGATTAATGGAGCTAAATCGCCCGATTATCAAAATCGTTTTGCTATCTATAAAAAACCTAACGATTTAGTACGAGTCTTGATTGGAGGTAAGTACAGATGGAGAAGAAAAAATCCTAACAACACCTATAGTTTTCATTTTAATCGTTATGAAATAGATTGGGAAATGGCCCTATCCAACCAACAATTAGAAATGGTTCATGTTGATGACCAGATAGAAGTTTTTTTCTTGCATATTCAAGGCTCCGGTGTCGTCATGGTAAAACAAAAGAATGGTCCTCCCAAAAGAACCTTTTTCAATTATGCAGCGCAAAATGGACATCGTTATGTTGCCATTGGACGTATATTAAAAAAGGAGGGAGTTGATAAATCCTATTTAAGTTTACAAGGTTTACGTAGGTATTTCCGGGAACGACCAGAGGAAATAGACCGTATCTTTCCCATGAATCCCAGTTATATCTTCTTTTATCAAGCCCAACAAGGACCATATGGTAGTGGAGGAACTTTGTTATCAAATGGACATTCTATTGCCACGGACAATCGAATATATCCACTTGGAGCTGTTGCCCTAATTTCTTGTCAAAGACCGGAAACCGATGATATTGAGTTAGATGATTGGATACCTTTTACTCGTTTAACGGTAAATCAGGATACCGGAGGGGCCATTAAAGGACCGGGACGGGTTGATATATATTGGGGTGAAGGTTCATACGCCGATAAAGCGGCTGGTGGACAAAACCATATGGGCGAACTCTACTTCGCACTGATTCCAGCAGATTAATCCTGGTTGCTGGTTACTGGTCACTGGATACTGGATACTGCTTACTGTAGCGGATGGCTGCTAGTTACTAGTCATTATAAGCTAACTCGTGTAGAAATATGTTCTATTTGATCGGATCGAATATATACAGGAGTAGTAGGGGTTGTAGAATTAAAACTACTATCTGTTTTTATCATATTACAAATAGAAGGATTATTAATATCACAACTATTTAAAGTGAATATCTCTTGAATATCAACCTCATAATACTGCCACCTAGTTCCTGGCCCACCGGGCACAGAATTACCTAGAATTTTAATTAGAGCGCCTCCATTTAATTCAATCCCCGAAACGTAGCGGTAATTTTCCAGATCATTATATATGTATACATTATATGTTAATCCTGCCTTCTTCACCCTATGAGTTGCCTTCAAGGCAGTAGATTGGGGCTGCTCAGTTGTAGGTGCAGTAACCTTTTCCAGGTTAGTTAAATGAATATAACTAAAACCACTTCCAGGAAACAATTCAAACATTACCATTTTTTCATTTTTTCCTATTATGGTAACGAGCTTATTAACTATAATTTCGCTCCCTTTTTCTATAGTCCTATCTACTAAAATTAACTTACCATCATCTGTATTAATTTCGTGGGAAATATCTTCTTGTGCCCTCACATATACATTTGCTGCATTCACCTTAACTCTCATCCTATCACCGGCGCTGGGATCACTAACAACTTCTGCCTCAGGTTCTTGCTTCATTTCCTTGGCACAATAATCACGCATTTTCTTTGGTTTGGTAGTATTAGTTAATGGCTCTACATCTGTAAAGCTTGCACTTGAATCAAAAGTAGTAATCTCATCTTCTTCTCTACATACTTTTTCTAAATGATTGAATATCATGTACGAAGCTAATACACTCAACCAAGTCTTAGCATAGAAATTTTTTGCTGAAAGCTGAGCAAATTCAGTATCACTTATGGTCCTATCAGCTATGTAGGCACTGTATGTTGTATAATTATACACTCTCATTTGATTAAAGGGAATATATTCATATACTATTCCTCTATCCTTTAAACCCTGAGTACGCATATCATACACTGCCTGCTCATAGGTGACTTCTTCATCTCCTACCTTCACCTGTCTTTTACCTTCTTCACCACCAAAAGTATAGGCCATCACATATAATAAAGAAGTTGCATATTTAGCGTCATTACAATCTGCTACCGTTGCGCCTGGAACGGGGCAAAAATAATCCTTGGCTTTTTGCTCAATCTTATCAATGGTTGCTGTAACTTCAATCTCGTAATCTGTGCTGCTCTTATCTGCTTTTAAACGAGTTAAAGTAGCTTTGATTAATTGGCACTTATCATATTTAATTATTTGTGGTTGAGGTTCTCCCTCCTTAGGAAGAGGATTAAGATAAGTAAGATCACCTGTTTGACCAGTTGTACAGTTAGCTTTCATCTCGGTACCTAATTTAAACTTATAGCCATTTTCCTTCTTACTGTGCACTGCCATAACTGTTTTGGTATCTACATATTGTACTTCGCTTTTACACTGAACAAGCAAAGGTATAAGTGATAAACTCAAAACATAAATATATTTGTTAATATATGATTTCATATAAACTCCTTATTAAGTTAGAGTAGACCATAATCACATTCCACATATCGGAATAAGTGAGAGAAACTTAAGGAATTTTTAGGGATCCCTCATAACATGAGGATATAATTAATTTTTAACCAAATCGCCTTATTTATGATTTCATAAATTTCTTACTATCAAATGACTATAATTGATATTGATAAGGTACAGTATTTGATGGTTCTACTTGCGCTTCTATAGATTCAGCATTAGAAACCTTACCAACAAATAAGACGGTCTTATTCTTAAATGATCGATTTTCATCCACAATAGCAAAAATAAACGGTCTATCTACAGAATTTTGTATAAGTGAACCAATACTTCTTTTTGATACAGCAACCCCCGAGGCGGCACTTGCTTTAAACCCATCCTTGTCCACCCCTATTTTAGCTTTATGGATAATTTCACTGATCTGCGCCTGTTGGTTTGGTTTTTTAAACATCTCCACAAAATCAAAATTTTGATTAAATACTTTACTTAAACCAAGAGAACCAAAAACCTGTTTAGCTTGAACATCACTATCTAAAATATATGATGGGACCTTAACAGTCACTTCACCTGCAGATCCGTTTGTACTTGCACTGTTCATTAATCCACTTAAATAATCAGGATCTCGTTGAAGTTGACTAATTATACTATTAATATCGAAACTAGTCCCTACAGGCATTAGGATTACAAATTTAATGGAACTTGATGAATTATTTGGATCTAGCACATAAAGTCTATTATTTGAATCAGTAGCTTTATGAGCCTGAGCTTTGAAACATTTCAAATCATCAACTCTACTTTGAGAATCCTTCCAAAAAGTCAAGGTACATGGTTCATAAGGACTGGTCCATTTCACATTTACTAAAAGAGTATTAGTTAACAAAAGAAGCAGATTACTAAAAACGCTTGCATCAACTAGATTTTTAATCATACCATCAGTATTGTTACTAACCCATTGATTTACTCTGTTAGCGGCCAGAGACGGATTAGATACGTCCACACTTTCAAAACTATTTTTAAAATACAGATTCATCACTGATATAAAATCCGGATTAAGTTCAATATTTTGATTGCTCCAAATTTTATTAGCAATTTTCAATTCGGAATAACCACTATACCTATTCAGTAATTCACTGACTGCTTGCACCAGGTAATCCCTTGATATGGGATTTCCCCCATCAAGTAAACTCAGGGCACGAGCCATTTCATCTGCTGAAGGACTGCCTTTTACAACTCCCTGATAGGTCATATTCATAACCATCCATAAACTAAAAGGAGAAAAAACGATATTTTCATTACCAACATGAGCCTGACTTAAAAAATTAAAGGCAAATTGGTTATTATATTCCGCTAGATCATGAGTATTTTTGTAATACGATAATGCTTTATCATCCAGAAACTTAGTACCAGCACCTTCCTGTGAATCTTTACAAGAAATCAACATGATAAATAATAAAAACCAATAAAAGAATTTCATAAAAGCTCCTTTCATACTAAATGATAACATTTTAAATTTGCTCTATATTTCAATAGATTTTTACTCTGGCCCTGTGCCAGAACTTCCCGTCATGCTACTTATTTTTTGCTCAATTTGTTCATTTGTTTTATTGGTGTATTTATATGCGAAGGGGTGAATTTTCCCCTTCAAGAATAATGACAAACCTGATATTTCATTTCCCTCAACAATAACTTGGTACATGACTTTGTCACTTTTTCCATAGCAAGTTCCTGATAATGTACCAATACCATAAGAAGGACAATCCATAGATTGTAACCCCACATCAGGTGGAGAAGTAGGCAAATCAATTACTGCCGTTAAAGCTCCATTTTCAAGCTTAACGTAAATATCCATACTATGAGGTGATTGAAACATAAACGCGGCATATTTTACGCCATCTGAAGAAGGACTTTCCGGTGGATCTACAGCAGCATCAGTGGTAATACATTTTAATTGATCAATATGTACATAACCTTCCCTTCTGGGCGAGTATGAAGCTGCAGTTCCAGAATTATCTGATAGTTCTTTAAAATCGAATACTACCATCCTTTCATTAGTATTTGTTATAGTAACAAATCTCTCTATCTTTAAAGTAGTTTCTAATTTTAATGCAGGTCGTCCTTCATCTAAAAGACCATCACTCGTCATAATAGTACCTGCTTTCACTAAAGCCATTGCATGTTCAGTATTATTTCGACCGCTAACCTGCCTTTTAATATATACCGTAGCTCCGGTATCACCTTTTACCTTCATTCTATCCCCAGCTATACATTTGCTAGCATCTCCTGGTTTAGATGGTCTGTAATTAATTTCTTGTTTACAATAAGGAGGTATTTCCGTTGGTTGAGTGATAGTAGTTGAAGGAATCGCATCAAATGTGCCACCAGGATCTAAACTAGTTACCGCTTCTTCTTTTTTACATTTTGTTTCTAAATGATTAAATATTATGTACGAAGCTAATGCACTTAACCAGGTTTTAGCATAAAAATTTGGAGCTCTTAGTAGATCATCTTCAGTATCACTTCTAGAACTAAGATATTTTTCATAACTATACTCTTTCATTTGATAATGAGGAATATATTTATAAACTATCCCTTTTTCGACCAAACCCTTTGTCCGCATATCATACACGGCTTGTTCATATGTGACTTTTTCATTATCCACCATTACCTTTCTTTCACCTGCTGCACCACTAAAAGTATGAGCCATCACAAACAATAATGAAGTTGCATATTTAGCGTCCACACAATCTGCTCTCGTCGAGCCTGAAACGGGACAAAAATACTCCCTAGCTTTTTGCTCAATCTCATCAATTTCAATCGTAGCTTCAATCTGATATCTAGCTTCATCATTCACATTATAAGGAATTAAAGTGGCTTTTAACCTTTCACACTTATCATATTGAATTTCTTTGGCTTGTGGTGCGACATCATCTTTAGGAAGAGGATTAAGATACGTTAAATTCCCGAATGTACTATTTCTAGCACAATCCTTTTTCATTTCGGTACCCAACTTAAAAGTATACCCACCATTTTTTCTATGATCAGCCATCACCGTTTTGGCATCTCCGTATTGAACCTCGCTTTTACACTGAACAAATAAGGATAAAACTAATAAACTCATTATAAAAATAGAAAGATTAAAATAAGCCTTCATATATACTCCTTTTATTAAATTAGAATAGATTTTATTCACTATTTAAAAAATCGGAAAACTGTAGAAGAACTTAAAAGCTTTTTAGATGTCACATATAAGCATATGATATCACAATGTTTATGTTGTAATAAATGATTATTCAAAAAGATAATTTAAAGTACGACTTTAAACATACATGCATAAACAAAAATTTAGATTCAAACAACTTATCAATAACGCCGAGGATCAAAAGCGTCTCTAATTCCTTCACCAACAAAATTTATTAAAACCAAGGTCCCAAAAAGTCCCAAAGCTGGAAAAAGCGCCAGATACCATGCCGTTAAAAAGTGTTCCTTGCCCTGCCTAAGCAGTTCTCCCCAACTAGGAGTCGGTGGAATTACTCCCAAACCCAAAAAATCCAAAGAACTAAGTCCCAGAATATTATGAGCAATAAAAAAAGGAGAAAAAGTGATTAAAGGCGTCAACGCATTAGGTAAGATATGACGAAACAAGATCCGTTTAGTTGAACATCCAACCGTTTTGGCCGATAAAATGTAATCCAGTTTACGCATTTTTAAAAACTCGGCCCGCATATAGCGGGTAATATGCCCCCAAGAAAAGACTGATGATATACAAATTAACAGCACTATATTAGGAGTGAAGACCGAAACCAGGATAATCAACACAATCAGATAAGGGATAGAAAAAAATATCTCCATAAGGCGATAAAACACTATATCAAACATACCCCCCAAATAACCCATTAAAGCCCCTATAATAGTCCCAATGGTAAAGCAGATTAACCACACACCTAAAGCGTAAGAAAACGAGACCCTAAATCCATACAACATTCGGGCAAAGATATCTCTACCAAGAGAATCAAGACCCAAAGGATGATCCCAAGTGGGTGGAGATGGATATGAATCAACATCATGGGCAATTTCAAGAGGATTGTATTTGACAGGAGGAAAAAGACACGATGCTTTGGTCCTACAAATTTGACGATAATTAGGTTTAATTACGTTTTCATCAAAAGTACTGGCTGAATACGCCTTAAAAAGGGGAAAATATATCTGATCCTTATAAATCAGAAAATAAGGCTTATCATTGACAACTAACTCAGCTACTAATGATAAAATTCCACAACATGATAACAATATCAATGAATACCAAGCTGTTTGACGACCTTTAAATTTTTGCCACTTCCTATGCATATTTTAAAACGCCAAATAAATTTACAACATCAATTAAAATCGATCCGCGGATCTACCAAGGCCATCATAAAATCAGAAAATAAATTTCCCAACATAATCAAAATAGAATGTAAAGAAACCGAAGCCATGATCACCGTGTAGTCACGTTTTAAAACAGAAGTATAGGTTAGTAATCCTATTCCATCTAAATTAAATACCGTTTCAATTAAAACACTTCCCGCGAAAATTATACTAAAAACCCCTCCCATTCCTGCTACCACAGGAATAAGAGCATTACGTAGAGCATGTTTATATATTACTCCAAAGCGAGGAACCCCTTTGGCAACTGCTGTTTTAACATAATCCAAACGTAACTCACCTATTAGCGAATTTTTCATCAACATGGTTAAAGCAGCAAAATTATGTAAAACATAACAAGTAACAGGTAAGATAGCATGATAAAGCCGATCGATTATTTTTTGCCCCCAAGAAAAAGTTTCATATTCATCGGAAGTTAATCCCCCAATGGGAAAGACGTCCCAAAAAGATCCTCCTCCAAAAAAGACAATCAGTAAAACTCCTAAAACAAAACCTGGGGTTGAATAAGCCAAAAATATAGCCACACTGGAGGCATAGTCAAAAGCTGTTTTATCCTTTAAGGCTTTAGCAATTCCCAAAGGAATACAAACCAAATAAGTTAAAAACAAAGATGAAATACCAAAACTTAGCGACACCGGAAATTTGCTGATTATAACGTCTACAACCGATTCCTCATAAACATAAGACTCCCCAAAATTCAACGTAAATAAATCTTTGAGCCAAAGAAAATAACGAACATAAATAGGTTTATCAAAACCAAACTGAATTTTTAACTCGTCTATAAGCTCCTCACTCATAGCCAAATCTTCACCCAACCCGCCCTCTTCATCTCCCATACCCATGGTGATCTCTTGAACGAATTGTTCTACAGGGCCTCCTGGAGCTGATTGAATCACAAAAAATACTACCAGTGTGATTCCTAAAAAAGTCGGCACCATTAACAATATCCGTTTTAACAGATATACCAGCATCACTATTCCTATTTAAAGCGCGTTTACCCCGATTTGAAAACAATTGTCTTTGCTATTATGACAACGTTATATTATACTCCGAGCAACTTTGCAAAGATGAACCACACTGTTTAATTATAAAAAAGGTAACCCTTTGTTACTACAGGTTAAAGACTTAAACATTGAATTTCATACCCAAGAAGAAACCATCTATGCCGTCAATGGGATCGATTTTTCAGTTATACCAGGCGAAACACTTGGTATTGTGGGCGAATCAGGATCAGGAAAAAGCGTTGCCACTCAGGCCATTTTACAATTGACTCCCTGCCCTCCTGGCAAAATAAAAAAGGGTTCCATAAATTTTAAAGAAAATGATTTATTGACCTTATCTGATGAAGAAATGAATCAAATACGAGGTCAAGATATTAGTATGATTTTTCAAGAACCAATGACCTCTCTCAATCCGGTATACACTGTTGAAAACCAGATCAGTGAAATATTAAAACTACACTCTCCGCATTATAAAAATATAGACGATAGCGATAAGGTTCTTTCTTTATTAAAAGCCGTTGGCATTCCTTCCCCTGAAAGTCGACTTAAATGTTATCCACATGAACTAAGTGGAGGCATGAGGCAACGAGTTATGATCGCCATGGCTATTGCTTGCAATCCTTCTTTGCTAATAGCGGACGAACCAACCACAGCCTTAGATGTCACTATTCAGGCCCAAATTTTGGATCTTTTATATCAATTACAAAGAAAATCAAACATGGCCATGATACTGATTACTCATGATTTAGGGGTGGTTGCTGAAACAGCTAAAAGAGTTATTGTGATGTATGGAGGTAAAATAGTTGAGACAGGTCCAGTGGATCAAATTTTTAATAATCCCCAGCACCCCTACACTCAAGGTCTTTTAGAATCAATTCCTTCGTATCAAAAAAATAATCGTTTTGATATCAACAAACGCTTAAAAACTATAACCGGTATGGTACCAACCTTAAAAGAAAAGCCTAAACGTTGTGTCTTTGCTAACCGTTGTAAGCAAAAGATACCCGAATGCGATCAAGTAATACCCGCCTTATCAATTTTAAAGAATGATCATTATGCCGCTTGCATTAAGTGCCAATAAATTATAAAAACAATTTAATATGTCGAATACAATTTTAGAAGTAAGAAACTTGGTAAAAAACTATCCGGTCCGAGGAGGATTTTGGAACCGCGCGATTAATACGGTTAAAGCTGTTTCAAATGTTGAACTGCAACTAACAGAAGGACAAACGCTGGGTCTGGTTGGTGAGAGCGGATGTGGTAAATCTACTTTGGGTAAGGTTATAATTCGTCTAGAAGAGCCTACTAATGGATCAATTATTTTTGACAATTATGATTTAACAAATCTATCTAAAAAAGAACTTCGTAATTGTAGAAAAGACTTCCAAATGATTTTTCAAGATCCTTTTGGTTCCTTAAATCCTAAATTGACGGTTTTTCAATTATTGGCCGAACCACTTCAACTACATGAAAAGCTTGATAAAGAAGAGATTATCAATAAGGTTCATGAAATAATGAATGATGTTGGTCTTTCAACAGATCAAAGCGATAGATACCCTCATGAATTCAGTGGGGGTCAACGTCAACGCATTAGTATTGGCAGAGCCTTAGCCACTAATCCTAAATTAATAATATGCGACGAACCGGTGAGCGCCTTAGATGTGTCTATTCAGGCTCAAATTATTAATTTACTAATGGACCTACAACAAAAATACCGGTTAACCTATTTATTCATCTCTCATGATCTAACTATTGTAAGGCACATAAGCCACCACATCGCAGTGATGTATCTGGGAAAAATTGTGGAATATGGTTCCAATGAAGAAATATACAATAATCCTTCTCATCCTTATACCCAAGCGCTATTATCAGCGGTACCAACTGTTCACAAAGGAGACAGAAAAGATAGAATCCTTCTTGAAGGCGATGTTCCCAGTCCTATTGATCCTCCTATTGGATGTGCTTTTCATCCCCGATGTCGCCTAGCTGAGGACATTTGTAAACAAGAGATACCTAGTTTGCGGACTATCGCCAATACCCATTTGGTTGCTTGTCATAGAACAAATAATTAATAACAAAACTAAAAAGGAGTTTTAATTTAAGATAAGAAAAAAATTAAAATAATAAAATAATAAAAAAGGAGTTTTATTATGAGATTTGACTACTATCGTTTAAATCATTTAAGCAAGAACATTCGTTTTCCAAGTTTAATCAACCTATCATTCTTATTATTCTTATTATTAAATAACAACCTGGCTATGGGAACTGTTACCCCGCCCTCACCTAAAAATATTAAATCCATCGAAAAACTAACAATTGCCTCAGGCAACAAAAATGCCCATAAAGGAGGTTCTTTATATTACACCGCGTATGAACCGAATCATCTCAATCCTATTACCTACCGAGATTCAGGCGCACGAGAAATATTGGATCAATGGGTATTTGAATCACTCCTAGATTTCGACGTAGCCACTCACCAACCCATTCCCCGCATAGCTCGTAGTTGGCGCATTTCCGATGATGGTAAAATCTTCACTTTTAAATTAGATACCAGAGCTAAATGGGCCGATAGAAAACCAGTTACCATTGAAGATGTAAGGTTTTCCTTTGAAGTCTTTGCCATAAAAGGGGTTAAAGCTCTATCCCGCAAAGCCAGTCTTAATAAATTCTCCAAAATTGAAGTTTTAGATAAAGAAACAATTCGATTTACCGCTATGGAAACATTATTTAAAAACTTCTATTTTTTAGCCAAGACCCTTATTGTTCCGCGCCATTTATACTATTATGACAATGTAAAGAAAATCAACAAAAACAAATATACCAAAAAGCCGATGGGTTCTGGTCCCTATTATGTAAAAAAATGGACCAAAGGAAAAAAATGTGTTTTGATCAAAAATCCTAAATATTGGGGAGCCTCTTTACCGCAAAATATTGGTGCATATAATTTTGATAAAATAGTCATTAAATACATACGAGACCGACAAATCGCTTTTGAAATGTTAAAAAAAGGAAAACTTGATTACATGCGTCTTTGGATTGATCACTGGAGACAGGCTGGCGATGTTGTTAAGAATAAAAAGGCTAAATTTAACACCATAGCTATGGATAATAAGCAACCACAGGGTTTTGGCTATATTGGTTTTAATTTAGATAAACCTTTATTTAAAGATCTTAACTTACGTAAGGCTCTTTATCACCTCATTAACAAAAAAGAAATGATCAATAAAAACCTTGATGGTCTAGCTGTAATACCCCGAGGACCTCTTTATAGTGTGCGGGATTACGAAGGATCATTTAATCCGCCAATTTACAATCCTAAAAAGGCGCAACAAATGCTCGCTAAATCTGGTTGGCAGGATCGAAATGGTGACTATATCCTCGACAAGAAGGGCAAGAAATTAGTTTTTACGCTAATCGTAGCTAATAGCAAAATTCTTAAAGAAGCTCTTTTTATTCAAGAAGGAATGAAAAAAGTCGGTGTAGATATGAAAGTTAAACTGGTTGAATGGAACACTTTTGTTAAGCTGCTCAATGAAGGAAAATTTGATGCCTTTGCCAATGGAAAAAGCCGTAAAATACTTGTTGACCCTTACTTCCAGTTTCATTCGGATAATATCGGAGCTAATAAAAGTAATTATCTACATTATAAAAATCCTAAAGTTGACAGCCTGATTGAATTAGGAAGAAAAATAATGGATAAGCAAAAACGAAAAAAGATCTTTACCCAGGTCAACGATATAATAGCCAACGATTACGTAATTGCCCAATGGTCAGAAATCAAGTACACTTTTTTGGCTATTTCCAAAAATATCAATCTGCCTAAATATGATAAAAAACCTTATTACCCATACAATCTAGGTATGAAATACTGGTATTTTAAATGAATCGTAGAAAAATTAAAAGAAGGATATAGAACCTCTATCCAATGAATCTTTTTCTTGACCAGGAGCTTTAGGAAAACAAAAATCAAAAAGCTTCTCTTCTATAATAGAGCGAAATTGAACAGGAATAGTCATTAAAAAGGTGTCAATATCGGTCCTTTCCGCGCATAATTCAATTTCAAAAATCCTTTGCTTTAGAACTTGGTGAACCAAATCATGAGCCATCATACTGGTAATGATCCTTTGAAAGTCTACATTTACTGCTTCAAGCATATCGCATACATTTTTGATGAGATCATTTCCTAATTTAGTATCTTGCCATGTCAATAACGCTTCACGTTGAAATTTCAATAGGGCTTTTTTAGTATGATAACTAAGATCATATCCATCGTTAATTTTTCCTAAACGCACATCGGAAGAAAAAGTATTGGTCAAATGATGTATAATTTGATTACCAACCTGCTCAACCTTTCTACCCATTTGTACTAATGAAGATTTAATAGCGCTCAAACAACTCACCGTAAGCTCTATCAGATCCTCCTGACGCAAAGAATCGCAAAAAACGGTCTCTTTTTTAATAGCGCCAGCGGCAATTAGATATTTGGACAATGTTGGGCAAAAAACATCAGCCGCTTGATAAATAATTTGATCAATTTCGCGAACCCTTTGCTCCATAGCTGATTTTCTGCGCCATTTGACAGCCAAGTTGCCAATTAGATTAGAAATACTATCAAAGGATAATAATAAATCTTTATATTGAAATAGTATTATCTCTACTACGTGGTCACGTAAGACGGGTCTAAATTCAATTTTAGGATCCAACACATGCATAGCAGTATCAAAAGCAGCGAATCGGGCCAATATTCTAGAGGATTGATCTAAAATAGTTTCTCTGGTAATCAGCATTTCAGTTTTCATACAATCATTTATCACTCTAAAAAATTGTAAGTAGGACCGCCAAAATAACATTTCAGTGGAAGCAGGCGTTCCATTATTTAGCTCCTTATCTGTTTTGTACACCAAATTAGAATAGATTTTCCAAACTTCCTCGGTGGATACAAATTGTAAAAAAGAAAAATAGGTTAATAAATCAGTTTCATATTCAAGGGGCTTATCTTTGATGGGATGTTGTTTTTCTACTAATTCAATTACATTATTATTATATTTATTCAATTGTTCCAAATCTATCCAGACCGACTTTATCTCATGCTCCTTATGATTAAACACCGGTAAATATACACTTTTAATCAAAATTTGTTTATGTTCAAAAAAATGGTCAGGCATAGCATTCATATATTCAATCATCAGGACCGGACAATTATGAAAAACAAACTTTCTTTGTCTGGCAAAATTTGTATTTAAAAAAGACTGCCACGCTTTGATGCCATCCACATTAATTAAAGAAACTCCGGACCAATCAATAGGAACAACTAAAACATTTACGGGAACCAAATATGATATACGGTCAAAAAAGGAATTTTCGTTTAACATCCCAGAACAAATAAGGCCCCTATTACCATTATCCCAAGTAATATCCAGCCTTCCTAAATGAATGGTAAAATCAATTTCATGGATCTCACCACGGCAAATTTCATCAGTTTTTACCGCATTGATTATTGATTCAAAGATTTCTTTCTTAACGGGTTTTTCGATCCAACCATTTACACCTAATGTTTTAGAAACATCGCGATAATTAGCATCAAATTCATTACATAATAAGAAAATAGGAACCTTTTTATTTCTTCTTGTAGCTCTAATGTCCTGTATTAGAGCTGAAGCCGAAAGACCGGGAAGAGAGTCATCAATAATAAACAAATCAGCATTCTGATTTACATCTACTAGAAATGAATATAGACTTTCTGCTCGCTCAAATGATTGTATATTAAGACCAAGATCTGTGGACCATTGGTGAATTTCATTCAAAATAGATTTATTATCCTCAACTACTATTACTCTTGTCATAATAATCCCAATGTCTCATTTATTCTACGTCATATGAGTTCCAATATCGCGATTTTCATTAGATAACCAATATCTCTGTTTATTTCACGGACCAATATTGCACCTTAATATTTGAATCTACTTGCGGTACCTTATTTTCATTAAAAATGATACTATTGGTACCTTGATCATATATCCATTCTGTTGCTGGCCTCTCGACATTATTCACCAATACCTTTACCGGGAATTTACTATCACCAGTTACTGGGTTAAAGTTTAAAGCAAAGGTTGTCAGCTTGATAATCTCTTGACTTAATTTACTAAAAATACCTGACCAATCATTACTGCAAATATCCATTATCATCCCACCTGTGCTTTGACTTAAATGAGGATAATCTCTTGAAGCATAGGCGACCAAACAACGTCCAGTTGTTGGTAATTGGGTAGATGTAGGTCGTTGTTCAACTTTCAATTGACAAGGTGACACATTAGCTCTTTGACATCCCAAAACTTTAAACTGAGCTGCGGCTGCATTTACACCCACGATTGAATGAAACTTAAAATCTTGAACCTGACTTCTAAACGAGCTTAAGAAACTATCAGCGGGCAGATAACTCTCATCATCACTAACTACAATTATTTCCTTATGAACTCCAGGTCTCATAAACCCTTTAAATTTGGCCGATAAAGAGCCAAATGGCGGCTCATTTAAGGCACCACAAGAAAATGGTATATTTCCGCTGGGTTGACTTTGCCCTTTATAAACGATTGAAAGATTCTGAAATTCCGGTTTATATCCACCGGTATAAGTTATACCAAAACAATTTAATAAGGTTTTCAATGCATTAAAGGACCCAATATAGGCATTGAAATAGCAAAGACGATTATTGCCGGCATTAATTCTACTACAATCTTTCACCTGTGGTGGAATTTGAAAACGAAGATTAAGTTCATCACGTAATAGTAAGGCAACTCGATAATCAATATTGTAACTATCTAATCTTCCAACAAAATTCATAATATTGTTATTTATAGAATTAATTTCTTCAATCATACTACCCGAGCTGTCAATTACCCAAATAATATCGATTTTTTTACCTATACTGGACTGAGTAAAAACATCTATTCTTTGTTTATACTGACTAGCCCTGACATCAGCTGCCGAAGGATTTGGAGGATTTCTCTTTAAAAAACCGGTTCTCTGGCAGGATAATACTGAAAATAAAACCAAATTTAAAATTATTATTTTTAATATTTTTATTATTTTAATCATTTTCACCTCTCTAAAAGGTAAAATAACTATTTTTATCGATTCTTTAATTTTTGTCGGACATCATCTAAGAAAAATTAACTATATAATTTATATCACTGTATATACTTGGTATTTTTATATTTTTACCCTATTTTTACCGCATAATTTGACATGACAACAACTTTTTGGTATTATTGCCGCAGTTTTACGTAATAACGCCAGCCACGAAGGTAATACACTATAAAAATTAAAATAAATTCAAATTTAAACCTTTTGTTAGTTATTTGTTAGTTATTTGTTTTTTTTTGTTCAATTTTTTAAGGAGTTTCTATGAAAATGATTAAGTATTTAACCCTCAGCATGACAGTACTTGTCTTTACTATTTCAGCACTTGTAGCTGCTACTGAAGATAAGAAATCGAAAGATGTCAAAGTAGAAAAAGAGGCAACTGGCTTAAAAAGCTTGTTTCCAAACGGCACAGCAGGTGCCACCGTCAAAGGGATTTACAACAACAAATCCGCTCATTTTGGTCTAAATGAAAACGTTAAATATCGCTATGAATTTAACCTTGGATCATCCTTTGCCGAGAAAAAATTATCAACTTACTTATCTCTACGAATGGTTCAACAACACACTTCAAGAGAAACCGAAATTGATAATATTTTTTGGGAAAACTCTTTCAAACCTTACAAAAGTGATTATGTAAGCACAGACATTACTACTTGGACCTCTTTTCCAACTGGTAGTAACACTCACGCTAAAACTAATCTATTTTTTAATGTAGGTCTAACTCACAAAGATAAGATTGCTACAGAAGTAGGTGACATTAAATTAAGCCTCAAGAGTAGTTTTAGAACTGACCTTCAAAGCTCTAAAGCTTATGAAGATGAGGAAGAAGAAGAAACTGATGAAACTAAAACAGAAGCCAATCTGGTAGCGGATGATACTACTACATCTACTGGACCAGAAGAAAAAAGACCAATCGACTTTAGATTGGAAGTTGGTCCTGATTTGAAATACACTACTTCTTTGTTTAAAGGTTTTTCTTCAGTATTTAGTTATCGCTACCGACAAACAAGTGTACCAGGAGATGAGGTTGGTAAGTCACATATGTTCATTAATACAACCACTGTTCCTGTTACTAAAAAGTTGTCTGTTGTTAATTACCTTGAATTAGTCACTGATGTGAGCACTAAAACCTTTAGTGATTCTTTTGAAAAAGGCGGCGAAGGAATCTACAATGAATTGGCTGTAAAATATAAATTTTAATTAATTTACACTCAATTTTTTGATAAATTGACCGACAAATTAGGCAAGAATAAAATCTTCTTTATTCTTGCCTTTTTTTATTTTGCTCCGCTGGAGTTGGTTGGTCATGAGATTTTTTTCAGAAAAATGTTTAGATAACTTATTAGAACAATTAACCGAAAATAATGTCAATCCAGTATTTATTGCCGCGAGTGAAGGAAAAGCCGATCCTATCGTATTCAAGGCCTCCGACAAAACAGAAGCCTTACTTAGTAAATTAAAATCTGACATCATCGGAAACTCTTTTTTGGGATTGTTCCCTTCTGAAATCGAAAAACCACTTAAAAAGCTTTTCAGAAGCGCTAAAAGAGCTAAATCTACTCAAAATCATCTAGCAGAACTAACTGATGCTGAACAAAATGTCAGTATTATTGATTTTATTGTATCTTATATGGTTGTGGGAACCTCAGACTTTTATTTTATCCAATGCACAAATCGTACTAAAGAAATTTTAGATATAAGGGAAATTGAAAAGTTAAATAAAACCCTTTTGGAACTTTCAGAAAAGGAAAAATCTCATGCTACCGATATCTAAGGACCAACAAGTAGATGCTTTAGTTGAAAGTTTTGTTGAAAGTAATGTCAATCCTGTCTTTGCTATTATGAATGACTTTGATCATACTGTGGCCAAAACCTCAATTCGCGCCGAAATATTTACCGCAATGGTCCTCTCTGATATTATTGGAAAACCTTTTATTAAATTATTTCCCGCAGCCTATAAAGATATTTTTAATAAAATCTTAAAAAACGCCATTCATGAACAACGAGTTATAAGCTTCTCAATTATTCCCACCAATACAAATAATGAAACTTTTTATTTGGATCTGCATGTCTCTTATCAAAAAGGAGATTCCTTCGATTTCTTATTGGTTCAATGCAACGACAGAACCAAAGATGTATTATCCAAACAAAAAATTGAACGTATTAATATCATGCTCACCAAACATACCATCACCGATGAGCTAACCGGCTTAAATAACTGGGATTATTTTAAAGAGAGATTCGACACCGAGGTTAAAATTTCTCGACTGTATGATCAACCCATTAGTTTTATTAAATTGGAAATTGATACTGATCTAGGTTTATCTGACGATTTAAGAGACAAAGCTCTGATACATATTTCTCAATTTTTACAAAATCAAACATCAATTACTGATGTATGTTCAAGACTCGATGAAAACTCAATCGGCATTGGGTGCCCCGAAACAACCCTAGATGAAGCTATTTCCATCGCCAATGCCATTCAACATTATTTGGTTAATGTTTACCCTAAATCCTTACTAGATCAATCTCAAACGGTAACTGCCAGTTTTGGCATTAGTACTAAAGATTTCAATGATGAAAAATCAACTTATATTATAAAAAAAGCCTCTACAGGGTTAAAGCAAGTAAAAGAAAAAGGACCTAATCAAATCTTTATTGAAGAATGCGAAAATATTGAGGTTCACAAAAGTGAAAAAGTATTGGATGATATTAAGATACAAAAAGAAATTGATGATTTATTAGCACAGCAGCTATTTTAATTCTTTATTCCATTAAGAAAAAGAAAAAACTCTCTGGTGGTTCGTCAAACTCCATTTCTTCAGAGCATTCAGCGCATTTTTTACCTTCGGTCTCTTCAACAACTTCGTCATAGGTTTTTCCCTCAACCACGATTTCGCTTGTAGCTTCAACATCACATTCTTCACAAAAAAACGGTCCTATGACGGATTTAATTTTAACGTTAGTTATAAACTCTGGTAACATACTCATTTGTTTAACCACCAAGGGAGCACATTTTTCATAAGAGATTTGAACATCCATACCCCTAAGTATTTTAAGGAAGTTTAATAAATCCCTTACTCCCAAGGAATTAATGAGTTCAACATCTCCAAATCCCATAAGAATTTCTTTAATACCAGCTAAATCTTCTTCTGTAGGATAGGTAAGACCTTGCTCTACTTTTTTTCCCATAATCATTACAGCACTTTCACCATCTTTATTAAATGTATAATGCTCATTCATAAAAAATCTCCTTACCTAAATTAAATCCTTATTCAAAATAAAAATTAAAATTTAAATTATCTACCCTGTCTCTCGCTCCCCTAGATTGGGCAGCAAAAAAAGCTATAAAATAACAAAATTGACCTTCTTTAATATGTATTGTCAAAGAATGACAATTTCTTAAAATATAAAAAAAGCCCAAGCCACCACCACTGCTGGTTTTTTCCTGACTAAGTGTTCCAATAGATGCCATCTTTTTGATGTAATGAGTTATTTTATCACGGTCCAAGGTCCCAAATCGATCCTTAACAATAATAGCTAGCGTATCACCATTACATCCATAATTAAAATCCACATACTCATTTTCTAATAAAGCTATATTAACCTTCCTGTCAAATTTACGGTATTTAAAATTACCATCTTCATCCACTGGAGCACCATATAAGGCATTAGAAAGTAGTTCTTCAAATACAAAGCAGGATCTTTCTCTTATATCTCGGCTGGCATTGAGTTGATGTAAATATTGACTGAAATCGAATACTACCGAGTCAATTTGATTGGACTGTTTCAAAACACTTTCTTTTATATCGGTCCCGTGACCTAACAAATTTTCCAGATTAAAAGTCTCTCCACCAATAATATGATCTAAATGATTACGCAGAATCATTTGATAAAAGGGGGAATTGATACAAAATATATTTTCAATTAGGGGAGAAAAGTATTTCACTACAAATAAATAATCGAGATCATTACTCGTTAGATGAATTTTTAGATGAGGAAACTTCTTTGCTATCTCATCAAGGACCTGTAAGGTAAATTGTATATACTCATCCTTTTGTGACTCTATATCAGGCTGCTGGAAATCAAAAAAATTTAATATACCAAGATCTTCAAAATGTAAAAACAAATGAACCCGGTTTTCAAATTGGTTCTCTAAATCCTTTTGTAAAGATGTAGAGTCTTCATATAGGTGCAGTATGTCAACACCCACCGAAGTAAATAATCTCTGGTAAGTTCGAATAATTTTTTTCTTACGAGATGCCGCCCAAATCAGTAAATCCTTTTTTGTATCGTCCATAATACTTGTCTTTCTAGTTCATTGGTCCTAAACTACCGTTCCAAACTTCAAAAGAGAACTCTGTTTTTTCATCTGGTTTAAAAAATACCAAATAACTCATCGAGTCTTTAGGTATAAACTGGGTTTTACCCCAATAACTTCTAGATCGTTCATACGCTCGACCCCAACTTCCTGTATTTAAATAGTATACCTCCTTACCCCTATACATGCCAAGAGGAATTCTCCTAAAAAAATGTGTATGTCCACAAACTACGTATCTGATATTTTTATTTGTATGACGATTTAGTTCCTCATAAGATTTTGTTAGTAAAATCTGATCTACTGATGTACCTTCTACAAGATAGGAGGCAAAACCAGCAATAATTCTACAAACCCAAAGAGGCATAAACATTAGCAGAATCAAACTAAACTGAAACGAAACTGCTGATAGCCAATGAGATGAAAACAAATTACGAAAAAACCATCCCCGAACCACTTTCAAAGTGAAATATTGTTTAACAACTTTTCTAAAGCATTTTCTAAGGACACGATCACCACCAAGAGAACTTAAAATCTCATCTATCCAATATCCTGCCGCAGATAACTCTATACAGGGCATTTCTTTTATATGTTTTAAAGCAACAGATCCTTCATCTAATACTTTACTCATTTCATAAGGCAAGCGATTGAGTAATTCGACAAAAGATATAGTTCCCAAAGAAGTCCGAGGAATGTCATAATTACGAAAATCATGTTTATGACCATGATAAGAGTATACACCATATTCCGGCCAAGTATATTCCATACAAAAAACAACTCGAGATTTATCCATCCCCAATGCTTCAATAACTAATTGTTGAACAGATTCATAAGTACCTAACAATTGATCATGATTTCCCAATATATAAATTAATTTTGAATCATAACTCTTTAAAAGTTTGCAAAATTCTTCAAAAACACCCAAGTTAGTCTTAATAATTCTAGAAACAATCTGAAAAACAACCTCCTCCTGTTCCTTGGATGGGGAGGACCATGGTCTGGTTCTTATTCCTTCTTTATACCATATGTCAGATCTTAATATATCAAGACAATCTCCTAACATACAAAATTCTAAAGGCTTTGCCCTTTCAAATAGACCTTTTTCTTGCATAATTCGACTCATATTATGTCTAAAATACTTGGCCATGGCTCTATTAATAGAACCAAAAGCCAAAGAATTGTCGCTAATATGTAGATCACTTATTTTTACAAGCATCGCATCCTTTAACTCGCAAATAGAAGGGCAAAGCTTTGCAAGGTGTTCCCTAAAATATCATGATTTATCTTGGTACTAACTTCTCCCCTATTTATGGCATTTATAACATCTTGTTGATTATTTATTTCACCCGAAAAAACAGTATCTACTAAACCCAAGGAACTCAATTTTAATGCTTCAGAACCACCCACAACAGGTTTGTCATATTTTTCAGCTAATTTTAGAGCTTGATCATTGTAATGAGGAGCAGCTAATAAATCCCTACCGTTTAAAGCTTGAATAGCGGTGACTACTCGCATTATTTTATCTAATCCAAAGGTTAAACTATCCTCAAAGGTTGATCTTTCACCACCACGTTTTGGATGTAACCAAATAACCGCATTTTCTTTTTTAAACAAACCAAAATGAAGAGCATGATCAAAGGAAATAGATGTTGGAATGTTCAATAACTCATTATTATTATTATTATTATTTGAAATTATAAGAAAATCGCCTACTTGAGTACAAATTTCACACCCAAAGATCAACATTACTTCTTCTTTTAGGGCTCTTTTTTCCAATGATAAAATCATTCCTTGATCAATTCTTTGGTTCTTTTCTTTGTTTATAGTAGTCTCTTGATTAACTTCCATTCTATTATGTTGAGCAACCATAATCATATCATAACCCAATTCTACACTCTGATCTAAAATATCCTGAAAAGATAACATCACTATTGAGCTAAACTCACTACATTGTGTGTATATATCAATATAACTCATATTTTTCTCCCATCAAGGTATCGGCCATAATCAATAAATAATTATTATTTATAAGCAACCCTTTAATTTTGTTAATATTCTTTTAATATTTTGGTTTAATCTTGCCTTTTATACAATAATCGTACAATATGCTTTTGTTATGATTGATAGAAGGTCTTCACATTCGAATTTGAATATTAGTAAGATTTACACTTCGACTTTACAGAAGAATAAGTGCTGTGAAGATTGCCAATTGTGTCCTTATATAAATATTGAATATTCAATGCAACTTACTCTAAAGCAAGAAACAATAGAGAAAACCTTAAATAATTTAATTAAAACTGACAGTTATACCTTATTAAACATTCAAAAAAGTCCTAAAAAAGATAATTACCGAAACAACGCCAGACTGACATTTCAATATTCAACTGGTGGGAAATTTCTTAGGATGGGCATGAAATCGGCTTATGATTATCAATTCTCTGACTTAACTCATTGCCCGCTTCATTCTGATACTGCTAATAAAGCTTTAAGACTGATAGCAAGAGCCATCAAAGAAAACAACCTCCCTATTCTTCCTATTCTTCCTATTTATGATCCACCTAATAAAACAGATGTTATTAAAGAAATTACCCTAAAAACTAGCAAATTAGGTGTTAGATTATTATTAATTTGGCACACATCAGCTACTAACCATGAAACCAGTAGACAGTTGAAAGAAGTTTCTCGGAAATTAAAAAAAGATCTTCCCAGACTAGAAACCATTATCCAAATGATTGACCATCAGGAGGTCAAGACACTTGTTGGAAAAGGGCATATTTATGATGAAATTCTTAACCAAGAATTTAAACTATCCCCTCATACCAACATGATTACCAATACTCTGCAATTAGAAAATATAGCCAGAAGGTTTATTGAATTAGCTAGTTTTCAAAAAAGCGGAAAGATTCTTCATTTGTTTGCTAACACCGGTATCTTTTCTATACTTCTTTCTGAAGCAGGACATCGAGTAACCGCGGTTGACCATAATGATAGATCCATTGAAGAAGCGAAGGAAAATAGGAAACATAACAAGATTAGAACCAATTTTATTTGTCAAAAAATTGATGCATATCTTGAAGATATTAACCAAAATAAATCAGAATCACCCCCCTTCGACTTGGTTCTACTTACCCCTCCAAAGACCGGCCTATCAGCATATACTATTAATTTGTTAATAAAATTATCATCACCTAATATAATAATTTTTACTCCCTTCAACGATAAACTCATCAGCGATTTAAATTTAATGACTAGTGCTTATCAAATCAAAACTATTGAACCATTTGATGTTTTACCGCAAACCAAACTTATTGAGACGATTATCTTACTTAAAAAGAGTCTCTAACCGCTAATCGCTAATCGCTAACCATTATAGACTGGTATGTTTTTCCTGTTAGGATTTCTACTATTTTTAATCAGGGAATTAAAAGCAATTTTTATGGCGATCTCAGCTGATGTTCGATGGCGCTCATTATCTAACCAAACAACCTCATTAAAGGGTCCTAAAGAGGCAATCATTTTATGAATTAATATTGGCTGGACCTTCATCTTTTCTTTTATTTTTTCTAAATATAGACTTATTATACCAGTATTAGTCTTACAAACTAATTTACTGATACTTCGAAAGAGCATAAAATTGGGGTAGGAATCAGAGTCAGAATCAAAATCAAAAATTCTTATATTACCAGATTCTTTTGGCTGATATGAATTATGAAATTTAACATATAACTCGAACTTTTTACGAATATAATTTCCTTCTTTCAAGGTAGAAAGGTGAATCAACTCCGCTGCTTTTTTATTATCTTTTCCCCTATATGCGTCAATGTAATCCATTCTATTGGAACGAGCCAGAGATTTGATCCATTCTAGTTCTACATGATCCATGTTATACTCCTAAAAAATGCTACTTGATAAAAATAATCCTTCCCCACCCAGTCCATTTTTTTGAGGAAGGTCAAACGTCAGCTTAAACCTTAATTGGAGGACATTTTCATTATAGCTTCAAAACTTTGTCCATTTGAGCTTTCACCAGCAAGAGTAGAGTATAATATGCTATTGGGACTTGGGGTAAGAGTAAATTCTCTTTCGTTTATTTCTGGCTCAGCGTAAGGACCAGCAAATTGCGTTATTTGATTACTGTACATTATTCTAGTAAATTTATGAAAAGGAGGTAAATGCGCCTTATATTGACCGTTAATCGGTAAAAATTCTTTATCTCCATCTGCATAAATTATTTCAATTATTTCTAATTCTCCTATTGCATATCTAGCAAATTCAGTTTCTTGCTCATTTTTTAACGACATCACTTTGAGTATACAAATTTTTTCTATGTAACGTTGTAAGGGTTGCTTTTTTATTGAGACACTACATTCGCTGGGCTTAACAAGCATAGTTTGGTTTATCGCACCATAGGCAAAATTGCTAAACAAACAAGCTATCAATATAAACTTTAATTTATACATAACAGTCCTCTTTTAAGGGTTAATTCAAAATAATATTACTCATACGTACGTTAGTGTTGTGTGTATCATAAATATGTGTAAATTCAATAATTAATTGTTGAACATATGCACATTTTTATGTACAGTGGTGTCTCTTCGGTGGGATATTCTGCCTGACCAAGACAACATAAACAGTTCTTAGTATGGAGGTTATTATCAGTTTTGTTGGATGTTTAAAAAAGCTTACAATATTATATTACTTACTATCTTTTACTTCTTTGGCAGATGATTTAGCTCGCTACCCTCTCAATCTATATGAGGCTCATCTTCCAGAAGGGCACACAGTCCTTGATGCAACGAGGAAGGTAAAAAAGATAGGAGATTATTTTGGCTTAACTATAGAAAATACGGATATGAGTTACAACTTTACTGACTATATTGCAATTTATGGCACTAAAGCCGAGTCCCTATCATTTTCTTTGAGTAACGTAAATGCATTTAAGTTGATAAATAAAAAATCTCAAGGTAGAAGCTTTGAGATTTCTACATTCTTTAAAATAGGATCAGATTTTATCCACGTGGGGTGTGGTCAAGATAATATATTACCTCCTCCTCATTATTTCTGTCATTTTCTGACAATCAATAATCCTTTGATTGAGATTTTGTAGAAAGGCTCTATTTTTGAAAATTACAAATACCATTGTATTGCTACACTACTCTATATCGGCCAGCCTCCGCCATCAAACTATAGCCTGTTATCAGGGCCTTTTGACTACATCTTACACACTATAACGCTCATCAAAAACGGTACAGAGGCAATCCACTGTCTCGACCCCATTAAAACACCTGCAATCATTAGCTTTATTTTTAGCCCCAGATCTTAAGCGGACTATTTGCAGATATTACAGACCCCCCCGGTCTGATCATTTCAGGGCCATATTAAAGCAAAAATCATGGTCTAGCCCCCCAGTCCTCCAGCGCTGGTTAAATATAATATTTTTGCGCTAACTATTTATTTATGATAGATAAAACTATCGAGTTAACTATGATTACTAGACTTTTTTACTTTATTTCTGAAATTATTACTTTCTTATTAATCTTGTTTTATCTACCAATATTTATCTATGAGGAATTTAACGATTTAAAAAAAGAAATGGCGAAACCTACCTTAAACAGTTAGATGAGGCTTTTTTTAACATAATGTGAAGATTGCTCTTTTTAATTGGAATCTACTTTGGAACTACCGCAAAAACATCAATACGTATTCGTCCGGACATGGTTAAGCTTTTATTAGTTGTACCAGTAACTCTGATCTCTTTAATATTTCTGGCATTACCCTCAAATTGATAGTATCTCTTAGTGCCTAGTTGGTATTTACCTGTTAGTTGTTCAACGATTAAGCTGCTGTCATCATTAAAAAGTATTGTAACATTAGAAATGTTAGCTATCTTGTCTTCTACTCCCTCAAATTCAATAGCTAAAACACCCGAGTTGGTATTACCTACATCTGTTAGCACATCGGCTTTACCTTGTGTTCTACTAGGATCTACGAAATCTAGAACAACTGTCTCACTACCAGAATCATATTCCGATTTTAATCTAAAATTTCCCACCCTTTTCTTGACAAAGCCTTGCGGTACTTCCTGAACCTCAAAGAGACCCGGTTGAGAAGTATAAACTCGATCAAATTGTACGACTCTGAGATCTCCTAATAGAGAATAAGAATCTACTTTACAAACACCTGACATAGTTTTTTGTGGTTTTGCTTTATACTCCCAATACACTTCAAATTTAGCTGTTTTACCGTTATAATAAGTAATGTCTCCTCTGTGTTGTTTACAATGGTCTACAACCACCTTCCTGAGTTCTTCTTTACAATTCTTTTTATAGTCAATATGAGAATCCAACAATAAAGTATTTTCCCTATCCTCATATTTCATTGATATTTTACATTTATTACGTCTTATGGGTTTCCCATCAGAATCTTTAACTTTAACTGAAGAGTGGTTGTACCTACCACAGGCGACAGGCACTATTAATACTAATAAAATTAGCAGGTTGGTAACTTTTCGGACATATCTTATACTCATCATTATTGTCTCCAAATTTAATCCTAAGTTTAATTTAATTATGAAATTGATAATCAATCGTTTGAGTTTAATTATCCGATCAGGATGATGGATAATACCTGCTTAATATAGTATTAATTAGCAACTATGTCACTATATATTTTGCGATTTAATGCTAGACATTTGTATTATATATATTAATAATTGTTATTTTGTAAATTTTTATTGTGCGACCATGAATTATTGTGAAATAAATTCTTAAAAAGTCGATGTGAATTTAGTCACAAAATCCGCGGCTAAATTTTTACATAGTGTATTCTGCGCAACTTCCTTATTATACTCATAAAAAGTACTACCAGTATCAGCGCTGAAAGTAGTAATTCCACGAGAAATCCTCCGATTAAATATAACTTTTTCATTTAATCTTTTAAAAACAGTTACTTGCATGCTAAAATTTACAGATTCGTTTAAAGATTGATAAGGAACCCTGTTTAAGATGGGATCCTCAACATTTTTTTTACTAGAATTTACATTAAATACTACCTTCTTAACTACCGCTTTTACCAACACATCGGCTCTTTGCGGCGAGACTAGGGTCATCTTAGCATTTTCACTAAGAGCTTTCCGTAGTTCAATAGTACAAATTGATTCTAAACCAGGAGTCATACTGCGGTTAATAACCGGCAAGACAGCAATAGAACGTACATTCTTAAATAAGGTAGGCCTGGAATTAGTGAAGGTATAGGAACAGGAAATACAGAAAATAAAAGAAATATTAAATTTTAATAAAAGACTCAAAATTCTCATCAAGCTATGATAAAATATAACAGGGGTATGTGTCAATGAATCAACAACCAGATCTTAAATCACTAGATTTGTATCGTCCATTAAAAGTCACGGAAGATCTGTTTAAAGAAAACCAAACCTACCGACTGGACACCTTTTTAGCTAAACATTTCGGTTTTCTAAGTCGCAATAAATGGAGAGACAAAATAAACAAAGGTTACGTTCTAGTTGAAAAAAAACCGGTTAAACCATCTCTTACCATCAATAAAAATGATAATATTTATTATTATCAAACCCCTATGGAAGAACCACCTGTTAACCGCAATATACCAATATTATATCAGGATCAGGATCTACTGATAATTAATAAACCCCACAATTTACCTATCCATCCTTCGGGAGTTTACTTTCGCAATACACTCACTTCAATTTTAGAAGAAAAACAACTGGATTATGATCCGGTTCACCGCCTAGATAGAGAAACAAGTGGTATCATTATTTGCGCTCAATCTTCTCAGGTAAAAGAGAAAATGCGTAAAATGTTTGAAAATCAGCTAATTGATAAAGAATACTTAGCTATAACCTACGGAGAAATACCTCATAAAGAGTTTACAATTACCCAACCCCTTTTACTAGATCCTGACCATCCAAAACGAAAGAAAATGAAGGTCGACCCCAACGGATATGAAAGCATTACCCAAATAAAAGTACTTGAACACAAAGGGCCCTACTCATTACTACAGGTTTTTCCTAAAACAGGTAGAACCAATCAAATAAGGGCTCATTTCGAATACAATAACACCCCCATCCTTGGAGACTCACTTTATTGCATATATAACAATACACCTCTTCAAAAGACTTCCTCCAGATTGGCTTTACACGCACATAAAATAAGCTTCACTCATCCCGTTAAGCTGGAAAGATTAACCATCCAAGCCAAATTTCCCGACAGTCTAAAACAATTATGGACAACTTTAGGATCTGTAAAAACAACCCCTAATTAGAGGTTATAAATGGATATTATACCCTTATTTCGTTATTCAAAGATACTACTTGTGAGTATAATAGTTATCTTTCTTCCTGAAAATATTCTCCAAAGTAAAGTCCAATTCAAAAAAATAAAAAAAAGTAAACTTACCCATTTTCAAACCAGCCCCGAAGTTCTAGCCATCTTACAAAAAGCCATGAATGCGTTAAAAAAAAGAGACTATAACGAAGCAGAATATTTAGTAAAACAAGCTCTAAAAAAACATCCTAAGTATATAAAATCTCTATCCTTTTTGGCTTATTTGAAATTTCGTGGAGCCGATTACAACGAAGCTATAAGGTTGTCTCAAAAAGCTTTAAAATATGATTCTACCAACAAAATGGCACGAATGACACTGGGACTTTCCCATTTCCAACAACAAAACATAAGTAAGGCTCGCAAAATCTTTCTTAAGGTAATTGAGCAATACCCTGGTGATTGGAAAGCACACTACCAATTGGGATTGATCATGCGTATGCGAGATGAACTGGAACAAGCAGAAAAATATTTTATAAAATGTATCGAAATTAAACCTGATATAATCGTATGTCATAGCGAGCTGGCATACACCTACTCACAAATGGGTAAAGTAAAACAGGCTTTTAATACTTTGTCTGCAGTACTAAATGAACACCCTCATCGTATAGATGCCTATCTTTCTCTAGCCAACATTGTTAATATTACGGGACAACACAAATTACCTACCATCGAAATCCTGAAACAAGGAATAACCTTTAATGCAGATAGTCATGAATTAATAATTATGTTAGCTAACATGCTCCAATCGATAGGGAACGACAAAGAAGCTGATAAATATAGAAAAATGGCTTTATCGGTTTCTGCTGATATTAAAGGAAGCCCCGATGCCCTGGCTTATCAGCTTAAACAACAAGGAGAATTATTAAAATCCGCTGATGTTTTACAACGCATTCTCGATAAAGATCCAGACAACCTGTTCGCTAATTATCATTTAGGAACCATTTATCGCCGGTTGGGAAAACCGGAAGCCTGTCCAGAACCTTATTTAAGAATTCTATCTAAATCACCTGAGAACTTTCTTGCTATCCAAGCTCTAGGACTCTGTTATTTACGAGGAAGGAAATACCAACAAGCATTTAAATATTTAAATAAAAGTGTTGATATGAAACCCAGTCACATCGGTGCTTGCATTAATCTAGGATTATTCCATCAAATTAATGGTGACATCGCAGCAGCCATTGAAAGACTTTCGATTTGCAAAAAACTCGAAGGAACCTCTTCAAAACTTCGCCGGAGTATCAGAAAACGTATTAGGGAACTTAGAACAGAATTATAGAACATCCGTATATCTAACGTTGAATGATTTTACCTATTTAAGGTATAATCTCTTCATGAAATACTCCTTACGATCTGTCTCAATATTATTATTTCTCTATTACCTTTGCCCTCTCCCTTGCCCTCAGATTATAGCCAATACTAATCATTTAGTATCTTTTTCTAAGGGACAATCTATTTTTGGATCATACTATGAATACTACTTTTCCAATCAAGAATTCGGTTATAACTTAAAAAAATATCCATTGGACAGTACTTATAGTGAACACTTTTTTTGGTCTTATTTCCAACACACAATTACCGATTATCTTTCTTTCTCTCTCCAGGTTCCCTTGACCCTAAGAGAACTTTCCTCTCCTCAAAATACCCAGCGACGGATAGGTTTCACCGACACCATTTTTACGGTAAACATTAAGTTTATTGATCTAACATCGATAAATCATACCTCTTTCCTACAAGTAAATTTCTCTCTTCCAATTGGAGCTACTAATCCAGGTCCCACCAGAACAGGGATCATTCTGGGAAAAGGCTATGAAGAGACTGCTATAATATGGAATAATCGCTTTTCATTATCCTCTATTTGGATAAATTTCAATTTAGGTTATGTATATCGAACACCAAATTATCTACTCTACAAACCTCTTTCTGAAAGCAGTCCCTTCTTGCAATACATAGCACCTGGGCAATCTAGTATCATTCAATTAGGGCTTAGCAAATTATTTCAAAAGTATATTTATTTATACGCTAATTTAGATTTACAACAGACTTCTACTCTTAGCAATAGTAAGGGAGAACATCTATCTCTAGAAAAGATTTACTTTTCGGATCAGTTGTTTCTTAGGTTCCTTCCTGGTATTAAATTTAATATTTCACCCGCATTCTCCTTTTGGATATCAAGCGAATTGACCCTATATGGGATGAATTCATTACAATATTTTCCTGAAACATATAATAAAAACGGATTGCAAATTGGGGCTTCCATTGCTTTTAATTAGATTGCTTTTACTTAAATTTTTTTACCTACCTATTAATTGGTTAAGAATTATTTCAATTATTATAATTTTACTATTTTTGCTATGCTTAACTCCTCTTTTTAAATCTGGAACCATTAACGCGACAAATTCGTTCAATTTTCCCCATTTAAAATGGTTTACAGTTGAAACAAATCACTTTTTCATTCACTACCACGCCGGCACTGAATATACTGCCTCCCGAATCATTCGAAAGGCTGATCAAATACATCAGAAAATGAGTGAAATTTTTTCCTTTACTCCTGATAATAAAATAAATGTTGTAGTTCGCGATGAAAATCCTATAGCTAATGGCTTGGCCGAATCCCGTAACAATCATATAACTATATGGGCCACCAGACTGAACCTCATTTCCCGAGGAGTATCTTATAATTCACTAACAGCTTTTATTCACGAACTGGCTCATGTCTTTAGCTTACAACTCAATGGTCATTTTTCCAGATACATCAGAGAAATTCAATTTGAATTTAATCAAGAAAATTCGCAACAAAATAAGTGGTATGAATCAGATTTTTTAATTAACTGGCCCTATCAAAATGTAGATTTATGGTGGGCCGAAGGAATGGCGGAATTTATCACCGATTTAGTTGGATTTAACAAATGGAACTCCTTTCGAGATATGTTTCTCAGAGCAGCTATATTGGAAAACCATTACCTAAATTTAGATGAGCTTTGCTTAGTTAAAAATAAATCCAATTTTTTTGCTGAGAATATCTATATCCAAGGATATGACCTCATCAAATATTTATACAATACTTATGGTAAAGAAAAATTTGATCTACTTTTACGTCACAATGCTTCTAATCTGAACTTAGCCTGGATAAATACTTTACAAAAGGTGCTGGAAATACCACCTCATGAGTTTTTTGACGATTGGCTGGCTAACCGTAAACTATTTTATCAAAACCTCATTCATTCAATCGGTCAGCAACAAGTTGGTACACCTATTTTCACAACTAAGAGCCACATACCTTTTCGAGCTAAAACACTTGACCAAAAAGAAGAATTGGGAATAAATAATTATTTCATTAAGTATTCACCTAACAAAAAATATCTCGCTTATTTTACAAATAGAAATAAAGTCGGAATAAATATATTTCAAACCCAAAACTTATCTCATGAAGCTCCTACCCTCCCCCCTAAATACCCCATTAAGCTGGACCTTCTTAAAAAAGAACAAAAACCAGTCATCATTGAAACAAATAAAAAATCCAATTTCTCATTTTCTCACGATGAAAAATTTCTAGTATATAGCAAAAGTGACAATGATGTTATTTTCAATCCATCTGGATTATACAATTATGATTTATGGTTATATAATCTGGACTCCAAACAAAAAGAGCAATTAACCTTTAATCAACGAGCCAGGCACCCTATATTCAGTCCTGATGATCAAGATATCTTTTTTGTTAGCTGTTTTGACCTCACCTGTTCTTTGGGTCAATTTAATCTAGCAACTAAAAAAACTTCTTTTCTAATTAATAACCATAATCCTAAAAATGGAACCTGGTTATCGCCCCCCACCATTTCCCCTTCTTCTCGACTTATTGCTCTAACAACCATAAGGGAGAACCAATATAACATTATTCTGCTAGATAAACACAACCTGAAACGAACAACTCTTACTTCCGATAATTTCACTTATTTCCATCCCGTCTTCTATAATAATTCAACCCTTTTGTTTAGTTCAGATCGAGAAAATAATATTTTTAATATCTATGCCATGGATATTCCCTCTAAGCAAATTATTCGCCTAACCAATGTCGATACAGGAGCTTTTAGTCCTTCCCCGATTGATAAAAAATCATTTTTCTATAGTAAGTTCTCCTCCTTTGGCCTGCGTATCCATTATTTTAAATTAGAAAAACCAATTGAGGATCTATTCAAGCAAGCTAACAGTAAACAATTATCAGTTACCAGTCAGCACTCGGTAAACGCTAACAAAATTCAGAAAACTGTAAACTGTAAACTGAAGACTGATGACTGTAAACTGAAAACTGAGGGCCATAAACCAAAAATTGAAGACAAACCTCTTCAATCGCAACAACCATATAGTATATTCTCCAGCCTTAAACCCTTAACTCTTATTCCTAAATTAAAAATAGAAAACGATGCTCCTTCAGCAGAACTGAACATATTAATAAACGACCATCTAGACAAACTATCCTTTGGTACGTCATTAACATTTGGCAAATCTTATGCTTTCAAATTACAAACCCGTATCAATAGTTTCTATCCCAATATATTTCTGATGTGGTCCTTTGGGAAGAAGGATGAAAAGAAAGGAATGTATGTTTCAAATCTTTACAGTCTTAATGAAGACGTTATCGGATCCGGAGACAGTATTGTTGGTTTTAGCAAAATATATTTTCACTACGAACTTTTGACCAGTATAATTCTTTTTCCATTAGGAAGAGATATGTCACTATCTTTCCAACCTACAATAATACAACATTCTCGTGTCATTTCTACCTCACAAAAACCATCAATTTACTATAGGTCCACCTCTTTAGATATCTTTTATAAATTCTATAATATATCCAGTATCAGTCCTTTCTGGGGATATAGAGAAACCCTTCTTTCCATAAAACCTACTAACAGCCTAATGGAAAATTCATCTCCCTTTCATATTAAAACCTGGTTTTCCAATACTGAGTTTTTTGAGGTACCTTCTTTGGATGATCATTATTTGAACATGACGCTTATTCTTGGTTTTATAAACAAAATAGTTGACTCTATGGATCAATTTACCTACGGCAATATGACATTTTCCGGCAATACCAGCCCCTCTAAAATAACTTACCCTATGTCTGGATATCAACCATGGACCTTGAATGGTGAAGCTTTATTTGTTTGGGCGCTTGGATATAAATTTCCAATCATAACAGAAATTAATTACAAATGGAGCTTCTTATACTTTACCAGCCTTTCTGCAACCCTTTTTACTTCTATAGGTAATATATGGAAATATAATAACCAAAATAAAATTGATTTTTTTAGTCGTCCTGAACATAGTAATTCTCACCTATTATCCGATATGGGAACTCAATTAAAGATAAAAGCATATATACATAATTCTCGACCCTGGAACAGCATTATCAGGTTTAGTTACGCTCTCTCCGATGTTTATGGATATACTGATATGAACAGGGATCGTCTATATCCTGCTAATAAAGAATCTAAAGAAACGGTTGAAAAAGGTTTACGAATCTATTTGAGCATAGGTACAAACTTTTGATAAAATGAAAAATAGCAAATTAGGATCAATTATAGGATATATACTATGAAAGTAAATACAAGTAAAATAATGCCTATTATACAAATAGGTCTCAAAGAGGGTTTTCCTAAACTGGTTATTCCTGGAGGTAAGCAACCCTTCTTTGTAACCATTGACGGACCCAAACCAGCTTATAAACAAGCCATAAACGGACCCGATCTTATTGCTATTGTACGTGCTGTTGCCCCCGACTCTATTCCTTCAATTCAAAAAGGGGAACTCAACACTGGTACAATACCTGACGACACCTTGGGAGAAATTCCTTATGAGATAATATATAAAAACAAAATCATTTCATTGACCATTCTATTAGATAAAATTAACAAAGCAGAAGCTGAAAGCACTGATGTTCCTGCCCAAGAGGTAACTATTCCCACACAAGGAGCAAAAATCTCAGCACAAATTGAACTTACACCTGATAATGTAATTGCCCATAAAGATGAACTAGTATTAATGATCTCTACTAATTCCTCGGTCATAGAAGCTGCCACTAATTTTTTTAAGAGTATGAATGGATTTATATTAAAGATTCAGTCTGAATCAGAGCTTAAAGGTATTTTGGAACGATTTCGCCCTATTGCTTGCGTTTTAGACCATAATTCCACTGTATTCAAAGCAACTTTTCCTATTCTTTATAATCTCGATATTGATGTCAGAAGAAATATGCTATTTCTTTTAATAAGTTCCCAGTATAAATCTTCAGACCCTATCGCCTCTTTTATCAATAGTGTTGATCTGGTGATCAATCCCAACGATTTAAAAAACTTCAACAAAATTACCCAAAAAGAAATTGAGGAGAAAAAAGAACTATTTGAACCTTACTTACAACGCTTGCGAGAAGCTGGTTAGCTTGCCTTTTCTAATTTACGATCATAATCTTTATCTATCTCCAAATTATCAATATCAGATGTTATTTCACCTTGTTGAGATTTAACCTGATCAATCAACCTTCGTATAACATTTCTACGAGTAGAATTTGATATAGCATCTTCCTCACTGATACTACCATTTCGATAATGCATAATAAGTGAGTTCTCAAAGGTTTTCCATCCTAAAGCCTCTGAAGCTTCTATAACCGAAAAAAATGATTTAGCTTCATCCTCACCATACATGATTAATTCCTTAATTCGCAAATTACTACCCATTATCTCAAATACCGCAACTCGACCTCCCCCAATCTTAGGTATCAATCGCTGACTAATTACCCAACGCAGAGTATCTGATAGTCTTGTTCTCAGCATTTCCTGCTGATCTTTATCGAATAATCCGATAATTCTATTAATTGTATTTCCAGCATCAACTGTATGTAGGGTTGACAATACTAAATGGCCCGTCTCAGCAGCTGTTAAAGCAATTTCAAGAGTTTCTGTATCTCTAATTTCTCCCACTAGAATTACTTTTGGAGCTTGTCTTAAAGCTGCTCGCAGTCCCGTGGGAAACGAATCAAAATCTACCCCCAATTCTCTTTGATTAAAGGTAGCCTTAGAGTTCTGATGTATAAACTCAATAGGATCCTCTAAAGTTATCATATGCACCGATTGATTTTGATTTATTACTTGTAACATTGATGCCAAAGAAGTTGATTTACCACTACCACAAGCCCCAGTTACCAAAATCAAGCCATTTTTTTCTCTAACTATACCCTTAAAAATGGCTGGAAGTTTTAAATCTTCAAAAGTAGGAACAATAGCGGAAATTTTTCGTAAAACAATCGAAAACTCTCCTTTACCAAGCCCCCAAAATACATTAACCCTAAAACGCACTTTTTTTCTTAAATTATAGGACAAATCGCACGAACCTGTCTTAATCAAATCATTTAAACATTTTTCATTTCCTTTAATAAGGACCATGGCTATCATTTCAGTCTGAAAAGGTGACAAATGGCCCAAAATCGGACCAGGAGTTACATCAACCGGCTTTAAGACTCCATCATGCTCAACTTGGAAAGGTTTATATATTGAGATATTGATATCAGAAATATTTTGATGATAATCAACCATCGCTTGAAGAACGTTATCTAAAACATATCCTTGTAACACTTATCACCTCTTTGAACTAAAAATTATCTCTATCCAAAAAGTTCATCCGGAGGAGTCTTTAAAAATTTAACAAAAAGATCCTTGTTTATTGCATGTTCATATGCTGCCTCAGGAGATATAATTTTTTTACTTAATAATTCTGTTAAAGAATCATCTAAGGTCCGCATGCCTAATTTCTTTTGGGTCTGCATAATACTAATAATTTGGAAAGTTTTTGCTTCTCTAATCAAATTTCCTACTGCGTTGTTAACAAATAATATTTCTAAAGCAGCTACTCTACCTCCTCCCACCTTTTTTAACAAAGCTTGAGCAACAACTCCTCTTAAAGTCTCTGACAAGGTAACTCGAATCTTGGCTTGTTCTTCAGCGGGAAAAACTCCAATAATTCTTTCTATAGTCTTGGGAGCACTATTGGTATGCAATGTTCCAAAGACCAAATGTCCAGTAGAGGCTGCCTCTAAAGCTAACGCTATTGTCTCTAAGTCTCTCATTTCCCCTACAAGTATGACATCTGGATCCTCACGTAATGCGGCTCTTAGGGCTGCCGCAAAAGAACTAGTATGCGTTCCTATCTCCCTATGATTCACCGAACATCGCATCGGATGATGAACAAATTCCACCGGATCTTCGATGGTTAAAATATGTTCCCTCCTGGTCCTATTAATATAATCAATCATAGCAGCTAACGTTGTTGATTTACCACTACCGGTGGGTCCGGTAACCAATACCAGTCCAGTGGTTAAATTGGTGAATTTCAAAATGGTTTCTGGTAAACCAAGTTGTCTAGCGGTTAATATTTTGGTTGGAATAACGCGAAAAATAGCTCCAATACCACGAGTCTGATTAAAGAAATTACATCGAAAGCGCCCTTTGCCCGGTATTTCATAAGAAAAGTCTAAATCTCCCGTTTCTTCAAATTTCTTGATCTTATCATCAGGTGTTATCTCATATAACATTTTACGTAAATTATCTCCGTCCATTACGGGATAATCAACACGTAAAATATCTCCACTAACACGCAACATCGGCTGAGCGCCCGCTACAATGTGTAAATCGGATCCACCCTTATCAAGCAACATATGAAAAAAAGCGTCAATTTTTGCCATGTCATAAATATCGGTTTGTATTTATAAAACTTTAGAGCAAAAGCTAGGAATACAAAATAACAGAAATTTGAAAAGTTTCTTGTAAAACATAGGGCGGACTTTGTCCGCAGCCTTCAGTTATCAGTCTTCCGTTCTCAGCTT
>CAZJDM010000010.1:0-48198 GCA_964544765.1 uncultured bacterium
TATGCGCTCCTAAAATCGTCGTAAAAAAGAAAGAAATTAGAGTTTAATACTATATAGATTATTCATGCTACATTAATGCTTATATAAAGTTTTATGTCAACTAATCTTGATTAAATTCTAAACAATAGATATAGGTATACAGTTTATAGATAATGCATATTATCAAGATGAGTAAATAATTTCAGATGAATAAGAGCCAATTATAATAAATAAGAGCTAATTATAGGTAAATAAATGACTATTTTAGTTACTGGTGCAGCTGGTTTTATTGGATCGTTCGTTGTCTTAAAGCTTCTTGAAAGAGGAGATGATGTTATTGGCTTAGATAACATCAATGACTATTATGATGTTCGATTAAAATATGGAAGACTGTCAAAAGTTGGTATTTCATCTGATAACATGATGAATGGTCAGATAATAAAAAGTAATAAATATGACAATTACCGATTTATTCAACAAAGTATAGAAAGTCAGAAATCTCTGGATAAGATTTTTAAAGAAAACAAAATCCATAAAATATGCCATTTAGCGGCTCAAGCGGGTGTACGCTATTCCATTACCCATCCAGAAGCATACATTAACACTAACCTTACAGGATTTTTCTCTATATTGGATTTAGCAAAGAAATACGCTGTTCAACACATGGTCTACGCCTCGTCTAGCTCAGTATATGGACTAAATAAAAAATTTCCCTTCTCAACTTCGGATAATGTTGATCACCCTATATCTCTATATGCAGCTACCAAAAAAAGTAATGAATTAATAGCTCACTCCTATAGTCATTTGTTTAATTTACCTACTACTGGATTACGTTTCTTTACTGTTTACGGCCCTTGGGGCAGACCTGATATGGCCCTGTTTTTGTTTACTAAATCAATCCTAGAAGGAAAACCTATTGATGTTTATAATCATGGCAACATGCAGCGTGATTTTACTTATATCGATGATATCGTCAACGGCACAGTAAAAATACTAGATAAACCTCCTTCGACTAACAAGAATTGGTCAGCTCAAAATCCTGATCCTTCTTCATCACCTGCTCCGTTTAAAGTTTATAATATCGGTAATAACTCTCCAGTACAGTTGGAGGAATTTATTAATACCTTAGAAGTCGAATTAAATAAAAAGGCCGTTCGTAATTATCTTCCAATCCAACCGGGAGATGTTCCAAAAACACAGGCCGATGTCTCCGGTTTAGAAAAAGATATTGGATATAAACCTACTACATCAATAAAAGAAGGTATTTACCAATTCGTAAAATGGTATCAAGATTTTTATCACATTAACTAGAACCTAAATATTAAACTGGATATTTCATCATGATTTTAATACAAAAGATACTAATTGAAAGTTATCAAATGAAAAAATATTGAGGCATTTTATATGAACAATAATAAAGTCGGCATAATTGGTTTAGGCTACGTAGGACTACCATTAGCGGTTGAGTTTGGTAAAAAATATTCAACTATAGGATTTGATGTTAATGCTAACAGAATTGATCAATTAATAGATGAAATAGATATCACTAAGGAAGTTTCTCCTTCAGAACTTAAAGAAGCCAAACAATTAAAATTTTCATACCTAGAAGATGACCTAAAAGACTGCAATTGGTATATTATCACTGTTCCAACTCCCATTGACCCACATAAGCGCCCAGATCTAACAGCTATTATCAAGGCCAGTGAAACAGCAGGAAAAGCATTAAATCCAGGCGATATTATTGTTTACGAATCTACGGTTTATCCAGGAGTTACCGAAGAAGTCTGTGTTCCAATTCTAGAAAAAGCTTCGGGACTAAAATATAATCAAGATTTTTTCTGCGGATACAGTCCTGAAAGAATAAATCCCGGAGATAAAGAACACCGTTTAACCCAAATACTCAAAGTTACCTCAGGTTCTACTGATAAAGCAGCTAAAAAAATAGATAATCTGTATAAATCCATTATCACAGCAGGAACTCATTTAGCTCCCAGTATTAAAATCGCGGAAGCAGCCAAAGTTATAGAAAATACACAAAGAGATTTAAATATTGCTCTTATGAATGAACTTTCTATGCTGTTTAACAAAATGAACATAAACACTCACGATGTATTAAAAGCTGCGGGAACCAAATGGAACTTTTTACCTTTTCGTCCTGGTTTAGTTGGAGGACACTGTATTGGTGTAGATCCGTATTATCTCACTTATAAAGCTGAAAGCGTAGGTTATATTCCCCAGATAATTTTAGCTGGCAGACGTTTAAATGATAATATGAGCCTCTTTGTAGCTAGCGAGGTTATTAAATTATTGATTAAAAACTCCCACAAAGTAAAGGGAGCCAGCATATTAATCTTGGGTATCACATTTAAAGAAAACTGCCCAGATATTCGTAATACAAAAATAGTGGATATGATCAAAGAACTAGAAAATTTTGGCTGCCAGGTTGATGTTTATGATCCTTGGGCCGACCCTAAAGAAGTTTTTGAAGAATATGGTGTAAATTTGATTTCCCAAATAGATCGTAAATTTGACGGAATCATCAAAGCAGTTGCCCACAGTGATTTTGCGACTCTTAATTTTGATGAGATAATCAATGGAAATACCGTACTATACGACATTACCAACACTATAACTAACTCCAAAGTTAATGGTCAATTATGAAAATAGCGTTTGTTATTCAACGTTATGGTACCGAAATTTGTGGTGGGGCAGAAGCTATGACTCTGCAAATTGCAGAAAGATTAGTTAAGTCTCTTAAAGTTGAAGTCATTACAACTTGCGCCAAAGATTACTTAACTTGGAAAAATGAATACCCTGAAGGAAAACAAAAGATAAATGGCGTATTGGTGCACCGATTTAGAACCGAATATCCACGAAGAAAATTGATATTTAAAATCATAAATAGATTAATCCGTATTCTTCCTAGTTTTTTTATTTTAAAAAAATTGGAAGATATTTGGGTGCAATCTCAGGGTCCGTATGCACCTCAATTAGTATCTTACATAGCCCAACACCAAAATGATTATGATGCTTTTTTCTTTGTAACCTATTTGTACTACACTACGGTCAAAGGTATTTTGGCTGCTCCTGATAAAGCTGTCCTAATCAGCACCGCTCATGATGAACCTGAAATTAGACTTCCTTTATATCCCAAAATTTTTAACATCCCCCAACATATTATTTACATGACACCTGAGGAACGCGACTTTATACAAATGACCTTTAACAATCATCATATCCCTCATGACGTAATTGCTATGGGAATTGAAGAAGTAAAAAATCCACTAACTAAAAAAGAAAAGGAAGTTTTAGACAAGCTGTCTGATCAACCGTTTATTTTATATATTGGAAGAATAGACCTTCATAAGGGCTGCCAGGATCTTTTTGATTATTTTATAAGGTTTAAAAATAATCAAAAATCGACTTTTAACAGCTCCTTGCGTCTGGTTTTAATTGGACCAGCTAACATGCCTATCCCTAAACAAGAAGACATTATTTATTTAGGATCAGTATCCGAAAGTCTGAAATGGCACTTATTAGAGCAAATGGAATTTTTAATAATGCCTTCCAAATTCGAAAGTCTATCGATTGTAATTATGGAAGCCTGGTTAAAAAGAAAACCTGTTTTAGTAAATGGTAATACTCCCGTTCTTTTGGGACAAGTAACCCGAAGTGAGGGGGGATTCGCTTATACTAACTATGATGAGTTCACTAGACACACAAACATTCTCATCAATAACTCACAAATAGGTGAAAAGTGCGGTAGTATGGGGTTTTCTTATTTAGAAAAATATTATAGATGGGAAAAAGTTATTGATGGATATAGAAAAATTGTTAATACATTAAATAGAAATAAAACGATGGACAAAGCCTACAATTGTGATAACTGCCATAACCGGTCCATCGTAAATAATCAAATTACTTAACCTTGCTACGTAATTCTTTTCCTGGACGAAAAACAGGAACCTTAGTAGCTTTAATCTTGATTTCTTCGCCTGTTTGAGGGTTTCGGCCTTTTCTAGCTGCTCTTTTTACAGTTTTAAAAGTTCCAAAACCAACTAATCTAACATCATCTTTTTTCATGGCTTTTGATACAACTGTTGTAAACGCGTTTAGCCATTCTTCAGATGCTGTTTTTGTAGTATCTGTGCTTTTTGATAATGCTTCTACTAATTCTGCCTTATTCATAATAGCTCCTATCAATTAGTTAATGAGAAAAAACATGTGTAGAACACATTTTGGGTGTATTACACAGAATCATATAAAATGCAACCCCTATTATTAAAGAATTATAAAATAATTTCATTTTAAAACTAGGCATTTGCAATCAACTTACACAATAGAACATAAGCAACGCCCTTCAATAACTGCAAACACTTGTAATTATTTATATATTACCGTTCGCTGATTTTTCAATTCGCTCAGTGGCTCGTTGAATGGCATTTACTATTTGAATCTGGTTTTTATTGGTCTGATTTAAATTTTGCAAAATAGGCAAGATTTCTTTTTTCTCTATGGCGCCCAGGGCATCAATGGCAGAGATTTTGACTCCAGGATTTTTTTCGAATTTAGCGATGGTACCTAATATCTGTAAACGTTCACTACTAGATTTATGAGACAAACCCTGACAAATACATTTTCTGGTGTAAGACAATTCACAAGGGTTTAACAACTCCTGATAAAAAGGAATGATATCTTTATCCGGTAATTTTCCTAATTGAACCAAACTCTCTCCTAATCCCTCAAAAGACAGCTTTCCCTTGTTCTTCCTGGTAAAATTAAGGTATTTTTTATAATCAATATCATCTAAAAAACGAATAATGCATGATTGAATCTTAGCCGAATATTTTAAAATTGAATTAAAAATATCGGGATTTTTCTTGTAGGTTTCTTTAATTTGAGTAGCTACTTTATGAGCTATTAGTGGCGATATAAGCGCTGTTCCTTTTTCTTTTAAACAAACATAATTACCTTTGTTTTTAAGGACAAAGATTATATCTTTTTGAATCAATTTCCTCAGAACTCTTTTTAAAAGGTCCTCTTTATAATGTTTTAGATTTCCGACAAAATCATCGATTTCCTTGTCCCACAAAGCCGGTGCCAAAGAAGGTTTTTTTTCATAAACTAAAAGGTTTATCAAAGATACCTGATTAATATGTTTACCTAGTATTTCAATCGCGATTAAAAGGGCGGTTAAATCTTCATTAGAAATAAGATTATTACATTCTTCATTAAGGGTAATTATTGATTCTTTCATTTCCAAGGGTATGTTGTTTTTTTGTTCTCCAAAAAACTCCAATATTGCCTCAATCATCACTTTATCAAGACCGCCGACAAAAGTCTTATCTTGCTCCATTGGATCCTGATTTTGCTTTATCTTATGCATGGTGTTAATCACAACTTTGAAATTCTCACGTAATCTTTCAAATAATTCCTGAGAAATACAAACAGAGTCTAATAAATCTAGATAGGATGTTTTTTTGTAGGCTCTAATGCAAACATATTTAATAAAATCTTTTTGGGATGGATTTTGAAGTTTTCCCTGATGAGGTAACTTAGACAAAAGGAACGCCAAAACATGATCTATAAAAGGGACAATACTATCTTTTTCAAATAGGTATTGTTCTTGAAGATAATTGGCAAAAAAATTCCTAAAAACATTGTTTTTTAACCATTTTCGATTTTTATGACAATAAAAGATGGTATCAATAGTGAGATTACCAATTACGATAGGCGATAACGGTTCTTTCTCTTCAAAGTATTGATTAGCATGCTTGGAGATACCCGCAGACAATGTTTTTATTAACCCCACATTAATATGATCATTTATATAATTATGCTTGGCTTTTATAATAGAATATAGCATTTGATCCTCAACATCATTTTTATAGTAAGCACTAAAATACTTTATAAAATTATCATAGGACCATTAATTCCGCAATAATTAGATTTCGTCTAATGTAATCGGTTAGGTCTAATCAGGTAATAAAATAATCAGATGGTAAAATAACTTTTTTTCTTTCTACTTTTATCTGGTTTGAAACGTATAGTTGAATAGCTTTGGTAAAGGCAATATATTCTTCTTGATGAATTTTCTCTTCAACCTCTTCTAGAGTTTCATTACCATTAAGATAAACAGCTCGTTGTAAAATTATGGGTCCAGTATCAACGTCTTGATCTACGAAATGCACGGTACACCCGGTTATTTTTACTCCCGCCTGATAGGCTCTTTCAATGGCACGTAGACCCGGAAATGATGGAAGTAATGATGGGTGAATATTAATAATTTTATTTTGATATTTATTAACTATTTTAGGAGATAGTACTCGCATATAACCAGCTAAAATAACCAAATCAATCTGATAATGATCCAATATAGATTCAATAGCTTGATCTAAGGTAAACCCCTGTTCGATATGTCCCTCTTCTAACTTTGGGGATTGATTAGTTTGATTAGGAGCCTTAAACTCTAGCAAATCCTTTTTACCTAGGGACCAAGTAGCGATTTCCATTTGTTTGGCCTTTTGAATTCCTTCACAACTAGGTTTATTGGTAATAACAACAGAAATCTCTGCCCCTTTGATAACGCCTTGTTTTATATTTTTAGCTATAGCTTGAAAATTGGTTCCTTTACCTGAAAGAAGAACTGCCATTTTTATCATTCAAAATAACCTTTCATTATTCATACTGAATTCATATTGAATTTATACTGGGTATCAATAGGAGGCATACATCACTCCACAAGCTATCGATAATAAACCATACCTTCACTGTCAGAAACAATTTTTCCTATTTGATAGAAATCCTGATTCATATTACGCAAAACAGCGGTTAAATCACTCAAAGAAGAAGGTGGTACCACCAAAATCATACCAATACCACAATTAAAAGTTTTGAGCATTTCATTATTCTCTAGATGAGCCAAACTTTGCAATTCTCTAAATATCCAAGGAAACCGCCAAGAAGCCAAATTTATCTCAGCAGAATGGCCAGAAGGGATAACTCGCGGTAAATTCTCGGTAATTCCACCTCCGGTAATATGTGCCATGGCATTAATTGGTACAGTTGATAAGAGTTTTTCTATTAATGAGGTATAAATAATTGTAGGCTTTAATAATTCAGCGCCTAATGAATGTCCTAATTCTGGAATAATTTTTTCTAGATCAGCCTCTCTAGACTCTAGAAATATTTTTCTTACCAAAGAAAAACCATTACTGTGCAGACCTGAAGACGGAATTCCTATCAAAAGGTCCCCTTCTCTAACTTTTGATCCGTCTATAATATCTGGTTCATTTACAACACCTATAACAAAACCGGCCAGATCATACACATCGTCAGCGTACATAGATGGCATTTCCGCTGTTTCACCTCCTACCAAGGACATATCAGATTGACGGCAGCCTTCAACGATACCTTCCATAACTTGTTTGGCAATATCATTATTTAATTTACCGGTGGCATAGTAATCGAGGAAAAATAATGGCTTAGCGCCGCATACCAATATATCATTAACACTCATGGCTACCAGATCAATTCCAATGGTATTATGAATGTTTAACTTTTCCGCGATTTTTAGTTTGGTTCCTACACCATCAGTACCAGATACTAAAATAGGTTTAGGATATTTAGTCAAATCAAGCCGAAATAAAGAAGAAAATCCTCCAATACCACTCAATACATTTGGTGACATAATTGAGGCAGCCTTACCTTTTATATAGGCAGCTAATTGATTACCTGCTTGAATATTTACACCAGCCTGCTCATAGGTAAAACGTTTATTATTATTTTGCATAAAAAACCCCCTCCAAGATATCTTTAGTTTACAGATTCATAGCAGATGTGCAATATAAAAAAGATGTTTACTTTTACCCCGTCTTCAGATAGTATCTTGCGCTCTGAGGACTGTTTTTTTTTAAAAAGGACAAATATATGGCTTATACAAGTGAATTAATTAATGAAGTAATAAAAGAATACCAAACAAATCCCAAAGATACTGGTTCCGTTGAAGTACAAGTTGCTTTGTATTCCAAAAGAATTACTTACCTGACTGATCATTTTAAGACACATAAAAAGGATCACCACTCTAGACGTGGTTTACTTAAGCTTATTGGTCGACGTCGCCGCTTATTACAATACCTTAATTCCGAAAACTCTGAACGATATCAAACACTAATCAAGAAACTGGGTCTAAGAAAATAAAATATTTCTTATTAAATCCTAAACTTAAGCGATTGATAACGCTTATATATTTTATATTTATTTAATTACTAAAGGTTTAAATTATGGAGAAGAGTATATCCGTCACCGTAGGGGGAAGGGAACTAACTATTGAAACAGGCAAAATAGCCAAACAAGCCAATGGATCTGTTCTAGTTAGATGTGGAGACACTGTAGTGTTGGTTGTTGCAGTTGCTGATTTCACTAAAAATGATGTTACAAGCGATTTTTTACCATTAACTGTAAATTACGTTGAAAAAAGATACGCCGGAGGTAAAATTCCAGGTGGTTTTCTCAAAAGAGAAGGTAAATTAAGTGATAGTGAAACCTTGATGGCTCGATTAACAGATCGACCCATTCGGCCTCTTTTTCCTGACTATCTAAAATGCCCAATTGACGTAGTTAGTCAAGTATTATCGACAGATTTGGATATCTATCCAGATATGCTCTCCATGATTGGAGCCTCAGCAGCATTAACCTTATCTGACATCCCTTTTAACGGTCCAATTGGAGCAGTAAGAGTCGGTTTAATTAATGGGGATTATATTGCCAATCCTAACCAAGAACAACGAGCTAAAAGTGACCTAGATCTTGTTGTCGCAGCTAGTGAAAAAGCCATATTGATGGTTGAGGCCGGCGCAAATTTTGTATCTGAAGAAGTTATGTTAGAAGCATTACAATTTGCCCATGAAGCAATTAAGCCAATAGTTGCGGCTCAAAATAAACTTAGAGAAGAATGCGGTCTTCCTAAGACCGAGTTAGAATCAATTGAAGAAAACAACGAACTAAAACAGGCCGTTCAAGAACGTTTTAAAGAATATGAAAAAAGAATACTTTCAATCGACGGTAAACTTGATCGAAATAAAGCTAAAAGAGTATTTATTGAGGAAACCGCCAAAGATCTCAACCCTGAAGATGATGAAACTACAGCATTCTATCTTTCTAACTATTGCCACCAACAAGAAAGTCTTATTACCAGACAAATGATTTTAGAAAGAGGAGCTCGAATAGGAGGAAGGTCATCGGACCAAATACGTCCTATCTCCTGTGAAATTGACTTTTTACCCAGGGTTCACGGTTCAGCGTTATTTACCCGAGGAGAAACCCAAGCCATTGTTACCAGTACCCTTGGTACTTTAGAAGATGAACAAAGGGTTGACACTCTTTTGGACTCTGAAAGTAAAAAATTCTATCTCCATTATAATTTTCCCGGTTATTCGGTTGGTGAAAACAAAAGAATGGGACCTCCGGGACGAAGAGAAATTGGCCATGGATTTTTAGCGGAAAGAGCCTTAATAAGCGCTATTCCCTCTAGAGAAGACTTCCCTTACACGGTTAGAATAGTTTCTGAAATTACAGAATCTAATGGCTCTTCTTCAATGGCTTCAGTTTGTGGTGGTACTCTTTCTTTGCTATCAGCGGGTGTTCCTTTAAAGGCTCCTATAGCTGGTATTGCCATGGGATTAGTAAAAGAAGGAGATAATGCAGTTATTTTAACAGATATTTTGGGTGATGAGGACCATCTAGGAGACATGGACTTTAAGGTTTGTGGTTCTTCTGAAGGTATCACCGCCTTACAAATGGACATTAAAATAGAAGGTATTTCAGTTGAATTAATGAATGAAGCATTAGCTCAAGCCAAAAAAGCCCGATTACAAATATTGGATATAATGAGCAAAACAATTGATAAACCACAAGAAATGTCTAAATATTCTCCTCGTATCCAAACCATAAAAATTAAAGAAGATAAAATACGCGATTTGATCGGACCGGGAGGAAAAAACATTAAGCGTATTTGTGAAGATACAGGGGTCAAAATTGATATTGAAGATAATGGACTTGTAAATATAGCTTCTCCTGACGTCGGTGCCTTAAACGATGCCAAAAAAGCCATTGAATTGCTCACCATTGATCCACAAGTAAACGATATCTTTTTAGGGAAAGTCGCCCGAATAGTAGATTTTGGAGCCTTTGTTGAAATCAAACCTGGAACTACTGGTTTGGTCCATATCTCTAATCTTGCTGATGAACGAATTGAAAAAGTTACTGATGTGGTATCAGAAGGTGACGAGATTATGGTAAAAGTACTAGAAATTGATAGAAATGGCAGAATCAAATTAAGCCGTAAGGATGCTTTAGGTAAAAGACCAGGAAACTAAATAATGGTTATTATGGTTATTAATGAACTATCAAACAATACAACAGCATGTAATTCGCGTCAATCTGGTAAAATCGCCTGATATTATAGACGACATTCAACTTCCCCAATACATGACTCCTGGAGCGGTGGGAATGGATGTTTTTAGCGCCAATAAAACCCTATTACAATTGATCCTTCTAATGTTTCTGCCATTCCAACCGGATTACGATTTGAAATACCGGTAGGATTTGAAGTTCAAATCAGACCGCGTAGTGGCCTTGCCCTAAAAGGTAAAATAACGGTATTAAACTCGCCTGGGACCATTGATTCATTATGTACACCAACTTCTTAAATATTTATTAAAAATCAATAATATCAAAACAGCTATCGTCGTTTACATGTAATCAGGTTTAAGGAAAAATGCTATCATAACCTTTTTATTTAGGAGTCATAACTAAATTCCATTTTCACGGAGCTTTCCATAGGCAATAGATAGGGCTTCATTTAGACGACTTACTTCATTACTAAGGTCTTTATTCTTATCCTTTAACTCGGTGATTTTAAGGTTCAAAGCAGCAATAATGGCATCTTTTGATTTTTCAGATGACCGCTCGCTCTTTGGAGTAATACACGGTATTTTCCCATATGCCTGCTGTTTTTCTTCAATAATTTTTATTTCATTCAATATTTCCTTGTTTTTATATATATAAGTTCTTGAAACGCAAGCTTCATCAGCAACTGTTGAAACTGATATCAACTTATTTCCTTTTAACATTTTTGAAAGAGCATTATTAAGTTGTGCCTTCTTATTTTTTACTCTTTTTTCTGTTGCTATTCTTAAAGCTTCAATTTTGTCCATAAAACTATTTCTCCAAGATGGGGTTTTTGCAATTCTTTTCATTATCATTTGATTTAAGATCTGAGATAATACCTTCCAACCGAACCCTTGTATCTTCTAACTTTTTAGCATGCCTGTGCCATCCATTATTTTTACATGTAATTTCAAGTTCTAAAGTCTCTTTATATTGAGCCTCATGAACCGGTAAAAATTCATCGGTAGTTTTGAAATACGTTTCACAAAAAAGACAAGCATTGGAATGTGGGCAATCCCTTAATCTTATTGGAAGTAAACATACTCCATTAGGTAATATTTGTGTCATTAAGGTTTCTTTTATCCAAGAAGACTCAAGGTGTGCTTTTGCCGCTTCCAAAGATACTTTTTCAACGATCTTATTCTGCTTATTTTTATTAAACTCAATAAATTCATCTTTCGCTGTCTCATCTAATAAAGTAGCATAAACTTGTGTCATTTCATCACTTGAGTGTCCCAGGTATCTTCTCACGATATGTTGAGCAATATCGTTGTTGATCATCCTAGTTGCAACTGAATGTCTGTATAAATGCGGATTTGGGACCCAGATTTTCCCATTTTCATCACAAATGTTATTTTCCACTGCCCACTCATGATAGTGTCTATCAAAACTAGTCTTATGATAAGGTTTTCCAGAATCATTAGGAAAAAGCCATGGACATGAAAGCCCATGTTTTTCAATAACCTGACTTGCCTGAATTAATATTGCATCGGCTAACGATTTACTAATCGGAACAACATGCCACTTCTCTTGTTTACTTAGATATCGGCGAAAATGATAATCTCCATCCGCATCTTGTTGAATACAGTTTCTTTCTAAGGAAAAAATTTCTCCACTTCTAGCACCTGTTTCATTCAAAATTGCTAATGCTAAGTTCCAAGGTGGTGTTAATTTATCTATATGTTTTAATATTTGGCTGCGAACTGTTTCTGGGATAATATATTTGTCGGCATTTGAAAACTTTGAGATATTAGGAAGATCATCATCCCAAATTAATCTTTCATCAGGGAATTTATGTTCTATAGCTTTTTCAGATTCTAGAAAAACCCTAAGATCAATGAGTTGACGCTGTATGGTAGACGACTGTTTCTTTTTTCCGTTATTTTTAAAGCTATTAATTTTTGAATCTTTGATAAAATCAATAAAACTTTCAATTAATTTTCTGTTGATTACATATGGCGATGATATTTCCGGATGCTTTTTTAATAGAAAATCTGAAAAATTATTAATTGCAGTTAATTTACTTTTGAGTGAAAGATATTTCCTTGTATGTGATAAATCTTTCCAAACATTTTTTACAGCTTTACGGAGCCAAGTCTGATGTATCTGGGTAAAATTGAGCGGAGTTGGTGATGTGCCTGGTGGAATTTTTAGTCCAGCAGAAATTGGGCAGACTTTATCTAAATCCCAAGGGTCAAGATCTTTACTGTAAAAATCTTCAATAACCTTATAAAGCTTGCGAAGTCTGCTGATGTGTTGATGGGTTGATTTTTTTCTATCCTTATATTTTCCTTTAGATTTAGAAAAATACTTTGTATTGTGCTTAAAAACCACAAATCCACGATCAGACATTTCAGTGTGGAAAATGCTTTCCCAGTAGGCTAATGGCTTTTCTATCAAAGAATATGCCGTTACATTATTTTTATTGATCACGCATGTAAAAAACGAAATAAAATAAGAGAGATTAGCGGACACTTTCCATCCATCCTCGATGGCCACTTTCACAGCAAGTTTTAGCTCATTTTTTAAAAATACATTATCTACTGTAAAGCATATTCTTTTCCTACCATTAAGTTTTATTTTAGGATTTAGCTTATTTATAGACCATTCATCTAGAGTCCAATTTCCGGTCAAGTGGGATTCAATTTCCTTTTGGGTATTTTTAAAACACTCGAATTTATTTATTAGTAGCTGAGACATGAAGGTTAATCCTTTTTTATTATATCTATAATCTTCCGACGTTTCTCGTTAGAGCGTTCATTAAGCCGTTGCATTCGCTCTAGCTTATTGTTGCATGCATATTTTTCTAGCTCTTCACCACGTTTCAATTCATCAATTAAAATTGGTAACCATTTTTTTGTCGTTCGGAAATGAGCGCAATCAAGGCAAGAGTTAACATGTGGACAGTCCCCGGAGTTACTTGGTAATACACAATAACCATTAGGGAGGGCTTGAGCAGTGATATTATGTTTCAGCCATTGGTTTTCTACTGAATTTATATTAAAATTTTCTTCAATTATATTACCATCGCTATTAATCACCTTCCCATGAAATTTTGCGAATTCTATTTTTAATGTTTCATCATAAATGTGTGCGTATCTTTGGGTAATTGTAGATGAGGTCTGACCTAAAAATAATTGTACCGTTTTTTGAGAAATACCAGCATTGATCATTGTTGTGCCAACTGTATGTCTGCATTGCTTTGATGAAAACTGCCACAAAGATCCATCTAAATCAGTAATGTTATTTTGAAAAATAAATTTTCTAATTCGGTTATTGAATGTATGAAAAGATATTGGTTTTTCGCTGGAAAGGTTTATGTTTGGAAAAAGATATTTTGGACTGTTTCCAAAGGTCTTCTTTACTCTTAACTGTTGCTGTTTGATAGTTTCTGCAAGTTCACAGGTGATTGGTATAGTATGGTCCTTGTTTGTTGTTTTGAATTGGATTCTAGAAAATTCCCAACTATTTTGGCTACAATCTATACAATCGAAGTGGACTCCACAGATTTCTCCAACTCTTGCCCCTGTTTCAAATAAGATCTTTAAAATTGTTCTATAAGGATCTTCCAAACCGTATGTATTGTCTTCAATTTGCAATATGACATGTTGCGGAATGAAATCAGGAATTATTCTTGGATATTTTGGAAATATTTCTTTTGGAACGATTCTCTTTTGTTCAAAAGGTGCCATTTTATGTTTTGCGCAGTACTCTTGAAATGTTCGAAGGTTATAAAGAATATTTGAATAAGTACCATCATTTTTTATTTTTATTCTTAAATAATGTGCAAACGCTTCAATGAATTTTTGATCTATCTGCATTGACTTTGTTACATCTTCTCTTTTTTCTAAAATAAATTGAGATAGGTAAAATAGACTTTCAGTCAGGCTTGCAATGGTTCCCCATTTTATATCTGTTCTCCTTTTTATATATTTAATTAACAACTCTCTTAACCATTCTGGTTTAATTCTATTCAAATTAATTGTTTTTGGGGAATAGTTCTCAATTCGTAGATTCAATGATTTAGGGGTAATAACCCCTTTTTCCCAATCACTTCTTTGATCGAAATATTCACAAACGCTTGAGTGTAAGCCTCTTATGAAATTTAGCAGTGGGTGATTCAATTTATTATATGTTTTTAGTTGGCCTGTTTTAATGCGGAATGTAATTTTTTTACTGCCCTTAATTTTATTTTTTAGAATCCATTGTTCTGCAATATCCTCCCATTTTTCAACAGATAGTTCTAAAATGCTTTGAGTTTGCAGACGAACTTCTTTTAAAAAATGTGTGAATTTTCTCAAAGCCACTGGCAGGTTCCCGGTCCAGGGCTTCCATCTATTTGATTCGAAACCAGCAATCAAGAAATATTTTATTTCATTATTAAGATGCTGTGATGGGCAGTCAAAAGGATATCGATTTTCCTGTTTATGTTTTGAAGGATCATTGTTTTTTAAAGGCAGTTGAGTTGCATACCAAAGATCTTTTTTCCAATACCCCTCAATATTCGCATCTAATGGGAGGACTTCTTTTTCACTCTTGCCCTCAACGATCTTAAAATCAGTCACCAGTCTTACCTCAATTTCTTTTCTCTGAATTTTCTGATTTCTTCTTTTATTTCATCGTCCAAATAATGTGTGTATGTATCCATTGTTGTTGACACACTTCTATGACCTAAGCGTTTTTGTATAACTCGAATAGGAACACCATCTTTTATCATTTCAGTAGCATGTGTGTGTCTGAACATATGTGGAGTAACTTTTATTCCGGTTTTTTTTGAAATCCTTTTAAATAGGCTATCGACCCCGCTTTTCGTCATCGACCGACCGCGCGTGTCCCCCTTTAGTGTGACAAAAACATAATCTGAGTCTATTTCATATAATTCTGCTGTAAGATATGCAGCATAAAGCAGCATGAGTTCTTTTGATGTATCTATTCTGAGTATTTCTTTATCCTTACTTATAGCATTATTTGAATTATCCAAGCGCCTTATAATTAAAATCTTGTTATCCCACGAATGAATATCTTCATGTCTCAACCCCCGAGCCTGTGAAATTCTAATTCCTGTTTCATAAAGAAGCGTCAATAAAAATAAATCACGTTTAAGGGAACAGGCATTTAAGACTGTTTCAACTTCACCTGACCTTAATAATTCAATTTTAGAAGGCTCTTCAGGGACTTTTAACACATTTCTATCCATTGACTGGCTCCGATTTATCCCATCTAAAAAATTGCGATAATTACCGATTTGCCTTCTATTTGATTTAGTTTCATAGATTTGCAGCGGATGCTTTTCAAAGGTATTAATCCGTGTATGGTAATCATAAAATGAAATTACAGCGGCACATATTGTGTTGACGGTTCTTCCCTTTCTATACCCTTTTATGCCTATATTATTTATATACCTGATTTTCAGGGTATTAGGATTTCTTAAATATGCCTGGAAAGATGACAGGGAATCTAGGTTTACATCTTTTTTCCAATCCATTTCTTCTTCAGAAAGAAATTCAAACCACTTTTTTAAGTGCCTTGTATAATTTTCTACAGTATGAGGTGATGATCTGTTTTCAAGAAACTTAATCCATTTTTCAACATGAGGCAAAGGTAAAAGAGATTCATCTACAAGTGTCCAGGAGATGCTTGTTTCATCAAGATAAACTTTTCTGATCTCATATTTTTCACTCATTTAATTTCTCCCTGTATGACCAAAGCCTCCGGCTCCTCGTTGTGTTTCACAGCTAAATTCATTGACAACTTCAAAGTTGACTTGTACTACCGGTACAAATACCATCTGACAAATGCGGTCTCCTGAATTGATAATAAATGCTTCAGCACTTCTGTTCCAAATACCAATTTGAATCTGACCTAAGTAATCGCTATCCACAACACCAATCGAGTTACCTAAGACGATACCATGTTTTATACCTAAGCCTGAACGGGGAGCTATTACAGCCATCAGCCCAGGATCATATATATGAATAGCAATTCCGCTCGGAATAAGAACTGTTTCGTTCGACTTTACCGTAACTGGCTCATCAATGCAGGCGCGAAGATCTACTCCCGCTGAACCATCAGTTGCATAAGAAGGCAGTGGAATTTTTGAATTGATAAGGGAATTCAGTATTTTTACTTCAACTTTTTTTTTCATCTTTATTTAATACTCCATCATTTTTGGTTTCATGTCGATAACGTTGCTGACGTTGTGTATTTGATTAACATAACCTGTAAACAATGTCGACAATCAAATTAATTTCTATCGCTGTTTACGTAAATAACAGAAATAATATTAGGTATACATAAGATTCAGATTTTCGTGGGGAAATCCGCATTATTCTATGTAATCTTGGCAAACAGGATTTCATCGTTAAACCTAAAATGAGAATTGCTCAAGCGGTATTATGCCCTGTCTCTAAGGCTGATCTCCAAATTGTGGATAAAATATCTGAAAGTAACCGTGGAAGCGGTGGTTTTGGCAGCACTGGTTTAGCTTAAGAAATGACTTACCACTAGGAACGGTAAACCAATTTAAATCCACTTAGCAGTTGCTGAAAGTTCCAGATAACAAGTGATTATCAACTGTTAGATCACTATCCCAGCTTTGGTGAAAACCAAAAATAAATTTAAACGAAGAGCAAATGTTAAAAAATTTCCGCACCTACCAACTGGCAGTAAAATATTATCGAATCTGTATAACCCTCCTTTTTGTTTGATCTTCTCACCATCTATTTCATTATGGGGTAGGTTGTTTTTTATTGATCCTGATTTTAACCATTTGGCGTATCTTTTATATCCGTCACTTTCTTGAAATGACTATTGAAAAGGCATTAGGCCTCGATTTGTTATCAGGCAAAATAATCACTAATCTATGATAAGTTTCATAAGAGGTGATTTCCCCTGTTTTTTTGTCTCTATGTACAACAATCTGGCAAAACTTACATATTTTCCCTTTTTGAACGGCACTATAAAATTCGGTTGGTGTATAAGTTATTCGAAAAATTTCAAATCTACCACTGGTTCAAATTTAAAGCCCACTCACATGTTGCGGGTAGTAAAATAAATGTCGCTAATGAGAGGTGAAAAATAGTATCGAAATTTGAACAGATACGTAACATCGCGCTGGTGAGAATTTTATTATCCAACCCCAGGGTCAGTGAAATATCCAGGTTAGATCTGACTGATATAATTATTACCAATCATGGTAAAGGCGAATCTATTTTACTCAGGATCAAAGGTAAGGGTCGAAAATTAAGGACCCTGCCTTTAGATAAAGATACGAAAACAGCTCTATTTGCCTACTTGAATACGAGAGAGGTATATATAACTGATAAGCTGCCTAGTAAGTTAGCACTGTTTGTAGGCAGAAATACCTATAATAAAAATGGGAAAAATACGATTAGGTTAGGTGTTAGAGGTATTCAACACATTGTTAATGTACTGACTGGTCGCGCCAATCTTGATAAAACATTTCACCACATAAACTTAGATCAACTCATATCACTGACTCTTTGAGGTCTGGCGATAGGATTGACTTGATAGCCGCCAGAGCCGGTAACAGTGTTGGCGTTATCCAAGATCATTATAATCGCATATCTCCACAAGATTAGGAGGATGCGGTTGATAAAGTTCAATCCTGGCGAAAAAAATAACCACAAGCTTGTAGAATACAGATTCTACGACATTTAAAGGTTATTTAAATACCGGCAATCGATGTCTGAACTCCAGCAGATTCCGGGTATAGGCACTTCTATTGCTAAAGACCTTATTGATATCGGTATTAATTCTGTAGCAGATCTAAAGAACAAAAACCCAGAGTACCTTTATTCACTATTAGAAGAGCAAAATGGCAAAACAGATAAATGTGTTCTTTATGTTTTTAGATGTGCTATCTATTTTGCTAATAATAAAACTCATGATCCAGGAAAGTTAAAGTGGTGGAACTGGAAAGATTAATGTTTTTAGGAGGATAATATTTTATCCAGAATTGGAAAAATTAATTTTTTACTTAAAGGCTGCTCTAAAGCACCATCGCCACCGGCTTTTCTAGTAGGTTCTTCAGATAACTGCCGTGGTTCATTAGATATTAAATATGCTTTTGTTTTCCTGGATATCTTTTTGACTGCTGTGATTACTTCATAGCCATCTAATTGACCGCCGGATTCTCGCATATTGAGGTCAGTAAAAATCAATGTAGGTTTGTCTTTTTTAGCTCTTTCAATAAGTTCTTCGCCTTTTTTGAATATCTCAAATTCAAAAGTATTAGGTTTCTCTCTTAGATAGTCTTTAAAAATATAGTCCAGATGATCTCGAATGAGGGTGGTATCATCACAACAATAAATTTTCCTGATCTTCTTCTTCACTAGGGTTTCTTTAACCACTGGTATTTTCTCACCGGTTAGAAATTCAACCAAACTTGATAGTGGCAATGGCTTTGGGACAAAAGCACTCGCTCCTAAATCCTTGGCTTTTTGCTTAAATTCATCCAATGTGCGGTTGGAATGAACGATCGTTTTCAATCCTTTATTATCTTTTACAGCAGTTAAGAAGTCATACCCATTTTTATCGGCTCCTAAATCAATATCGACGACAGCGTGCGTTGGTTTTTCCTTTACCACTAATTGAAGTGCTTCATCAACAGTGGTAGCATCATAAAAAATAACGGCTTTTTGTAGGTTTTCATTGACTTGAATGAGATTTTTAACCCACGCACGGTATAGAGTCTCGTCTTCTAGTAGAATAGTCTTATATACGTTCCCTGCCATCTTCTTAACCAGGACATCAATACCTGTAAGGTCTTCTTCAAGCTGAAAGACCTCATCGCTGTGATTAGGTAATAAATCCTCATCGATATCCTCTAATTCATTGGATATAGGTACTCTGATAACAAACTCGACTCCGTTACCATTAAATTTATTACGAGCAAAGATTTCACCATCATGAAGCGTTACGATCTTTTTAGCTGAAGCCAGACCAAGACCTGTACCCTTCTTCTTACCAGATGTGTAAAAACTTTCGAATAATTTATCTTCAACTCCTTCCGAAAAAGGAGGTCCATCATTACCTATAATTATCTCAGTAAAAGGCTTTTCCTTGTTATCACCAAAATTATTAGTAGTTATGTCTATGACACCAATCTTTTTTTTACCTATTACAGTTATGGCTTCTATTCCATTACCTATAATATTGGCCAAAACACGGCTAAATCGACCCTCATCCATAAGTGGTTTACGGCCAGCTCTAAAGTTATATTTAAATGAAATATCTATGTCAGCAGATCCTTGTTGAACAACCTGGCGTATTACAAAGTCCAGCACACATCCTAAAGACTTTGCTGAAGTCTCTAATTTTACATCACGGCTATAGTTCATCACATCGGCTAACATCCCTTCGACGTTAGAGATAGCTTTTTTCACGTCCCTTTTGGCTGTTTCAAGACGTGATGGGTTGGCCTTGAACATCTCAAAGGCATCTAACATTACTTTAACTTGTGATAGAGGCTTTCTTAGATCATGAGCCAGCATTTTAGTAAGACCTGCAATGGCTTTATCAACTTTTCCCTTTGAAAGAAGTACTAGCTGTTGTTGAATAATTTCTTGTTGATGATTCTTTTCATGTATGAGAGCTCTTTCTAGTTCAAATCTATGAGAGTTTATTATGACTATAATGGAACCTACAAACAAACCAATGAAAGACATCGTATAATTGTCGATAAAGTCACTAAATGAACCAATAAATTTCGGATCTTTGAAGTAAATAGGAACACTCATATATAGCAAATATATAGGGAAGATTATCCTAAGCCATTTCTCTTTAGTCCCTTTATAAACTAAACTATTTAAAATAAAAAATATTCCAACATAGTTGTAGAAATCGACTGAGCTTGCAGATTCAAGCACACCATGAGTTGCTTGAATGAAACTCATAAAAGTAATGTAATATGAACTTAGGTTAGGGATTATAACTTTAGACTTCAAAATAAAGGCTATACACCCTAAGCTAAGCAAAGTTAAAAAAACTCTGGAACCAAGCAGCCAGTTAAACCACCACAGCTGTTCATATGAAAAAGCTGATACTATAAATAGTAGCAAAGCTACAAATATCAACAAGAAGGTACTAATCTGTGATTTTCTTGAGCGGACTAAATAATCCATTTTTCATACTTATTTTATTATCTGTGTAAACCAAGGTCTTAGGTGGAATATCTTGCCTAAGAAGCGTATTAGGACTTATTATAGAATGTTCCCCAATATTAACCCCAGCTGGTATATAAACATTAGATTGTATTGCTGCATAGTCTCCAATAACCAAAGGCCTCGAAGGTAATCTTATCAAACGTCCTCTTGCTGTTGACATTTCGTGTTTATCATCATCTATTAAAGTAACACCCCATCCTACACCAACTGTTCTTCCTATTTTCATACTGTTATTACATATAATGGTAAGGTTTTTATTAATGAAGTTTCTTCCACCAAAAATAAGCTCAGCATTCTCACCTAAAGCGATTTGAAAGCCTTGTTCAATATAAACGTCCCCTTCAAACTTTATCGTAGAATTTTTACCTAACATTAATACTGAATGAGAGTAGCTTGGTACTCTTATTTTTGAATTAGGGAAGGGAAAGCCCAACCTAACCACACCATTGACAAACACCTTAGAGGACCTAAATACTCTAAATGCTAGTATAATATAACTGTTGCTTATCATATAGTCAATCAATTATATTAGTTATTTATAAATATTGACCTTAACTATATAATATAAGATGTTTAACATATCTATCTAGCAATATTTATGTCATGTTTCTTGCGATTGCTATCTAAATATAAAATTTGTTATCAGTAATATTTGGAATGAATACTGCAATAGCCTATTCATTTTTTCATTGTGTTTGGCAACGTAAAATTATGAACATTGGGTCTTAATTTCCTATTAAAATTAGATGGTACATCTGATATACCTTTGAGAATCTGATAAGTTGCAAGGAATGGTCAATAATAAACTAACACACTACAATTCTAGGAATTTCTGAGTTAATTCGAGTAACAACTTCATAATTAATAGTATCGGTTAATTCAGCTATTCGATCAGCCGAAATATGATTATCACCTTGTTTACCTATTAAAACCACAGTTGCTCCCATTTTCACTTCTGAAAGGTGGGTAACATCAATAATACTCATGTTCATACATACCCGCCCAACGATAGAACAACGTCTTCCCTCAACCAAAACACTACCTGAATTACTCAAACCCCTATCATATCCTTCATAATATCCAACTGGAATCACAGCAACCCGCATATCATTATTAGCTAAAAAGGAACATCCATAGCCTATGGGTTTATCTTTAGCAACGTCCTTTAAATGAACGATCTTGGTTTTCCAAGTTAATACGGGCTGAAGAGGTAATATATTTTTAAATATTGAATGAGCGGATAACTTAGTTAAAGGTGATGGCCAAAAACCATATAACGAAATTCCTATCCGAGCCAGATCATAATGAGTGGCAGGATATAAAATAGTAGACGCGCTTGATGATATATGTCTCATTAAAGGAATAGATTTATCCTTATTGCAGGTTTGGCATATATCATCTAACTTGTTAAAAGCTTTTATTTGCTCCAACATATAACCAGGATCGGTAACATCTTCAACATTGGCAAAATGACTCATAACACCGGTAAGATTGAATTTCTGGTCGTTCTTTTGCAGATAATCACCTAGAACTGATAATTCTTTTTCGGTAAAGCCAAGTCTGGACAAACCAGTATCTACCTTTAAATGAATCTGAATTTTTTTAACAACGTTTTTTTCAACACTTTTTTCAATATTTTTAAGCTTTGATAACCTGTCCAAAACGTCCAAGTTGCCCGCAACAAATATGGCTCGAGAATAATCTCCATTAGGATCTGGATTACCAGGATCACCCATTATTAAAATTTGATATGACGAGTTAGGATGATGTACTTCTTTAGAAAAATATCGCGTTAAAGTATGGTATTCATCAGTTGAATTAACCGCTAAAAAATTTATTCCCTGATCCAGACAAATCCTCGCTACTGGCAGCATTCCATGACCATAGGCATTTGACTTTACCACTGTAGCTAAATTAATTGAATTATGGATATTCTTAAATATCTGAATATTATTAACAAGGGCCTTTTCGGACAATTCAACCCATGTGTTACCTGAAAACTCCTGGTTCATATAATTACTTTACATTAATATTGATATTTTTGGGAACGCCTTTTCTTTCAATAGTCATTTCAATATGGTTTTCATCTTTCAAGTCATGTAAGAACTTAATAGTCTGAGCCACATTGGTTAATGGAATCCCATTAATGGCCGTTATTACATCTTCATCTATCAATCCGAATTTATCAAAAATAGAATCTTTATCAATCTGTAATATTCTAAAGCCAGAAATTCGTCCATTCTGAATTACTGGTGCAGCCTCTGCTTGAAATAAAATGGCCTTCAGCCGAGTTTTTATTAGACTATCTCTATAAGCTGAAGTCATGGTAATATTGTGCCCTCTTCGCTCAAAGCCTTCCTCAAACAGATCGTTACTAGTATCTCGAGTTTTCCTTGGAGGCAAACGTGATGAGCCTGGTGCGCCTTTATTTCCAACCATTGCAAAATACAAATTATTATCTTTATCAAAGATAATTTTATTTCTATGGATTTCAATCAATTTAGCACCAAAATATATTGTCGCTCCGACTTTAAAAGCCTTAATTTGCCTAGTCTGGCTATTCTTTATAAGAGCTACCCCTTTATATGGGTTCCCTTGATATATGGTTCCCAAAGCAATTAAATCAAAAGTGTTTTCTTTAGCAGGCGCAACAAACATGACTTTTAACTTATCAATATCGTTTTTGGATAAAGCTTTTTTCTTGTTTTTACCCACCTTACCAGCTTTTACATTGGTTGATTTCACTTTGGTTGATTTCGCATTGGTTGGCTGGACCTTAATCGATTTATTTTTATTATTTTTTGTTTGCCCAGCTATATCTGAAATATAAAGAAAGACACAAAAGTATACTATCCACTTTAAATAAACAAATAATACTTTAAAATATGAGTATCCCTTCATAAATATTACCAACTATGGTTTGTAGATAAATCTATTTTTTACCAATAGTTTATCAGTTTCAACCTTTTTTTGATTGAACTTATTAAAAAAATTAAAATAATTAGTCAAACCTACTCTGGCTAAATGACTTCCCTTTATTATATACCTATTTTGATAAACCACTAAAGCGGATATTGCAATTTTAGGATTATCTAAAGGAGCAAAACCAGTGAACCATGAATGTTTTCCTCTAGGAGAACGTCCTGTTAAGGTTCCTGTCTTACCCCCCGCATTAACTAATAGCCTGGGAAACCTTCGGCTCCTAAATGCTCCTCTAGATGTTCCTTTATTAACTGTATTTTCCATCATAGTAGTTAAATATTCTGATGTCCTGGAAGAAATTGGAGTAGATATAACTTTAGGTCGGGAGCGATATACAATCGACTTATCAGGACCCTCGATCCAGTCCACAATATAAGGCCGCATCATAACTCCTTTGTTAGCTATTACCTGACTTAATAATGCCGCATGAATTGGACTAACAAATACGTTGCCAAAACCGGCCCCTAATTTTGCCAGTTCTTTCCCGGTTATTTGATCCCTAGTTGGAAAAAAAGCATAGCTTTGTTCTAACCCTAATTCAAATTCAATGGGAAGATTAAAATGAAATAAGCTTGCCAATCTGATTATGGAGTCATAACCGGCCCAATATAGAGCCAATCGACCAAACGCCACATTACAAGATCGTCCAAACGCATCCGTTAGAGCCATAGAAGTTTTATCTCTCCCTTGATTTCGTAACCAATTCTTACTTCTAATATATCTACACTGATAGGGTATATTAATTTTATGATCCGGACTAATAGGATTGGTTTCCATAGCTGCCGCGGCTGTTATAATTTTAAAAAGACTAGCAGCTGGATAAGCAGCTCTTAAATAGATCGGGGTATCAAAGAAGAATTTTCGTTTATCATATTTACCTAGTAAATTTAATATCTTACCTGTTTTTACATCAAGATTCACATATAAACCAAATATTATGCGGCTTCTTTTTAGATATTGTTCCATCTTATTCTGTGTTAAAGGATCCAGAGTTAATACTAGCTTAAAATCATCTTTGGTACGAACAATATATCTATTTTTCTCGAGTTTTTTATTATGTAAAAGATCCGTTGAATGAATCATTAACGCGCCACTGGAATATATAGTAAAACTCTCCGTAACAAGAGTTTTTGATGAATTATATATAGAAAATATGTCAGATGTATTTAAGATAAAGAAGAAAATACATAACCATAGGTGAAAACAAAACTGTGTTTTTTTTATAAATGTAAACATATTTTTATACAATAATTATAATACTCTATCATATCAACTCGATCTAATCTTTGGAATCTAAAAAAATTATGTCAAGTTTTTAGGCACAGTGTCGATTACTTAATCACTAACAAATTACAATTGTCTATTCATAAGACTGTTTTTTTAGGAGCCAAAAAATGATTGATTGGGAAGCATTTGATAAATTAATCGTCGTTAGAAAGATGAAAGACGTTATTGGTAAATGGTGGAACATCCAGTTAAACTTCACTGATCCCAAAGGATATTTACGAGGTGTACCCGATGGTAAATTTTTTAATCCCCTCAACGAAGTTTGTAAAAAAGTAGTGCAAAGAGAAGATGGTTTTAAACGCTGTATCTTCACAGCCAGAAACGCCACAATTGACGCCATCAATAGAACCTCCTCACGAATATTTAAAGATCATATAGGCTTTTCGGCCATATCTGTTCCTGTTCGGTTCGATAATAATTTCTTAGGTTGTGTATACGCTGATGGATTTATCATTGCTGATGGAGCACAGGAAACTATTTCATTGATTAAAAAAAATGTATCCATGATGTATCCTGAAATTGATCAAGATTGGTTAGATAAATACCTCACAGATTTTCCAACCCTAAAGCAAGATGATATTGATTATTTAGTCGAACTCATCGAAGTAGTTACCGAAGAAATGATCAATGTTACTCGAAATTTAGCTGAACAAACCCAGCAAGTATCAAACCTGACCAATGAATTAACAGGGAGATACAGTTTCCACCATATGGTTGGCAAATCCAATGTCATGCAGGATATATACAAGCTTTTAGATAAAGTAAGCGCTACTGACTCGACTATATTAATCAGTGGAGATAATGGTACAGGTAAAGAATTAATTGCCAAAGCACTACATTACAATAGTCTAAGAAAAGAAAAAACCTTTGTCACGCAAAACTGCTCAGCTTTTAATGACAATCTGTTAGATTCAGAACTCTTTGGTCATGTCAAAGGAGCTTTTACCGGAGCTACTCGTGATAAAAAAGGATTGTTTGAAATGGCTCATGGTGGAACCTTATTCTTAGATGAAGTAGGAGATACCTCACCTGCTATGCAGGTAAAGTTATTGCGTGTACTACAAGAAGGAACCTTTCTTCCTGTTGGAGGAACTCAAGTAAAGAAAGTTGATGTCAGAATGATTGCCGCAACAAATAAGAACTTAAGGGAACTCATCGATACCGGACAGTTTAGAGAAGATTTATATTATCGATTAAATGTAATTCATATCCATGTACCATCTTTAAAAGAAAGAAGAGAAGATATTCCCTTATTGATCGACCATTTCTTAAAACATTATGCCGCTAAATCAAACAAGCCTATTCATACTATACCAACCGAGGTAATGGAATATTTAATGAATTTTGAATGGCCCGGAAATGTTAGGGAATTGGAAAATGAGATTGAAAGACTTTGTGTTCTTAGTGAAAATACTGAAATAAGTAAGGAAATATTATCTCCCAAAATTTTTGGAGAAACAAGTAGTGGCAACATTGCTGGAACTACTGGACCAACAACCCCAGCTATTAGTACACCTCCAGGAGTTGTTAGAAAACTAAAAGATGCCCTTGAAGAAGTCGAACGGCAATTAATCAAAGAAGGATTAGAAAGAACCAATTTTAACAAATCTAAATTAGCCAGAGAACTAGGAATAAGTCGTGCCGGCTTAATTATGAAGGTTGAAAAATATGAGCTAGACAAGCGGCAGCAAAATCAATGATTCATAAGGCAGACTTCGTCCGTCACACTTCCAATTTCTAAGAGTCACAGCCTTCAGTTCTCAGTCTTCCGTTCTCAGTTTTCTTGCAAAACAGGTCATTTTTTACTTTCAAATAGATTCAAGAATAGATTATAAATATGTGCTTAGATGAGCCATATTTGGATCTTTGGTAAGTAAATCACGTTTTTCACCAGAACATTTTATTTTTACTTCCTCTATTTTAAAAAGTTCTTTGTATTGTTCGAAGGCACTAAAAACTATACTAAAACGTTGATCCAGGTTATTTAATTTTTCAATATCTATATGTAAATTTTTTAGATCTTCTCTACCTGGAAGATCATAAGTTATTTGTAGAATTAATTCTTTAATCTGGTTAGCAGAGGCTCTTTGAAAGTCTTTGCCATATAATTTAACAATAACAGTATCCTCTTCTTCATCAATTTCAGCACGCAAGACCGGACTCAATATATTAATTATCTTTTTAAAAAGATCAACTGAACCAGTAAATATTTTACTTACTCCTTTAAGATTAGATTGATAGGAAATGTAATAAAGAAAGAGTAAAAAATACACAATAATATACGGTATTTTAATCAATAGATTTTGAAAAATAACTACCCCAAAAGCACCGGATAATAATAAAAAGCTATCAATTAATTTATCTTCATAATCTAAGGTCTTTGGTTTAAATATAAACACTACCAATTTAAGTAATATAGGTACGATGACAAGAAGAACTAAAATGGATATTAAAAACCGGATTTCAAACAAATCAAAATTATTATGAATGGCCCAATTGGTTTGAACCGCAAGAGAAATCAAAATACTACTAATTAGAATCGATTTTACTTTATTCATCATAAACTTTCTCACACTCTTTATGTTTTATACTTAGCGAGTCTATGGTTATGATATTCTTTTGACATTCTTACGTTTGTTACATAGCTATCGTAAGATTGCAAGTAATTTGTGAAGGTGTTAAAATATTTCAGTCCCATGGGAATTTATTATGCTAATACCATTTATAAATTTTGCCATACTCTTAATCAATATCTTTTTTTACAAAATGGTACATCATCCCGTATTGCTGTATTTAATTACTGCTCATGGCATAGTATTTGCTTTTCATTTATTTGGATTTATCCAACGTTTTGAGCCGGATTACTTCAGAGAAAAAAAGGGTAAGTAAATAAAACTTGCTATCCGGGTTATTTTAAATCTCTTGTATGAGATAAAACATGTAGAGATCTCTCAGTAATTGGATCAACTGATCCAACAGATATATGAATTCCCTCATCAGTAACCCTGGCACCATATGCAAACCTATCATTACCCATATCGAATAGAAAAAATTGAGGATTATGAATTTTATTTAAAGGAACCTTCACAACTACACCATCCTTATTAAAAAATAAAAGATGGTTAGAACCAATTTGTTGAAACGAATAAAATAAAATATTATCAACCCGCAAAATGGGTTCATGGGCCGCTGAGATATCATATATAGCCGTATATATTTCTCTAGTATCTCCACTTGCTTGAGTCCTGGCAGTATGATTAGCAATAACATACCACCTTTTATTAAATTTAAAAAATGTTCTAATTTGTACACCTAAAGGTAATTTTACTATTGCCTCCTCATTACCATCAGAAACTCTTTCAATAAGATATTCTTCTTTTCCATTTTCTTCACTACCTGTTCTTCTCATCCAATGTTGGCCACTTAATGAAAAGTCCACGAAAAACGGACTTTCAATTTGTGACATGTCAATAGTTCCAGTGTTTCTATTAAAATAATAAAATTTTCTATGATTTACATATCCATCTATATCTCCACCACGTTCTAAAAACCTCACCCCTATAATCCCCCCTCTTCCCCGAGGAGGATAAAATTGTAGATCTATGACTGGACTTTCTATAACCGATATTTCACTTGGTACTTCTAGTTCAACCTCACTTGTTTCTCCGTTTTTCAAATTAGTTTTATATAGCAACAATCTTGAAGATTCGATCAGATCATTTCTAGAAATTGTATAAACTGTATCTAACTTTGGATCATAAATAGCTTTATTACCTGGAATTAGTTGAGTTCTACTACCTTGGCCAGATTTCTCTTTACCAGCAAATACTAAAATAGTATGTCTTAATGATCTAGGGACCAAATATATTCCATCTCTACAATGGGTGATATTAGTTATATCACTAAAAGTCCCTTTAATTTCAACCACATCTTTACTTTTTCCATATGCACGAAAAGCAAGTCTTGATAGTTCACCCTCACGATGTCTCAATACTGCTATATGGTGCCCTAAAAAAAAGAACTTTTTTGCTGTACTTACAGAACCTGGTAAAGCTAAACTAGTAGGATTGCTTTGAGCATAATCTATCCTAGTTGTTTTACAAACTGCCCAAATGATTAAGTTTAATGGTAGATACATAAATATGAATAAAAAAACCAAATATCTCATCATATACTTCCCCAATCTAAAGTAATTATTAAAATTTGTGATAATTATTAATCTCTGGATTGCCTTGATTTATATTAAATCAAACTTTAACCAACATCATATAAATCTAGATTCAAGTAGCTATTTTAGCAACATAAAATAACATTTATTCAGATATCATAAAAAATTTATTATTGAAATAAATAAATTTATAAAGTAAGTTTTATATTAGCGTCAACTATGACGTCAACCATAAGCTATATAGTAGCAAGGCTGAGTTTTGATAAAACCATACAATTTATATTTTTTTTTCATATTAGTTTTACTTTTAAATACCAAAGTAATAAGAGCTAAAATCCCTGGTATTGATAAATTAACTTTCCCATCCCTTCCAATTAGGGTACCTACACAGACTCTACAAGGCAAAGGGCATATTTTATTAACAAAAAGGGGTGTAGGGGAGGTTGCTAGAGAAATAGAAACAGATTCTACACCGACCGATCACAATGCCTGGGTTTCTAAGATGGAAATAAAGAGAACCAAATACCTATTTGCATTCCATCTCTCTGATGATGGAAGAACAATACGAATGTTTGCCTTTCTAGATAGGAGTACCAGCGGCAGTTTATTAGACCACCTAGAAACTGATGAAACCTTTAAAGGTTTTGAAATTGAACCTTTTAATCAAAAAGAAAGCACAGTCAGCATTCATTTTCAGGCTATTTTAGGATCTCTTCCAAATATCCAACAAGCAAATAAGGAACCAAACTGGCTTTGTGCCTTATCTTGGCATTTTAAAGAAGCAAAAGATGCCAGAGAACACCTATTTAAGATCATTAAAAAAGCAGTTAAAAAATATAAATTGACCTTACAGGCACATGATTTCGTAAAGAAACAATTAATGGATAATATTCTAAGTAACCTGGGTTTGATTGAATTTGTAGAAGTAGATGCTAGAAGAAGTAACACTAGGCTTGCTATAAGCGAGGAAGTAACATCTAGATTTCAAAATATTGGTATTAATGATAGTTTCCAGGTTAGTAGTTTACAGGCTTTTCTTGGCCAGATAACTCTTCAAAGCCAAAATCTTAAAGGTAAATTCTCGCTAGTAAAAAGTGTATTGGTAGTTGTTGGTACATCATCACTGACTCTATATTTTGCTCCCGCAACAAATGATAAAGAAAGAATTATTCTTGATCATTTTTTTGAAAAACAAAGGTTGGTCAACTTAGATAATGAATATGCTGATGTACGCATACTCTTAGATGGTGTATTTGGTATCCGTCAGTTTCTAGCCGTCACGGTTTCTTTTCAAACGTCAGCCCTGCTAGATAGAGATATTCAAATCATGAGGATTTTTGCTCAATTGAGAGATCTATTTTCATTTAAAGTCTATTATTTATCCGACTTTCCAAAACGACGACCTGATTCCATACGTATAGAGCCTGCCTGTCAAACTTTAAAAACTAGTTTGACTGTTTATGGCAAGTAAGAATCAAGTAAGAACGCAAATAGAATATCTTTATCTAATTTTAAAAAATAAAATCAACACCTTATAGAAAGCTTCAATAAAAATCTTTTTACTCATCTTAGATTGGCCAACTCGCCTGTCTTCAAAGGTAATAGGAAATTCGTAATATTTTTTTCCTATTTTATAGGCTCTAGTTTTTAACTCGATCTGAAATACATACCCATCTGAAACAATTTTAGTTAAATCAATATCTTTTAGAGTTGAACGGGACCAAAAATTAAATCCTCCGGTCATATCTAAAATGGGTATATTTAATATAATTCGGGCATAGAGGCTGCCGAATTTACTAACTAGTTTTCTTACTATACCCCAATTAACAACTTTACCACCGGATATATATCTAGATCCTACTAAAAAGTCATATTGCCCTTGGTTAACCAGAGAATGTACTTCTTTTAACTTGGATGGAGGATGGGAAAAATCTGCATCCATTTCACCTATATAATCGTACTGATGTTCAACACCATACCTAAAACCTTCTAAATACGCTGAGGCTAATCCCAATTTATTTTTTCTCTCAATTAAATTTAGGTTTGAACAGGTTTTCTGTAAATTTTTAACCAGATCTCCGGTTCCATCGGGACTGTTGTCATCTATAATCAATATATCAAAATTTAAGGATAGCCCATTAATCTCATCAATTAAGTTTTTTATATTCTCAGCTTCATTATAGGTGGGTATACATATCAAGATTCTCATTATTCGTTATTTCTACTGCTTAACTTACCGCTTGTCAACACCCGATATTAATTAAGGTAATCAACTACCATATTCAAAATCATTGCTTGATTGACTTGTATTTTTCAAATTGCTATAAACAGGCAAAATAACAAAGCAAAAAAAAAGGAGGGGACGAATGCCTAGATTAACTCTGTCGCTAACTAGTGGTTTATTGGTTTACCTGATTGGGATTTTATTCGGATCTCAAGCAATTTATGCAGATCAAACTAACACTAATTGGTCACAAGCTAAACCTATACCCAAAATTCCTTCTACAACTATACTTGAACAAGCGGCTAGACACAATCGACTGGAAATGCTGGGAACCTCTTCTCCTTTACCCTCTGATCAACCGACTCCTGGCTTCAACTTTCGAATTGACTCGGTTGATTTTACTGTTATTAGGCCTTTTGCCGAATACGAGAATACCAAATATCTAATCATGCACTCAAATTTTGATTTCTCCTCTCAAACAATAAAAGAGACCATTTTACAAAATTTACCAGATAACGTTACGGCAATCATTTATGTTAGTAACTCTTACTATTTACAACAAGTAAGGAACTATTATTCATCTTTAGCCAATGTAGATAAACAACGTTTGAAAATCGTATTATGGTCCTCCGATGCAGGAGGTTTTTGGTCAAGAGACGCTATCCCTTTGCCAGTATATATACAAGGAGCAAGTGGTGTAGATGTAGGATTAGTTGACGCCAAATATTATCATGCCTATGAACCTGATCAAAAAGTAAGCGAATATTTTGACAAGGTTCTTATTAAACATAACTACTACTTTGAAGGAGGAAATTTCCTAGCTGATGCCAAAGGAAAGTGTTTTGTAATAAATAGCTATCAAACTACCACCATTCCTGATCTTATTTTCCAAAATAAATATGGATGCAAATCCATTATTCGCTTTCCATCTATTACCGGAAAAGGTATTGGACATATTGATGAACGAATCAAGATATTGTCTGATGATTTGGCAATAACAGATTCTACTACATATAAGAGTATACTGGAAGAACAAGGTTTTAGAGTTGTAATGCTACCCATGCTGAATTCAAGATATGAAACTTATTTAAATAGTCTATTAATTAACGATACTATTTTTGTTCCTATTTTCAATAAAGATTCAGATGCTCGAGCAATAAGTATATACGAGAGCCTTGGCTATAAAACTATTGCCTTGAATTCAAGTAAACTATCCAATGAAGGTTTGGGTTCAATTCACTGTATAACTATGACATACCCGGAAGTTAATCTGTGAACCAAAGAAAAATAAATATATTGATAACAGTATTTCTAAAATCAGTCAGAGCTTTACTCTTTCCTGCTTGGTTGTTAGGATTTATCCTTCATCTGGGTTCTGATCCTTTGAAACATAAAAGTGTTGTACAACAAGATATTATTACTTTCATCCCTCTGGCAACATTAATGGTCCTGTCAGGAATAATTTGCAGTACTGTCACCTCCTCATCTTTAGATTGGAGTATAGTAGCAGGATTAATGCTGTTCTACGCTATCTTGTTTTTCTTATTATCCAGAACAATTTATACCAGAAAGTTTTTAGCCACTTTAATTTACCTAGGATTTGGTCAAATCACTCTTATTCTCTTATACAGCCTTTTAATTAGATTTAACTGGAGTGGGTGGCTGCAAAGCAATTTCTGGATATTGACCCAGATAATTTGGACCTATATTTTACATATTGGATTATTACTGGCTCTATCCGGTAATATTCCAGCAAAATTTACTACTAATATTACTAATAAAAAGATATCCATAGCAGACTTATGTAAACTCGATTTCGACGGTTGTTTAAATAACAAAAAAGGGGTGGTAATTAAGTCTTTCCTCCTGCTTCTTATTATATCGCAAATTATTATAATCATAATACTCGGCAAAGGTAGCCTCCAAATGCTGGATTCAGTCAGCAATCACACCTTTTTTGAACAATCGGCAATTATTTTCCAAATTTGGTTCATTCTTTATATGATCGAAGCCGAAGTACGATTAGTTTCTTCTTCCATCAATTAAACAAGACAAGTTATTACATAAACTCTTGTTGATAAATACTTTGCGATTGTATATGCCGATATTGAAGACTTTTAGAGTGGCAATAAGCTAGTTTATGAATAAAGGGCAATAAAGGCTCCTTACTCTTTTGGAGTAACTTTATTCTTTTTTTAATGAAAGAAAGAATCTCTTCAGGATGAAATAAATAAGCTCCTGTGGTTGTGAAGTGACCGTTGAAAGGAATAATCCTTGCCTCAATTACTTGCCCTTTATTGAAAGTAAAATTAATGTCTTGGCACACATACTTTTTTTTGGAATAAAGATCTTTAACTACTAACTCATTCTTCTTAAATTTTTTCACAACAAACAAGCTATGAATATTTTCTGAAAATTTACTATAAACTTCAATTTCTTTCTGAGGAATACAACTATCCCTTGATTTGTAATAATAAACTAATGGACTGTCATAGGTCCTATTTCCATTTTGTAAGGGTCGATCAAATAGGAACCAATCCCAAAAAACGGCCATTTTCATTTCATAAAAACTATCATCTGTATGAATAATACCAGTGTTATCGAGAAATTCATCCTTAGCTCTTGATATCTCTTTATAATAAGAATCACAGGACATTTCTTTATTAAGCTGGCTAAAATAATACTCAACCGAGTGTTGCATATGTACTAACCCCAAAAAGGATTCTATCCTTCACATTGAAGCCTAATTATATATATTCTTTACCTTTTTTTCAATTACTGTTATCAGTTTTTAGAATTGATAAAAATGCCGATTGAGGTATTTCAACTTTACCAATCATTTTCATCCGCTTCTTACCTTCTTTTTGCTTCTCAAGTAATTTACGTTTACGAGTAATATCTCCTCCATAACACTTAGCTGTTACATCTTTTCTAAGAGCGCCTAATGTCTCACGAGAAATTATCTTGCTTCCTATCGCTGCTTGTATAGCAATTATGAACTGATGTTTTTGTAAATTGGATTTTATTTTTTTACACAATTCTCTACCTTTATGAATAGAGTTTTCACGATGGGTAATAATAGAAAGAGCATCTACACTTTCACCATTAATCAAGAAATCTACCTTAACCAAATCAGACTGAACGTACCTACTGACTTCATAGTCCATAGAAGCATACCCTTTGGTTATCGACTTCAAACGGTCATGAAAATCAAGAACCACCTCATTTAAAGGAATATCATATTCAATATGAACACGATTTGAACCAAGAAAATCCATTTTACTCTGAACACCTCGTTTAGTAGTACATAACTGAAGCAAATTACCTACAAATTCAGATGGAGTAAAAATCGTTAATTTGACAAAAGGTTCTTCAATAAACTCAATCTTTTGCACATCTGGCAGATCATTAGGATTTTCAATTCTTATTCGTTTTCCATCCTTCAACAAAGCTTTATAAACAACGGTAGGAGCGGTAATTATTAAATCTAAATCATATTCACGCTCGAGACGTTCTTGTATTATCTCCATATGTAATAAACCTAAAAAACCACATCGGTACCCGAACCCTAATGCACTAGAAGTTTCAGGTTCAAATCTAATAGAAGAATCATTAAGAGATAACTTGATTAAAGCATCTTTTAAAAGTGGATACTGACTAGTATCAGAAGGAAAAATACCACAAAATACCATCGGCTTTACTTCAGTAAAACCCGGAAAAGGATCAGGAGTAGGATTAACAACATCAGTAATGGTATCCCCCACTTTTAGATCACCCAGTCTTTTAACTCCAGTAATAATATAACCCACTAATCCGGCAGAAAGTGCTGGTAGTTTTTGCATGGAAGGTTTAAATATACCAATATCCAATACATCACAAAGTAAACCTGTCGCCATCATCTTTATTTTTTGCCCTCTTTTTAACTCCCCATCAATAATTTTTACTAGAGTTACAATTCCCAAATAAGGGTCATACCAACAATCAAAGATAAGAGCTTTTAAAGGTAGGGTTGAATTACCTGCGGGTGAAGGTAATTTATGAACAATAGCCTCAAGAATATCTTCTATCCCCTCTCCGGTTTTGGCTGAACACAAAACAGCATCACCTGCCTCAATAGCCAGTTCATTTTCGATTTCTTCTTTAATTTCATCTGGCCTGGCACTAGGTAAATCTATCTTGTTTAAAACGGGAAACAATTTTACATTATTATCCATAGCTAAATATACATTAGCTAATGTTTGCGCTTCAACCCCTTGAGATGAGTCAACTACAAGTAGCGCTCCTTCACATGCCGCTAGACTTCGAGACACCTCATAAGTAAAATCAACATGTCCCGGGGTATCTATTAAATTTAAAGTATAGGTATTACCATCCTTCGCTTTATAAGACATGCTCACTGTTTGTGCTTTGATAGTTATACCTCTCTCCCTCTCTAGAGGCATTGTATCCAGCATTTGATCCCGCATCTCTCTATCGCCAACGGTCTTGGTTTTCTGTAATAAACGATCTGCTATAGTGGACTTACCGTGATCAATATGAGCAATAATGGCAAAATTTCTCATAAAAAACATTGACTTATTATTAAGGTTATCACTCATAGTTTCCTTTGGATTATCTATTGGATTCATCAAAATTACTTCTATCTACATAATATAATTATATAATAACTTCTATACTATATAATAAATCACCCGGATGCTCAATCTACACCAAACCAGATAGTAGTGTCAAACTTAAGGTGATATTATACAGGGGAAACGCGTTATATCCTGGTTACGGTTTTTTGAGTAATAAAAATAGTAAGTTCAGACCTGACATTATCGTTTTTCAACTGTTTAAAAAGCAGGCCCACAACCGGAACATTTGATAAAAAGGCAAATCCATTACGTTTTTTCATAGTTTGTTCAGAAGTCATTCCACTAATCATTAAAGTTTTACCATCCTCAATTAGTAGGGTTCCTTGAAAAAAGTTTCTTTGTCTATCTTTGATAGGATCAGGAGTAATAATTTCAATTTCTAGTTCAGTTGATATACTGGAACTATTAATTAAAGAAGCTGTCAAGTTGACTGAAATTCCAAATGATTGTTGACCCCTACTACTTCCTTTAGCTATAAAAGACGATTTCTTACCATTTAATGAAAGTATAACAGGTTTATTGACAATTTTTCCTCGACCTGATTTTTCCAAGGTATGCAACATCGGTTTGAGTACTTTGGTAAGATCAAAAGAAGATTTATACAAATTAGCCAAACTTACCGGATGAGTATGATTTATACCTATATCTGTCAACACACCCTGGGTATGTATAACAAAAGTAAGCTTGGTCTCGATTAAAAGAGGTTCCTTTTGGACCAAGGTTGTAAAATCAATTATTTTCATAGCTGGTTCATATTGTTTTTTATACTCCGTTAACTTACTTTTAAATTTATCTTGATCCCAAACCTGACCTAAAACACTTATGACACAGGGTTTTTGTTGATTGAATATATACTCTCCGCTTTTTAAAGTATTTAATTCTTTTACTATGAGTTGATAAATACTCTTACATAAAACCGATGAAAATGAATAATGCAAAGAAATGTTATGATCTCGTGATAACTTTTTTAAAAGATTATGCTGCTTGATATCCCCTAAAATACCCCGTACTATTAATTCATCATCCAATTGACTGATAATAAGTTGGGGAGACTTTAATAATAATCGTTTTAAACGCTTCTTTTTATCTATTTGTTCATAGGGTTGTACAATCACATTCACTAACATTGGAGGTTTTCTATCTTTGAATTTAATAATTAGATTAGTATTGCCTGGCATAATGCCATAAATAAGAACCTGATTTTCTATAGGAAATTTCTTTACTTCCACAATTCTACTGTTACCAACAGAAATGGATTTAATACCCTGGTAAGATAACTCTCTATGCTTACCAACTTGCAAAACAATACTTTCAATAGCAGTACTGGTAATTATCGCCCTTAAATTAATTGAAGAAATATAACTTACAAAACTAAATAATACATAGACCTTCAGTAGATAATAACTAAATATCCGCATACGAGTACTTACCATTCTTCATTTCTCTTAAAAATCTGAATATTTTCTTTGGGCGCAGAATCAAGGTTCAGTGACATCTGATGAGAAGGAAACTTTACTCCCGTTGCTCTGGTCATAAAGATAGAACCATTTTGAAGGCTCCAAATAGCCCTAGGCACCAGATGAGAGGGGATACAAACCTCAAGTGTATTCTTTGATAACTGCTGAACAGGTGTATCCTGAGATAAAACAAAAACCTTCGACTGACTGGTATTCTTAATATAAATAAATAAATCCATGAAAGTCTTTTTATTACTTACATCACCCGCTTCTTCCTTTTCTTTTTGTTTATGGAAAAAATGAAAAGGATAATTCATTTTTGTTACGGGGATAAAAAAATTAGTTTTTCCCTCTGAACAACTCAATTGTTGCGTTTTTTGATCTTTTTGATTTTTTTGTTCGCTCTGACCTTTTTGATTTTTATTTATGTTTTGATCATCCCTGACATCAAGAGCCATTTGATCCTGAAAAAAATAATTTACTCCGAAAGCTACCACATAGCCCATACAAAATCCGATAGAGATAATAATGACTTTTTGTCTAACAAGTTTGCTGTTAGATAATCTTTGATCATTTAATTGTGAATTGTCAGAGTTATCAGTTAATGGATAATTCATCTAATTATCTCCATATCTTTAATTAGTAAACTCTTAGGTATATTAGGCATATTAGGTATATATGGAAAACAATATTGAGGTAATATTTTCAAACAAAACTTAGCAATACCATCTGAACTAGGTTTTGAAAGTACAATTTTGGAAGCAATAAATGAGTCTGATTCAGGTATAGAGGAAAGAGGTTTATTTTTATTATGCAATTTACTGCTGATTATTAAAATATCATTCAATTTATCCATCAAAGAAATGGCATACCATTGATTTAGTAAAACCCTACTAAAAAAAAGTAAACAGAAAACTCCTACAAATACCGAAATAAATAGAATGCAAAATCCCGATTGTCTATTACCCAATTTTCCTATACTCCTTTACTCCTCATTCCTCACTTTGAAACCACGTTGAGTACCACTGATAATCTTCAACAGTATAATTATAAAGTGAATAAAAACCCACGACATTACACAACTGAACCTTTAGGTCACAGATACGGGTTGAAAACTCATATCTTGAACCAAATCTTGATGATCTCTGAAACGAAGCAGGAAATACTCTCAATCTAAAAAATGATGTAGGATATTCATTTAAATAATTCATAAACAAAGAAATTCTATTATTAATAATTAACATCACTTCAGAAGAAGAAAGTTCATCTTCATAGGTTTGTTTTAAATTTAGTTCGTTTAATATATAGTTTTGCAAAGGATAAGTAATAAGACTTAAAGCTGTCGTTGTTTTTAAACGCTCTATAAATCTATATTTGATACTTTTATAGTTAAGATTATACAGTGATATAGAAATAGCTATTAACAATAAATAAACGGCATTCATACCGTCACTATATGCAAATTTCAAACCATCTATTCATCGGTAATCTAATCAATATTTTAATTAGCTAAAAATATTTATTTTATGTTACTACCTTTTACACAAACCTAAAAAATCATATTAGAAAAACAGTCTCTTTAAGTATCGTTTAGGATCTTTACAGTGTAAAAACACTACACGTGAATGGTGTTTGAAGGATATTATACTAGAAAAAAGTTGGTAATATATTTGGGAACCAATTCAGACAAATCTTCCGGAAAAAAGTTTAGCTCTTCTTCCAAAACCTTTAATTTATCATTTAAACATTGATCAAGTAATTCAGAAAACCTGGTTATAATTTGATCTGATTCAAAAGAGTCCTTAATTAGGTTTTTAAAATAATCTTTATGATCCAGAGAAAAGCTCTTTACTACTTCTCCCTTAGAATTAGATGAAACCGTCATATTATCAATAATCGTTTTTAAATCCTGCCGTTTAATGGGATCAACAGAAAAACTTCCTGAAACCTGATAATTAAGGATAGAGGTTGAGAACAAACGATGTAAAAGTCCTGATTGATAGGAAGAATCTGAAGATATTTTATTAATCTTTAAAACTCCCGTAAACCATTGTTCATATATATAAAAAATAATCTTATCCTTAAATAAAGTATTCAAATCATTTAATGACTCTGGTTGGAAGAGCATTTCTTTTTCATTAAAATCCAATAATTTAGAGTCAGATGATATCTGGTCTATTTGACTCACTTGTTCAAAAAGTTGATATTCATCTTCTGTAAGGAGTAAATTAAGCTGGCCCTCAGCAAAAACTGCTGCCTTTTTAATAAACTGCATAAACTTCTTTTTATTGTTATAAATCAAGGAATATCCCAGTCTGAATAATTCCATTGGAGGGATAGATTTGACAAATGTCGATAATAAATCAAAATGTTTTTGATCTGATTGATCATCAGTAATTAAATAATCTAAACTCAAACTTACCATATTTTGAGCAAATCTAGATTCTTTTTGAATATTTCTCACATCAGCTGGAGAAATCTGTTTAGCTGAGGCTACTATATTAACCAGAGCCAAAAAGTCATTTTGTATCTCAAAAAATTTATCCTCACCTATTTGTTCATCACTTAGCGCCATCAAGAAAAAATTCTTAAGAGAGTGTTCTTGAGTTTTAAGCGATGTCCCAGGTACAACTTTTTGACTCTTTAAGACTTGAAAGTTTTTAGTTAACTTCGTCTTCAACTTATCAGGTTTAACTGGAGAAAATATCTTGGTAGCTTCATAAAAAGGTAAAAAGCCTTTTTCTGAGGTTCTGGCATCCTTAAACCGATAGCTTAACTCTTCTAAATTTGATTTCATGGCGAAACGAACTTCATCAAGAAATCTTACCGCGTAATCAAAGTCTGCTTGATACAAAATGTTTATTACCTTTTTAATGAAAGATAATTCTTCTTCTTTTTCAGTTATCACTTCTATTTGATATCGTCGATCTTGGGTTAAAAAGCATTTATCTTCATCAGGATAGAAATTTTTTTCTTGTTCCTCAAAATCAGACTCAATATATACCCGAATAATGGAGGAAAAAAACAATGAAACCTGCTCATAGTCTAATTCTTTTAAAGCTCTAACTAAATATTCAGGACCTAACTCTGAATATAATTCAAGCCAAGAAAGAAATTTTCCTGGTAAGAATTCATCTTTGTTCCAGCAGTCTAAATCCGCAATATCTTGCTTCTGTTCAGGAGATAGTAGGGAAATCAACTCCAGTGAATCTTCTTTCCCAACATCTATAATAGTTTGATAGATAATCTGTCCAGGAATCGTTGGGATTATCTGGGATGCGAGAGGATGATACACCAACTGCAATACATCTTTAGAAAGATTTCCTTTCCCAATTGCTAAAAATCTGGTTTGTGGGAGTAATTTACTTGGACTGTCATCAATACCTACCATACGACGAGTTTCGTATCATATTCAATTTATTATGTCAATCTGATCAATAGTAATAATAGGGTAATGATTGACCTCATGGTCAAATTTGCATAAAATATTATCAAAATACAGAAATAACTTAATATTTGGGGGGATAATATAATGGCCAAAAAAACAAAAACCCAAAAATCCAGCAAATCCAAAGGGATAAAAAAATCTCAAAGAGAAACTAAACGTAAAGAGATTTCTTTTGCCGTTGATTATTATCCTCATGCTTCAAGTGTAGAAAAAGGAAAGGGGGGCTCTAAGGGACGAAAAAAAGTTAAGGCCAGTTTAAAAGGAGACTATTTCTTTGATTTTGCGGCTAATATTGGCTCTGGTGGGGTTTTTATCCGCACAACAAGTCCCTTAAAAATTGAGCAGGTCCTTACTTTGAAATTTACTATTCCGGGTACTAATAAAAATATTACTACTAAAGGTAAGGTAATTTGGGTCCAGGAACATAATAAAGATAACCCCAAATTTGTTATACCTGGTATGGGAATTCAATTCGTTGATTTACCACACGAAAAACGTCAAGACATTCAAAATTACATCAATAATAATGAAAATAATGATATTGAGAATGAAAGCGATAATAATGCCGCTTAATATTGCTTAATATCGCTTATTATCACCTATCACCGCTTATTATCGCCTAACAAACCGTTTAAAATGAATAGGTACCAGCGTAAAAAATTGTCCAACCTCTAGCTTCAACATCCTGAACATCTTGTATTGTTTTACCATTTTCAGTTCTAGGAGATATTTTTTGAGCCTCTCCTGTCCCCAATTGATAGACACTACCTACAGTAATACTTGAGTTTTTTTGTGCCCAAGAAATCGACAAGCTGCCGCCATAATAATCAATATGCTCCAGCTGATTAAATTGGTCGTGATCAATTGGTGGTGCAAACGAATAATCAGAAAAGACACCGAACCGCAAAGGCCAATGTGGAGATATATAATATTCCATCCCTACTGCCCAGTTGTGTACAGCTTTTCGATCATTATCAAAGTCAGACCCAGGTTTAACAGCTGCATGGTAATTGTATTCCGCGGAAACCAGTATACTAGAGGTAGCATATAAAGCTGCACCAGCATTTATTTGTAGGGGATTATCTTCTTCCCATCCATCAAGATCTTCAACCTCTGAATTACTACCTTCTCCTAATTGAGCGGTTATCTTCTTAGATTCATCTTCTATTTTAGCATTGGCTTCATCAACTTCATCCTGTTTATCTTTATAATCCTTCCCATCATACGTTCTATGCATAGAACCAACATAATCATTTTGGTCTTTATAATTTATTCCTTTTCTGATACTGAGTCCTAATGAGAGTTTTCCTAACATGGCTTGAAAACCCAGGACCGGAATCAATCCCTGATTATTCATATTAAGATAGATATTTTTAGAAATCATTCCACTTTGATTATATGTCGCATCATAATTTCTTATAGCAAAATCAAAACCACTAAAAATCAGAGAATAGTTATAATAATAGAGAGTGAGACCAATACTAAAAGCATCTCTAATCCGATAAGCAAAAGAAGGACCAATCAATGTTCTGGTCTCTTTAAGTTGGTACGTTCTATATAAAGTATGTACAGTCCCAGGAGATATCTGCACTTCTTTAAATACATCATTTTGATCAATCGAAGAATTGATATCATTTATAATTGAAAAACCAATTTTTAAATTACCCAGGGTTTGAATTCCTCCGACATATGGAGGCGCATGAAGGGTAGTATATTCTGTAAAGTCGGCCGGATTCTCACGATAGTCTTTTCCTAAGTCAGATTGAGGAAAGCCCTTTAATATATCCTTGTAGGTTATAACTGATCTTTTATACGCTGTTACTGATGCCTGTATATCGCTGGACTGAGAAAAAGCCAATCCCGCTGGATTATAATAACTCCCAGAAGGATCATCAGCAATTGCTGTAAAGGCACCTCCCATTCCTACGGATCGATCTCCAATCAAAACCCCTTTATAATGAAGACCTTGTACAAAAATAGCATAACCGTTTGACGAATATATTAAAAAAAGACACATCAAAATAAGACGAATATTTGGATTAAGAGAATTCACTTTTTTGAGACCTCCCTTTCTCTCAATTTCTATTCCATCACATGATGGGTAGAACTGCATTTTGTTTCATCATTATAATGAACGGATTTACTTCGCTCATTACATACCAAATACTTTAAATACTCTATTTATTTAATTATTTTAGCCAGATATTCGTTGAATGGCAAGCATATTGTCATCACTATCGCTGCCATAATCTAATGAGGCGTGAGATATCTTTTTATTTTTTTTTTCCCTTTGCTTATTTTCTTTATCAAATTGGTAGCCAGCTTTATATAAAATGAGTTTGGTAATTCTATTACCGTCAACCTCTGCTACTTCCAGAGTGAAATAGTCGTTTGTAATACGATCTCGAACCTTGGGTAATGATCCAAACTGAGCAAGAAAATATCCTCCTACCGAATCAAATTCTTCGTTTTCTTCTTCTAAATCCTCATCTTCAGATCGTTCATCATCCCCGTTATTGCTATTACTGAAAGAAATCTTGTCCCAATGAAAAAACTCCCTAAATTGATCGATATTAAGTGATGCCTGAATTCTAAACTTTTTAGGCGCTAATTTTACAATATCATCTTCTTCTTGATCATATTCATCACGAATTTCACCGACGATTTCTTCTAACAAATCCTCCATAGTAATTAACCCAGCTGTGCCGCCATATTCATCAACAACAATAGCAATATGAAGTTTCTCCCGTTTCATTTCTTGAAAAAGAGCGTCTATTTTTTTACTTTCTGGGACAAAGAAAGCTTTACGGATAATTTTATTAATTTGCAATTTATCAGTTTGGCCCTTATGAAGAAAATTTAACAAATCCTTGGCATATAGAACACCAACAATATTATCAATGCTTTCCTCATATATTGGTATTCTAGAATGACCTTTTTCCTCAATAGCTTTTAGTACTTCATCAATCTCAACATCGGTTGGAAAGGATGTTATAGAAGTACGGGGAATCATTACCTCACGAACAATGGTGTCATCAAAATCAAAAATACTTGATAACATTTTTGATGTATCCCTTTTGATAACTCCCTCTTCTTTACTAACGTTAATCAAAAATTCTAACTCGTTTTCGGTAATCTGTTTAGTACCATCTGATTTAGATTCACCCGCAAATTTCATGGTTGTATTGGTTAACCATACAAAAACAATCGTAATAGGATAAATGACATAATAAACTAACTTAAGGACCTTCAAGGCTGGAATAGCAAACCCTAGAGCATGAGCTCTAGCATAGTTTTTTGGGATTATCTCACCAAAGATCAAAATCCATATAGTTGTTACCCCTGTTGCCACACTTAAAATATAATCATGGAAATACCTTTCCACCAAAACCGTTGCGGTGGAAGCCGCTAGAATATTAACTGTATTGTTCCCTATCAATATGGTGGTCAATATCCGTCGGGGATATCTTAATAGTATCTCAAGCACATTATATTTAGGGTTACCCTGATCCAATAAATGCTTGATCTTTAATTCAGTAAGTGATGTAAGAGCTGTTTCAGTAGCTGAAAAATAAGCCGAACCTATCAAACATCCAATAATTATCAAGGTATATACAAATTCAATAGATTGAAAAAAAGAAAAATCAATGATGGACAAGTGAACCTCCTAAATTTCTTTTTAATAAAGTCCCTTTAGTTTGCGAAGATGTTTTATTAATTTGATTAAAAACCTTCATTTCAAGTTTTTTCATTGTATCAAAATCTTTAGTGGATCTTTCATGGTCATAACCTAATAAATGCAAGATTCCATGAATAAGTAAAAGATCTATTTCCGATTTTATGGTGTTTTTATAGATTTTAGCGTTTTTTCTTAAAGTATCAACCGAAATAACAATATCCCCCAATAGATGAGAATTAGGGAAGGAACCGCCTTCTTGCTGGCTAAACGACAAAATATCAGTTGATTTATTAATTTTCCGATAGGTTCGATTTAATAAACGGACCTGCTTATCGTCGGTGAAGAGAATTGATAATTCGTATTGTTGCTTTTTAAGTATGGATAAAATGCGTTTTACCTGGTCTGCAAGGTTATATTTATTTATGGGAAAGTATTTATAATCACAGGATATTACTACGTTTTTCTTCATCAATTAGTACCACTGCATATTTTGAGCCTGTTAGATAATCTAGATAAATAAAAACTATGATTAAAACGTAGATTTTGATCGAAGCTATGATTAGATTGATATTTTAAATGATGGTATTTAATATGAATTATATAAAAGGAAAAATCTCTTATCAATTGATTCGAGTAATAATCCTGTTCGTGATAGTCGTCCAACTAGCGTCCTTAAACAGTTACAACCAATATGGAAGGTACTTTACCTCCCCCACCTGCCTGTTCATTATAGCAAATGCATTATATTTTACAATAAATTTTTCAGGCCCATTTGATTACCTGGAATTACCTGGATTTACCCATTGACAAAAGTGAATTTTTGTCAGAAATTCCAATGTCATGAACATAGGAGGAAGGGGTAAGGTATATGACCGAAAAACAAAATGCTTCTTTGATTGTCACTGATGAAAAACAATTAGCCAAAACGAGTAAAAAATGCAGTAACTCAAAGCAAACACTGGCAAAATTATGGGATGCGTTAGAAAAAACACCAGATTGTATTGGCTTAGCAGCTAATCAAATAGGCATCCAAGAAAAAGTTATTGTTATCAAATTTAAGGATGTAGATGAAAAGGAAGTCAAAGAAGAATTTGTCAATCCAGTAATTGTTAAACAGTCAACTACCAATATTGGTCAACCGGAAACCTGCCTATCATATCCTAATATGCCCGAAATATTAGTTATGAGACCCGAATGGGTAACCGTAAAAGATGATCTAGCAAAACAACGAAAACTAACAGGCTACTTGGCACGTATATTTTTACATGAATTTGATCATTTTAAAGGTGGATGCGGAGTACTAACCGCTTCTCAAGCAGTTAAAGTTGGACGAAATGATCCGTGTCCTTGTGAATCAGGCAAGAAATTTAAAAAATGCTGCGGTTAAAATTTGAAATACAATACTTAACTGTATGAATAGAACTTAAGATGCCATTGTGAATGGGCTTTAAATTTGAACCATACAGTTCAAATTCTGGATAACTTGTTCAACCTTTAGTTCTCCACTAAGAATTTGAAAAATATCCGTGTTATCTTGAATATCATTAGATAGTAGGTTCTGCTTACGAAAGTCTGATGGTGATATTTCATATATTTTCCGAAAAACTCTAGAAAAATGAGCACTACTAGAAAAACCACATGAGAAAGCAATATCTGTTAATGAGCACTCTGGAATTAAAGCAATATATTCGTATGCAAGTTGAATACGAAATAGCCATAACCAACGGACGGGAGAGTATCCCAGATTTTTTTTGAAAATTCTGCAAAGTTGAAAGGAACTCACTCCTGCAACCTCTGCAAGATCTTCTAGGGTAATTTCTTCAGCAAATTCTTCAGTAATGTGATTAATAACTTTAGATATAACTACATTGTTATTTGTTGACAAGCTCTCCATGCTTTTTCCTTTCATTAGATTTGATAATTTTCTTGGAATTCTGAAGCAATTTATATGCCAACTCAGTAATACAAAGATACCAAGGAACACACTTTTGAGTTAAAATGACGAGTAAAATATTGAAACTTATTTAGTTTAATTTGTTTACTAAAAGTACCACCGAAAAAGTATAGTACTGCTAAAACAAACCAAGTTTAGGTGTTTTATTAAAATTGCAGAAATAAAAAAATATATCTTTAGTGTAATTTTATTGAGGGTTGAAGATTGAAGTCTATTTAGTCTATAATAATGTTTAAGTTAATTTAATTTGCAAATTTTTATATTTTTTCAGATATTTTTCATATAATAGTGTTGCTTGTTTAGTTTGCTGGCGTTTAACATGAGAGCGTATTAACGTTTTTACTGCAAACTCATGAATATTTGAAGTATCTGAATATTGAATTGCCTGCTTTATAACGGTATCAACTTTCTTATTAGAAAGACTTCTTTTCTTTTTTTTTGATTCTGATCGATACATTGTTTATACTCCGGTAAAATCTTATAATAACAAAACTATTTAAGCATAACAAAGTACTCTTAAAAAAACTTGTCCATAATTGCACTTACTATAATTTTAAACAAAAAAGTACAGCAGTAGACTCTATAAGAAAGGAGCAAAATCGATAATACACCACCACAGTAGTGGTTATGGCATAGTAACGACACTCGCTAGGAAATACCGGGCTGCTTTTTTTACGTCTGGGTTTGAATCTCTTTCTGACAGTTGCTTAATACCTGGCAAAATCTTAGGAAAATCTTTTTGGAACTTTTTTAAGTAGTTTAATAAAGCGCTTCGTACGAGAGCAGATTTATCCTCTATCATCCTTTGAACCTGCATATCAATGTATTCCTGAGATGGTTTTCTTAATATTAAAGCTTTAGCAGCCTCCAAGCGAACCCATTTATTAGGATCGTTTGATAGATGTTTGTTGATGATTTCATCTGCTTCATTATCATCCACAAATCTTAAGGAGTATACTAATTCAGCTTTTTCAAGGCCCGAGGCTTCTTTGATGTATTTATGATACATTTCTATATTTTCTTGTAACCGTTCCTAAAAACCTACTCAAACCTACCTAAATAGGTTTAAACATCGATGGGCGAACAGCTGTCCCATCTAGCGCCAAGGATTCACACCTTGGTTCCACAAGTCTTAGATACTAAGATCTCACCATAAGATTTATACTTTTGGAGGATAAAACCTGTGGCATCCTGTAAAGATCGCCAATTGTAAAAAATATGATGACCTTTTTTCTTAATCACCTTATCTTTACATATTAAAGACCAGCTCTTCCATACGTGCTGATGAGCCATCTTTGCAAGTGGCTCACAGGCGTTATGGGCCGGGACCTTTTCTTTATATCTTTGAGCACGTCTGGCAATTGCCATGGCAGCACTCTCATGGGGAGTTATACCGTACCTGCCCATGAATTTTGCTTTGCCTATTATCGAAGTAAAGTCATTTCGCTGATCATGCCCAGATTCTCGCGCATAACAAACGGTTACATCTTGGTTATCACTTACACCCTGAATTAAATCCTGTAACACATTTAGATTATAACGACGATGATCACCTAAGGTACGACAAGCAGGAATTAAACGTTTTTCTTTTTCCCATCTACGAAGTGTTGATATTGAAACTCCTAAAACAGCACTTGCTTCTCCAATTGACACTAACATCACAATATCCAGAATTAAATTCATAATTAATTACATTATAGTATTAAACTCTAATTTCTTTCTTTTTTACGACGATTTTAGGAGCACA